>JAWKQB010000003.1:0-300000 GCA_041390365.1 Syntrophotaleaceae bacterium | reverse complement strand
GCAGTTCATTTCACGGATTTCGAAGGGATCCTTGCCCATCTTCTTGGCCAGTTCGTCGATCAGCGACTCGGAAGCGAAGAAGGCTTGGGGAGATCCGTAGGCGCGGAAGGGGGCACCCCAGCAGTGGTTGGTGCAGACCGTGCGGCCTTCACCGCGCATGTTGGGGATGTCGTAGCCGGAGAAGCAGTACTGCATGCCGCGGGTGGTCAGCAGGTCGCCGAACTCGGAGTAGGGGCCATGGTCGACGGACCAGTCGGTTTCAGCGGCCAGGAATTTGCCGTTAGCGTCGGCGGCAATTTTGGCCTTGAACCAGAAGGGAGAGCGCTTGCCTGTATAGAACTGCAGCTGAGCCCAGCTGTACTCGAGGTAGCAGGGCTGGCCGGTAGCCATGGTAGCCGCGGCGCAGAGAGCTTCGTTACTGGGGCAGAACTTGTAGCCGAAGGTGCCGCCGCAGGGATTCTGGCGGATGACCAGCTTGTCGGCGTCCAGACCGAGGCCGGGAGCGATCATGGCCACCTGCAGCTGGATGGCGATCGATTTGGACTGTACACAAACGCGGCCTTCTTCGTCAGTGTAGGCGAAGCCGACATCGGGTTCGATCGGCATCTGGGGCTGACGGCCGAGGTAGTACTCGCCCTCCACCACGTAAGCGGCTTTTTGCATGATCGGCTTGGTGTCTTCACCTTTCACCAGTTTCTGGGTGAAGTAGACGTTGGGGGTGCCGGGATGGATTTCGATGGCGTCTTCGGCCATGGCGGCCGGAGCGTTCATGTAGTGAGGCAGCACTTCCAGGTCGAGCTTGACGGCTTTAACGGCGGCATCGGCCTGCTTCTGGGTCTGGGCGCAGACGATGGCGATGGCGTCGCCGTACTGGAAGACTTTTTCGTCACAGAGGATCGGGCGGTCCCAACCGTCACCCTTGTTGGTGGGGAAGGTGATCAGACCGGTGATGCGGTTCTTGCCTTTGATGTCCTTGGCGGTAACGACCTTGACCACGCCAGGCATTTTCTCGGCGGCGGAAATGTCGACGCCTTTGATGTTGGCATGGGCTACGTCAGCATAGACCAGGGAGCAGAACAGGGTGCCTTCAGGCAGCTGCTCGCGCATGTCCATACCGAAGTCCCACAGACCGCAGACCTTGGCAACCGCGGTCGGACGGGGGTAGCGGGTGCCGTAGAGGCGGCCTTCGTCGCAGTCCTTGTATTCCAGAGCGGCTTCGCTCATGTCTCCGCGCAGAACCTTGGCGGCATCCATGACGGCGTCAACGATGGAGATGTAGCCGGTGCAGCGGCAGGCATTCTTGTGCTTGGTGAACCAGTCGCGCACGTCCTGACGGGTCGGATCGGGATTTTCGTCGAGGAGGGCTTTGGCGGAAACGATGAAGCCGGGGGTGCAGTAGCCGCACTGCAGGGCGCCGTGCTTGATGATGGCCTTCTGCAGCGGGTGCAGGTTCTGCGGGGTGCCCAGACCTTCGATGGTCACGATGGTGGCCCAGTCCTCGACGCGCTTCATTCTGGTTACGCAGGAGCGGACAAGTTTGCCGTTAAGGATTACGTTGCAGGCTCCGCAGGTACCGGTTCCGCAGCCGATCTTGGTGCCGGTCAGCTGGAACTGTTTGCGGATGACGTCCGAAAGCAGACTTTCAGGGTCAACGATGACCTTACGTTCAACGCCGTTAATATTGAGAATCCTCTTTACCAATCCCATACCTTTGTTCCTTCTTTTGGGTTTGGGGGCCTCAACGGGCGTTATGCCCGCCTGCCCCGTTTGGTCCTTTTCCTGTGATGCGGCTGTGAACCCCTTGTTTGACCTGCAGGACTTAATACCTTACTTGCCGAAACCGCAATCCGGATAGTGGCAGCTCTTGCAGCCGACGCAGAGGCCGCCGTGGCCCAGTGCGATAATGTCCTCGCGGGTGACTTCTTCTCCTGCCAGAATCCGTGGAATGATCAATTCAACAATAGTGGCCTTGTGGTACATGGCGCAGCCGGGTAGCCCCACCATGGGAATTCCGTTCAACTCGGCCAGCATGAACATGGCGCCGGGGTAGGTGGGGGCACCGTAACTGACGACCCGGGCCCCGCTGGCGCGAATTCCCGCCGGGGTCAGATCATCGGGATCGACGGACATTCCACCCGTAAGCACGATCATCTCGGCCTTTTCCTCGAGCAGGGAATGAATAGCGTCCACGATGGCCGGAAGTTGATCAGGCACGAAAACCTGCCGGAAGACCTGACTCCCCAGCGCCTTGAACTTTTCCTCGATGACCGGGCCGAAGCGGTCGGCAATCCGGCCGTAGTAGATTTCGTTGCCGGTCGTGATGACGCCGATTCGCAGGGAACGAAACGGTTTAAGAGTGACAACCGGCCCCTTTTCCTGGCAAATTTCCTCCAGGCGAAGAATGTTTTCCTCGGCAGTAAACAGAGGAATGATACGGGTTCCGGCCACAATCTTTCCGGCCGCAACCTGTTGATTCGTGTGCAGGGTGGCGATGGTCACATCCGGCAGGCTGTTCAATTGTCGCAAGACCTCTGTGTCGATCTTGAGCAGACCGGTACAGGTTGTCTGCAACTCCACTTTCCCCTGGTTTGGCTCGGAAAAGGTGATATCGGGCCCGGCGATCGAGCGGGCAATACGTTCGGCGGCTTCGTTTTCATGGATGAATCCATCTCCGAGATTCAGGACATAGATACGATCCTTGCCGAGTTCCTTCAGTCTGGGCACATCCTCCTGGGTAATGTGATGACCCTTCTTGAAGGCCCGCCCCTTGAATTCTCCAGGAGCGATGCGGGTAATGTCGTGATAGAGGATTCTGCCGACCGCCTTTTCGACGGAAATGATTTCCACCATGGTTTTTTCCTTCATATGACAACAAAAAAACCCGCACCAATACCGATAAACCTGGCATCAATGCGGGTTTCGTTACGTCTGGCCAAAGGTCAGAGGACGAAATAAGCGCGCTTGATAAAAATGAATTTTGTGTTTCGTGGGCTACTTGAACTGCTCGACTTTTTCGATGTAACTGACTCCTCCTTCTTTGAAGGAAATGATCAGTTTGCCGGTAAATGCATCATCGATCAGTCCCATTTTTTCCATGGTTGCAGCAATAATTTTCTTGCGAGCGGTCATGGACGAAGAAGATCTTTCCGCCGAGTTTGCCTGCTCTCGCAACTGGGCCTCTAACCGAAGGATTTCCGGAACGGACATTGGCTCCTCTTATAGATGGTTGCGTGGTAAATAAACGGCGAATTGAGCCCAATAAAAAAACCCGCACCTGGGCCTCTTCCATGAGATCGCTGCGGGTTTCGTTAGGTCTGCCGAGAGCAGAGGACGAAATGGGCGCTGTTACCTTCCTGCAACCCTGGGGTTGCCCGGAATTTTGCTGCTGGATTTAAAACAGCATTTGGAAGTCCCTTATAGCAAAGCCACAGATGCGCTTCAAGAAAAAAATAACCGAAAAAGACAAAAACTACCCTAATTCACCGAAAAGAACTAAAAATAACAACAAGTCCAAAAAGCGCTCTTTTTCGAATTTGTTCTAATGAGAAGTGCAGGGATTGCTGCCGTGATTGGCACAACCGCTTCCACCATGATTGACGCATACTTCCTCTTCCTCTTCATGGTCATGGTCATGGTCTCCGCAACTGTCCTCGTCGTCGCCGCCGCAACGCCCTTCATTCTGGCTGTAAAAAGGTTCTATTTTGTCCAGTTGGTGGTTCAGGAGCTGTTCCAGGGACTGTTCCAGGCTGTAAGTGGTGGCGGCAAAAAACATCAGTCCATGAAGATTGGACATGACCTGCAGCACGGCATCCGCAACACCGTCCACAACGATGGCTCCGAGTTCCCTATGATTCAGGGCTGCCTGAGGGTTGCACCCATGAAAAGGATTTGCAGGGTCGCAGTTCTCGACTTCTTCAATCTCCCGGGTTTCGCTGTCTACGATGAGAAAGAGAGGGGCCGAACTGAAATGGCCGTAGATCTCGCTTTGCAGTCCTTTATTCTTGGCTACGGGGAAACAGACTTTCATTTTTAATACTCCTTTGCTGAAGGTTAAATAAATAGGACTGATCCCAAAAAGGCGAAGGCCAGGAGATGAACCAGTCATCGATTTTCCGCCGGTTTTCTGGTTTGATTATCCGGCAGGTGAACACGGGTTTTTCCCTGTGTAAACGAGGCATTGGGCAAGCAGTTCCGTTATGCCGCCGACCCTGATATCACCCAGGCCATGGTTTTTCAGCAGCAGTGGCATCTGAGTTTTGCAGCTGGCGCAGGGCGAGCAAAGATAATCGAGGGGGGTGACGGCGCGAATCTGGTCGGCTTTCTGTTTGCCCAGGCGCATGCGCAGGTCGAGCATTTCTTCCATCAGGAGGCCCCCACCGCCCCCACAGCAATAATTGGACTGACGGTTCGGCGTCATTTCCACAAATTCCTCGACACATGCGCGCAAAAGGCGTCGGGGAGCCTCAACCAGGTTGCAGGAACGGGCATAATTGCAGCTGTCATTCAACGTCGCTCGCCACGGCCGCCTGACCAGGGGGAAACGATGCAGGTTTTCATCCCAGAATTCAAGGATATGCATCAATTTGAAGGAGGATTTCCCCCCGCCCTCCCTGATCATTTTGGCCGCCCGCCAGCCGTGTCCGCATTCACCTTGCAGGACCATGGGGCAACCCAGGCTGGTTGCCGTTTGTTCCAATCGCCTGCTGTGGCTGACCATCAGCTCGCGGTGAAGAAAAAGGCCGTAATTGGCGGCTTCCAGAATTTCAGAAGACAGTGTCCAGTCGACTCCCAGAAAGTGAAATAGCTTGGCGGCCCCCATCAAGGTTTCGACGTTGCTGAAGAATTCCGTGGACGAGGGGATGTAGAGGATGGAGGCTCCGGCACGATCGATGGGAATCGGTATGAAGAAACCTGTTTCCTCCTCCAGTTCCTGCTCCAGGAACACAGAGATGTCCTTCAGGGCCTCGGGTGTGATGCCCACGTTGTTGCCAAGTGCATGCAGGTTTTCGGCAATTTCCATGAGAAACCGCGGAGCCAGCCCCATTTCAGTCAGCAGGTTTCTCCCCGCCAGGACGACTTCACTGGGGTCCAGACCGAGGGGGCAGGCCAGAGCACACCGCCGGCAAAGGTTGCATTGGTAGAAACTGCTCAACCACCGTTCCAGGAGGTCCTTGATTTCCGTATCAGAAGCAGATTTACAAAACAGCGACCAGGGTTTCGGGTTTAATCGCCGGGCTTCTGAAAAAAGGTTGATGCGGGCGACAGGCGAATTGTCGGGATCGCTGGTACCGAGAAAACTGTGGCACGCCTGGGAGCAGTTGCCGCAGCGGGTGCAGCAATCGAGAACCAGGGTCAGGCTGCGGGTAAAGCGCAGATATTCCCTTAGCAGCCGGGAAAACTGGCGGCCGTCAAATTGGGTGTCCAGCCCGGCTTTAGCGAAGCTATCGGGTTTCGCTGTAAAAAACGGGGGTTTCATGACCGGTTCCTCGAATCGGATGCCTTGTCAGGATCATCGCCGGTGGCCGAGGGCCTGCTTTTAGGGGGAGAGTATCCGACACCGGGCGGTTCAAGGAGCAGCATCCTGTAGAGAAAAAACCCGAGCAGATGCACCAACCGGCTGAAAGGCAGATAACCGACCAGGAGCAGAACCGTCAGATAGTGAGCCAGGAACAGCGGTTCTAGGGGCAGAGGGGCTGCAGGGCCGCCAACAAGTCCTGCCAGGTACTGTCGGGTCGATACCAGCAGGGGGACATTGTGGCCAAGGCGCAGGAGTTGTCCCGTAATGGCTATAACCAGCAACAGCAGCGGTTCGAAATAGGAGCGCCACTGGCAGTAGCGGCGTGCCATGGGCAGGAAAATCCGTCTGGCCAGAAGGGCCGCCAGTGTAGTGATCATGATGAGTCCTGCCGCATTGCCCAGTACCAGGGAAAGTTGCCGTCCGACAGAATTCGGAACTCCCAGGAATCGAAAGGGATTTTCAGGCGACAAGAAACCGAGGGCATGGCCGGCCACCACCGCGAAAAAAGAGATGTGGAACAACCAGACAGCCAACCAGAGTCGGCGAGATGATTGAAAAAGACCGGTTTGCAGAAACAGGTCCCGGCCAAGGCGGGATATCTGGCCGGAAGGACGGTCAGGCACGGGATAGAGCGTGATTCGGAACGGAACGGGGATCCGCAGCCAGAGTCCAAGGCGCAGCAACAGCCCCCCGATGCCCACGGTTAAGGCCAGGTAGGGTAAGATACGGCCGATGATCAGATCCGAAAGAGTCAATTCCATTCTTTTCCAGCACTGATTGCGGAGGGTACGAACATCAGAAACAACCAACCGGTTTCGGCAGGCCCGCTATGCGGCACGCTCCCCGCGCCGGACCGGATGGAAAGAGTTCCTTGAGCCGCTCCAGGCTCAGGCCGGTGTCCTTGGCGATTCTTCGGCCCATAGGAGCGACCTTGAACTGACGGTAGTAATCCCGCAGATACAATATGACATGCCAATGTTCTTCGGACAGCTCGGGAACCTGCTCGAGTACCGCCAGATGCTGGGCGAGCTCCTTGCTCCAATCCTCGGCATCAATCAGGAAGCCGTAGGGTGTCAGAGCAATCTGTTTTCCCTTCCACACAAGAAATGTCTCTTCAGACATAGAGATGACTCCGGAAAATGATCGCGCCGATCATCAGCTCTTAATAGCCATCGCCTGACCCGTCGGCAGATAGAGAATCTGGTCCGGGGCAGAGGTAAAGTAGTCATCCAGTGCCCGACGTATGCCCGGGCAGGAAACGAATCCATAATCGTCGAAGACCATGAAGCCTCCCGGCACCAGGCGGGGAAAGAAGAATTCACAGCAATCCAGCGCCGATTGGTAGATGTCGACATCGACATGAACGAAGGAGAAGGATTTTTCTCCCCATCCGGCCGGCAGGCTGGCCGGAAACAGTCCGGGGTGCAGGCGGCACCCGGGGAAGGGCTCCAGCAGCGACCCGACCTCTTCCAGGCAGGTATCGCCAAAGTCCCCCTGGCGATGCAGATCGGTGTTGGGGTCGGCATCGGGAAGGCCGCAGAAAGTGTCGAACAGATGGACCTGCTTGTCCGTATCAACCAGAGCGGAAGCGATCAGGAAGGCCGTACCGCCCTTGTAGACCCCGACTTCGGCGGCGTCTCCGGGGAGGCTGCGGGTTCTGCGCGCAAACTGGTAAAGCAGGCCGAGGCGATCTTCACTCAGCAAAGTATGGGGACGCACCTTGCGCAGAAGTTCGACGAAGGACGGGTCGATTTCCGCAAAAGGCAGGGGTCGCTGAGTGGCGTCCTGAAAATGGCAACCTTCCTGCAATCCGAGCCCTTCCAACAGACGCCTGACCGCCGGATAATGTTCACCTACGGCGACCAGGATCTGAAAACCTTCCGGATCTATATCGAGCAGGTAATCGGGAGCGTAAATCGGATAACCTTCCAGAAACTGCCCTTGCTTGGCGGGGTTCCCATCCAAAAAACAGTGAAACAAGGGAGGTTCCGGGCGGGTATTCAACAAACGCAACAGAGACTGTCCCTGGCAGCCTGCTCCATAGATGATGGTGGATTGCATGAAGGGCAACTCCAAAAAACAAAAAGCCCGCACTTCTGCGAACGCACTGGTTCGGTGAAATGCGGGTTTCGTTGAGTCCGGGCGTTTTCCCCCGAAGGACGAAGTGGGCGCAAGAAGGTTATTTAAAGGTTTCCGTTTTTTCTATAAAGCTGATTCCGCCTTCCTTGAAGGAGATGACCAGCTTGCCTGTGAACTTTTCCGGTATGATGTTCAGGTCCTGAAAGGTGTCGCACAACTGCTTTTTCCAAACGGAATTCAAAGCCCTGATATTGGTGACAACCTGTCGACGAACATCTCGTTTGTTATCTGACATGACTCTCTTGACTTCGGCCTCTGCAAAAAATAATGGCCCAATGCTTTCGGACCCGCAACAATAGCCCGGATTAGCCATGAAAAACCGATCGCATCCCTAAACCGCCCGAACCTTCCGACTTTCGGACGTTCCTGCCCGGGCTTGATCCGCCCAGGTTTTGCCTGGTTCGCGATGATTCATGAATAAACCGGGCTTCGTTTCCCGACGTTATATACCATGCTATATCATGCTAAGTAAAGGCGTCGCAAGAAAAAATCTCGACAAAACGGCCGGAACCGCAGATCCCTCCCCCTCTGCGCAAAAGGTCGAACCGGGACCAGGAATTGCCGCGGGCAAGGAATCGGCCTTCATGTCAGAGGGGCGTGCTAGATTTCTGTAATCCTGGGGAATTTTCGGAGAACCAGGCCGGTTCACCCTTCATGGTAGCCGAGGACCACCAGCAGACAGCTGCCGTCGGCGATGACATTGATGCCCGCCTCCTCGCAGCGGGCGACCGCCGCCGGGCTCTGGGCGCCGGGCTGCATCCAGATGTTCCTGATCCCTTTGGCAATGGCCTCTTCGACGATCTGCTCGGTGATTTTCGGTGGGGTGATGATGGAAAGGCTGACCACATCGTCGGGGAGATCGCTGACGCCGGCCACGCAGTTCTGCCCTTCGATGACATCCGCCCGAGGATTGATCGGGACGACCTTTTTACCGTTTTGCAGATAGCAGCGCAGGACCTTGTTGCCGTATTTGTCCCGATTGGTCGAGGCCCCGGCCACGCCGAAGGCGCTGGAGGATAGAAAACGGTCGATTTTTTCCTGCATGACAGATCCCTTTCCTGAGGTGTTACCCGGTGATCCGGGCGATGAATTCGAAAAGCGGCCCCGGCCAAAGCCCGAGCACGAAAGTCAGCACCAGCAAAAGCAAAAGGACCGCGTTTTCCCCCGCGGGAACGGCGTCTGCGGAAAGCCCGGGGTCGACCGCGAAATCGGATGCAAACAGACTGATCGCCGGACGCAGATAGAAAAAGACGGAAAAGAGGGAAGCGAAAATCCCCAGGAGGGCCAGCCACGGATAGCCGCCGGCAAACATGCCGGAAAAAAGCGCGAGCTTGCCGGTGAAACCGGCTGTGGGCGGCAGCCCGGCCAGGGCAACCAGACAGACGGCAAGGGTTGCCGCAGGCAGGGGATGGCTGCGGCCGAGACCGCGAAGGTCCTGCAGCGACTGTCGCTCCCCCGGCCCGGCCAGGGCGGCCAGTGAACCGAAGGCACCGAGGGTCATGACCGTGTAGGCGACCAGGTAGAACAGCACCGCTCTCTGACCGGTGGCGTTCCAGGTCAAAAGGGCGGCGAGAATATAGCCCATATGGGTGATGGAAGAATAGGCCAGCATCCGCTTGACGTTTTCCTGAACCAGGGCGGCAAAGGTGCCGACCGCCATGGAGAGGACCGCGAGAACCCACAGGACAGGCACCAGAGCTGTGGGAGCAGCGGGCAGGGCCGACATCAGAATCAGCAGGGCGGCGACCACGGCTCCCTTGCTCCCGGTCGCGAGCAGCCCGGTGACCGGCGTCGGCGCTCCCTGATACACGTCCGGTGTCCAGAGATGAAAGGGCACCAGCGAGAGCTTGAATCCGATGGCGGCCAGAAGCAGGGCCCATCCGGCCAGCGCCAGGGGTGAAAGGGCGGCTCCGACGGAAAGACCGTTTAAGGCTTCGGGCAGGTGCAGCGTTCCGGAAGCGGCATAGATCAGGGCAATGGCGAAGGCCAGAAGACCGGCCGCGACACCGCCCAGGACCAGATACTTCAATCCCGCTTCGGCGCTCCGGACCGATCCCCGGTCGAAGGCGATCAGCACGTAGAAGGCAAGGGAAAAAGCCTGAAGGGCCAGAAAAAGCCCGGTTAGCGAAGTGATCGAGGAAAGCAGGGCGAGGCCCGCCGCCGCGAACAGCACCAGGGCGGTGAACTCTCCCGCCAGCAGGCCCTGCCTTTTCAGATAGCGCCAGGACAAGGCGAGTGTGGCGGCGGCGGCCAGAATCCACAGGATATGGAAAAAACGGGCCAGTGCGTGGGTCGCAAACATGCGGCTCACTTCGGTCACGGGAGGCTCCAGCAGGCCGGCAGCCAGTGCGGCGGCGAGAGCGGTGATGATCCCTGCCCCGACGGGCCAGGTGCGGTCATCCCCGGAAAAGGGCGCCACCAGAAGTATTCCCGTGGCTCCGCCCACCAGAATGATCAAAGGGATCAGGGCGATCAGTTCCGGAGCGGTCATGGCAATCCCCCGTTCATGCTGATAATTTGGGACCCGTCGAGCAGCAGGGCGGCCGTACCGCGAAGGGGCTCAAGGAAGGTTTCCGGGTAAAGGCCAAGCCACAGGACCAGCAGGGCCAGGGGAACGAGCACCAACCCTTCCCGGGGAGAAAGATCGGCCAGAGGCCCGGTCCGGCCTGGTCCCCAGAGGACACCCTGAACCATGCGCAGGACATAGGCCGCTGCCAGAATCAGACCGATGATGGCCAGGCCTCCCCACCAGGGGCGGGCGGCGAAGACCCCCAGGAGGATGAGAATCTCCCCGGCGAAATTGTTCAGTCCGGGCAGCCCCATGGTCGCGAGGGCGAACAGCAGGAAAAAGGCGGACAATACCGGAACCCGCGCCCACAATCCGCCCAGTTCCGGCAGCAGGCGGCTGCCTGTGCGACTTTCATAGAGGGCGATCAGAATGAAAAGGGCGGCTGTGGAAAGACCGTGGTTGAACATCTGCAGAAAGCTGCCGCTGACGGCTGTCGGATGCCAGGAACTCAGCCCCAGGACGATGAAACCGAGGTGCGCCACCGAGGAGTAGGCCACCAGGCGCTTGAGGTCGTTCTGGGCAAAGGCGATCCAACCGGCATAGAGAATGCCCAGCAGAGCCAGCAATCCCAGCAGGGACAGACTTGCACGGGCCTGGTCCGGAAACAGGGGGAAGGCAATTCGCACCAGTCCGAAGACCCCTGTTTTGCCCAGTATTCCGGCCAGAAGCAGTGTCCCCGCCAGGGGTGCGGCACAGTAAGCGTCCGGCTGCCAGCGATGCAGGGGCACCATCGGCATCTTGATCAGAAAGGCCAGCAGGAAGGCTGCATAGAGCCAGGGGGCGAGTCCGGCCGGCCAGGATGTGCCCTGCAGCGAGGCCAGAGCAAAGGTAAAGTCGCCCGTCTGCTGCCCGTGGAGAACGTAAATGCCGATGATGGCCAGGAGCATCAGCAGGCTTCCGGTCACCGAGAAAAGGAAGAATTTGAAGGCCGTTTCCACGCGGCGCCCGCTTCCCCAGATGCCGATGAGGAAAAACAGCGGGATGAGCATGAGTTCCCAGCAGATGTAGAAGAGGACCAGATCGAGGGCGGTGAAAACCCCGACAATGCCTGTTGCCGACAACAGGATCAGAGCAAAATAGGTCGAAGGCCTGTCGGCTTCCTTCCAGGAGGCCAGAACCGCGGCCACCAGCAGCAGGCTGGTCAACAGGATCATGACCAGGGAAAGGCCGTCCATGCCGAGGGTGAAACGGACTCCGAGGCGCTCGATCCAGGGGAAGTCTTCAAAGGCCAGCCATGCTGAGCCCTGCCGGCCGGTCAGAGACAACCCGATGGTGACCAGCAGCATCAGCAGGGCGGTGACCAGGGCCGACCAGCGTCCGGCCGCAGGCCGCAGACCGCCGAGACCGCACAGCAGTGCTCCGGCCAGGGGCAGCAACAGCAGCACCGACAGCCAGGGAACCATCGATATTTCGGTTGTCATTGCATCCATTCCACTTTCTTTCCCAATTCAAGCGCTTATCAAAGATCCGCCAGGCCAGCAGGTCAGATCGTTTGCAGCAGCACCCAGATCATGATCGCCCCGAGCCCGCAGGCCAGAGCGGTCAGGTAGTGCCCGAGTTTGCCGGTGGTCAATCCGCGCGCCAGACGCCCGCAGCCGCGGCTGAAGCGCACAGGCAGGGAGACGCCGCCTTCCAGAAGACCCTCATCGACTGTGGTTGACCAGAATCCCGCCATGGCCCGGAAAGGCGCAAGCACCAGCAGCTCGACGGCCCGGTCGGCCTGCCAGCCATGGAGGAAAAAGTTGGTGGCGGATCCCGTCCCCGGGTCCTTGACATCCTTTGCATAGCGCCAATGGGCCCAGAGCCACCCCGCAAGGCTCAGGACACCTGCGGCCAGGCCGAGGATAATTTCCAGGGAATGCCCGGCTTCGACCGTGGCCGGCGCTCCGCCCAGAAAACGAGCCAGCCACTGGTTGCCGCCCCACCCAAAGGGGAGATTGAGCAGGCCCCCGCCGAGGCCGAGCAGCGCCAGCGGGATCAGGGTCCAGAGCATGGACGGCGGCAGGTGGTGCGGTTCGCCCTGTCGCTGACCCCGGCTCGGCCCCACCAGATAGAGCAGGCGAAAAGAGTACATGGCGGTCATCAGGGCGGTCACCAGGCCGAGCAGGCCGAGAAGGACGTAGTAGCCGTCCCCCCGTGCGAAAGCGGCCGCCAGGATCGCATCCTTGGAGAAGAACCCCCCCGTCAGGGGAATTCCGGCCAGACAGAGAAGACCGGCCAGCAGGGTCCAGTAGACCAGGGGAGACTGGCGCTTCAATCCGCCCAGTCGAGACAGGTCCATTTCGCCGGCGGCCAGATGGATGATGCCGCCGGCGGCCATGAAGAGCAGGGCCTTGAAGAAAGCATGGGTCAGGAGGTGGAACATCGCTCCAGACACCGTCCCCGCTCCCACCGCGAGGAACATGAACCCGATCTGGCTCATGGTCGAATAGGCCAGCAGGCGCTTGATGTCGCGCTGGGCCAGGGCGCAGGTGGCGGCGTAGAGAGCCGTCAAAGTGCCGATTGCGGCAATGACGGCCATTCCTGTCGGCGACTGGCTGATCAGGGGGAACATACGGCAGAGCAGGTAGACCCCGGCCGTGACCATGGTGGCGGCATGGATCAGGGCCGAGACGGGGGTCGGGCCCGCCATGGCGTCGGGAAGCCAGGTCATGAAGGGCAGCTGGGCCGATTTGCCGCAGGCCCCGGCCAGCAGCAGGAGCGCCAGTCCGGTGACGGTCGCCGTCTCCAGCGGTGCCTGGTTGATGGCCGGTATCGACAGGGTTCCGGTCAGCTGGAACAGCCAGAGAAAAGCGGCCACCAGGAACAGGTCGGCGCAGCGGGTGACCAGGAAGGCCTTGCGCCCGGCCGCGGCATTTTTCAGATCACGATACCAGTACCCGATCAGGGCGTAGGAGCAGAAACCAACCCCTTCCCAGCCGAGCAGCATCAGCAGCAGATTGTCGGCCAACACCACTGTCAGCATGGCAAAAACGAACAGGTTGAGCAGGGCGAAGAAGCGTACCCTGTCCTCTTTCCGCTCCAGGTAGCCGATGCCGTAGATGTGAATCAGGGTCGAAACCCCGGTCACCATCAGCGCCATGCAGGCAGCCAGACTGTCGAAGCGCAGGGCGAAAGGCACGGTCAGGGGACCGGCCTGCAGCCAGGTGAACAGTTCCGCCGCGGTTCCCGCATTACCGGCCAGCGGCCAGAGCAGGGCGGTCGCGACTGTTGATGAGGCAACGGCGGTAATCGCCACGGACTCGGTCATCCGACTTGACCAGAAGCGGCCGAACACCATGTTGAGCAGTGCTCCGGCCAGAGGCAGCAGCGGTATGAGAAAAATCAGTTGTCCGCTCATCCTTGCATTCCGTCAAAGGTGTTGATGTCCAGCGATCGTTTGATGCCGTGGAGATAGACCACCATGGCCAGGGCGATGGCCACCTCCGCTGCCATGACCCCCATGATCAGGAGCACCAGCACCTGGCCGTCGGCCTGTTGCCAACGGGCCGATCCTCCGACCAGAACCAGGCCCGCCGCATTGATCATGATTTCGATGCCGATCAGGATCATCAGCAGATTGCGTCGGGCCAGAACACATCCCAGGCCCATGAAAAACAGGAGAGTTGCGACGATCAGCACGTGGCTCAAGGGTACGATCATGATTGCTCCTCCCTCTGGATCTGACGGCGGCGCCGTCCGAGGTACCAGGCTCCGGTACCGGCGAAGAGCAGATGGAAAGAGAGGATTTTCACGGCCAGCCCGAAGCGGCTGAACAGGGTGTATCCGAATTCCCGCGGCGAGAGGTGGAAAAGGGGTATTCCAGCCGATCCTGCCGGATCCTGCAATACAATCACGCCGGCCGAAAGGAACAGCACCAGAAAGAGCAGCAGCGCCAGGACTTTTTGCCCCCTCCCGACGGCGTGCATGGCCTGGCCGGGGGCGACATTCAGCATCATGATCACGAACAGAAACAGCACCATGACGGCCCCGGCGTAGATGATGACCTCCCAGGCGGCCACCAGCGGAGCGCCCAGAAGATAGAACAGCAGGGCCAGGGCGAACAGGGCGTTGACCAGGAAAACCACGGCGTGAACCGGATTTTTTCGGGTTATGGAGAGCAGCGTCGCCAGCAGGGCCGCGGCGGACAGCACATAGAACAGAATGGATGCCATAAGAACCTTCCTCGTTCAGGGCAGGTTGGTCTTGATATCCACCGGCGGCCTTTCGTCCTGGTTGCCCCCCCGGGGATTGACCACCCCGATGCCGGCATGCCGGTAGTAATTATACTCCTGATTCTTGCCGCCGTGATCGATCAGCAGATCCTCCTTTTCGTAAACCATTTTCAGGGGATCTCTATCGCAGAATTCGAATTCGGGACTCATCTGGATGGCCAGGGTCGGACAGGCCTCGGCGCAGAGGCCGCAGAAAATGCAGCGGGCAAAGTTGATGCGGAACCAGGCAGCATAGCGGCGGCCGTCTTCCCGCTCGGCCGACTGCATGGAGATGCAGTCGACCGGGCAGGCCGCACTGCACAGATAACAGGCCACACAACGTTCCTCGCCGTCCGGGTCCCGCGTCAGCACCATGCGGGCCCGCGACCGCGGCGAAGGCGGCCGTTTCTGTTCCGGATACTGGATGGTGATCGGCCGTTTGAACAGATAGCGCAAGGTCACCCAGAAAGGCTGCACGGTGCCCTTGATGTCTCGCCAGAGTGTCATTTTGCTCCTCCCAGCCAGAGGCGCAGCCCGCCTGTGATCACCACGTTGAGCAGGGCCAGCGGAATCAGGAATTTCCAGCCGAAGGCCATGAGCTGATCGTAACGCAGTCGAGGCAGGGTGCCGCGGATCCAGATAAAGACAAAGGCCACGGCCAGAACCTTGATGACGAACCAGACGATCGGCCAGAGGAAAGGCCCATGCCAGCCTCCGAGGAACAGCACCGTGATGATGGCGCCGAGAACGATCATATTGAGGTATTCGCCGACGAAGAACAGCCCGAAACGCATGCCCGAGTATTCGGTGTGATAGCCGGACACCAGTTCGTTTTCCGCTTCCGGCAGGTCGAAGGGGATCCGTTTGGCTTCTGCCCCGACACTGATGAAAAAGATCAGGAAAGCGATGGGGTTTGTCACTGCGAAGGGCAGTGTCTTTTGCGCCAGGACGATCTCGGTCAGGGAAAAGGACCGGGCCGAAAGGACCACCGGCACGATGGCCAGACCCATGGCCAGTTCATAGGAGATCATCTGCGACATGGACCTGATCGACCCCAGCAGAGAGTACTTTGAATTGGATGCCCAGCCGCCCAGAGCCACCCCGTAAACCGCCAGGGAGGAAAGGCCCAGGAAGTAGAGAATACCGATGTTCAGATCGCAGATCACCAGCGGGATTTCGCGCCGGAAAAGGGTGACGGGCGGGGCGAAGGGCACCACGGCAAAGGTTAAAAGGGCCGTTGCCACGACCACGGCCGGCGCTATCCGGAAAAGCCTTTTGTCGGCCTGGTCCGGCGTAAAATCCTCTTTGGTCAACAGCTTGATCAGATCGGCCAGGGGCTGCAGCATGCCGCCGAAGCCGACCCGGTTGGGACCGTAGCGACGCTGAATGCGGGCCAGAATCTTGCGCTCCGCCAGCACCAGGTAGGCCGCCATGGTCAGGACCACTACCAGAATCAGACCCAGTTTGACCAGGACCAGCAGCCAGGTTATCAGGACATCGCTCATCGCGAACTCGCTTTCTCCACCTGGCAGGGGACCAAACCTGTACCGGGGTGGAAGACTTCGAGGCTCGTGCCGGGCAGGTGAGGCACGATAATCATTTTTTCGGCCATATCTCCGGAAACTCTTACCGGCACCTGAAACTCCTGGCCCATAACGGTCAGGCGAACGGAATCTCCCTCGGCAAGCTGCAGTTGCCGGGCATCCTTCAGGGAGATCCAGGCCCAAAGCTCGGGCAGAACTGGCGCCAGCGCCGGAGACAGGCGGCCAAGAGGTTCACTGCCGTACAGATTCTGGCAGGAAAGCAGCCGCCACCCCTCGGGAGCGGTCTGCTTGTGAAAAGTCATTTCCCCGGGGATCGATTTTTCGGTTTCGACCCGCAGCCCTTCCTCCCCGGCTTTCAGTCCGGCCAGCCCTTTCAGGCGCGGGTCGCTGGCGGCGATTTTGCCCTGCAGAGCGTCCAGGTCACCGGGCATGCCGATCAGGTCGGCCAGAAGACTCCAGGCGGGACGCGGCAGACTGCCGGGTGTGGCCGCAGCGAAGATGCGGGGAGGATGGCTGCCCCCGCCCGACTGCCGAATCGGCTGCCCCGGAGAAAAGACCTGGTCGAAGCGCAGCATGCGCCCTTCGTTGTTGATCAGTGTGCCGCTGCCTTCCTGGATGGCCGTTGTCGGCAGGAACAGGTCGGCTTTGCGCACGCTGGTTGTCGGCAGATGATCGAACACGGCCAGCATCTCCAGGCCGGAAAGGGCCCGGCTGGCCCTCCGCGGATCGGGACAGGCATCGAGAGGATCGGTTTCGAGACAGATCAGGGCCTTAATCTGTCCCTCCTCGATGCCGGAGAGGACCTGGTCGAAGGTCGCAGCCTGCCCAGCCAACAGTGCGGCGCCGTAACTGTTGGCTTCAGCCAGCAGGGGGAAAACCCGGCACGGCCGCTCCTCAGAGGAGAGTTTTTCGGCAGCTGAGAACAGGAGATTCAGGCCTTTATCACCAAGAAGATCCGCCCCCCCGGCGAGAACCGGTTTTTTCGCCTCACGAAGAGCCTGAACCAGTTTTCCGAAGGCCTCATCGGAGCTTTCGGAGGATGCCGTTTCGGAAAGAGCGGAAATCAGGTCCGGGAGCTTTTCCGGAGGGCAGGGATGATGCTCTGCTGCACAGGGCAACTCGACCGGCCGCGGATCGTAAATCACGACCCGTCCGCCGCTGCGCACCGCCTGCCTCAGGGCCAGGGCGAGGGCCGGTCCTTCATTCAAAGGATCGCTGCCGATGACCACGATCAGATCGGCGGAGCGGACATCGGCCAGGCTGGCATTGAGGCGGTCACCCTGGGCGGCTACTGCCCGGGCCGCCCGGTCCCTTGGCGGATGCACACTGTAGGCGGGGGCGGGGGCGCCGAGCTGCTCGCTCCACTCCCGAAGCAGGTAATTGGCTTCCAGACTGGCCCGGCCGGAACCGACCAGGGCCACTGCCGACGAGCCGTGCCGACCGATCAGATTGGCGAGACGGGTGCCCAGGGTGTCCAGTGCGGTTTCCCAGGTCACGGTATCGCCGTCAATGCGCGGATAGCGCGGTCGGTCCGGGAGATTGACGTAGCCGTACCCGTAGCGGCCCCGATCGCAGATGAAAAAGCCGTTGACTACCCTGTTGACTCCAGCTTTGACCCGCTGCAGTTCTCGATATCGGGCGCCGGGGATCACGGCACAGCCCAGGGAACAGTGGGGACAGACGGAGGGTGCCTGCTCCAGATCCCAATAGCGGGAGGTGAAGCGGAACGGCTTGCTGGTAAAAACCCCGGTAGGGCAGACATCGGTGATGTTGCCGGCAAAGGGACTTTCCAGCGGACCCTCCCGAAATCGCCCGAAGAAGAGGCGCTGGTTGACCCCCATCACGCCGAAATCGGTGCCGCCGCAGTAATCCTGATAGGTGCGGACACACCGGTAGCATTGGATGCAGCGGTTCATCTCCTGATAGACGAAGGGACCGAGATCCTGGTTCATGTAGGTTTTCTTCTTGCCGGTATAGCGGCGGATACTGTGGCCGCCGGCAATGGTCATGTCCTGGAGCTGGCATTCCCCCCCTTCGTCGCAGACCGGGCAGTCGTGGGGGTGGTTGAGCATCAGCCACTCGATCACCTGGGCCCGGTATTCCACCACCTGAGGTTCGAGGGTGGACACGACCATGCCGTCCTTGGCCGGGACCATGCAGGACATCTGGATCCCCTTGATCGGCCCGTCCACAAAGTTCATCGCACAGAGCCGGCATGCCCCCACCGACCCGAGCGCTTCGTGGTAGCAGAAGTGGGGAATGACGATGCCCAGCCGCTTGGCTGCCTCGAGGACGTTGGTCCCCTCCGGGACGGTGATGCTCTGGTTGTCGATAATCAACGTCGGCATGGCGGCCGATTTCCTTTCATTGCCATCTGTTCAGGCTGGAAGGATCATTCGAGATTCTTCCCGGTTTTTGCCTGCCGTACTCGCACGGTACGACGAAAAGCCGGGCACGCGTACAAGTACGAGTACGAAAAAACGGTGCACACCTATCCCAGCGGGCAGCGCCCCAGCTTGATGTGATCGACCACTTCCTGTTCGAAATGACGCAGCAGGCCGTCCACCGGTCCCATGGCGCCGAGTGCCAGGGCGCAGAAGGAGCGGCCGTTGATGTTTTTCAGCAGTCCGCGCAGCATGTCCACATCCTCCGCGGTTCCTTCGCCCATCTCGATCCTTTCCAGCAGCCAGCAGACCATCGGCAGGCCGTCACGGCAGGGGGTGCACCAGCCGCAGCTCTCCCGGGCGAAGAATCGCTGCAGATTGAGGGTCGCCCGGACCATGCAGGTGCGATCGTCGAACACCACCAGGCCGCCCGTGCCGAGGCGGGTTTTCACCGCTTCCAGCGGAACATAATCCATGGGTGTGTCGAAATGCTCCGCCGTCAGGTAGGGGGTGGAAGCCCCTCCGGGCAGGCATGCCTTGAAACCGAGGCCTCCCCGGACCCCTTCGCCGTACTTTTCGACCAGCTCGCCAAGAGGGGTGCCCAGGGGCAGTTCGAAACAGCCGGGGCGGTTGAGGTGTCCGGACAGGCAGAACAGCTTGGTCCCGGCACCC
The DNA here is from genome assembly GCA_041390365.1 of Syntrophotaleaceae bacterium. Lineage (NCBI taxonomy): Bacteria > Pseudomonadati > Thermodesulfobacteriota > Desulfuromonadia > Desulfuromonadales > Syntrophotaleaceae > Syntrophotaleaceae bacterium. The sequence goes on along the minus strand of JAWKQB010000003.1, from coordinate 280,981 downwards.
TCTTTGGTCAGGGCCAGATCCGAAAACCATTCCGCTCCCCCTGTGACGATGTGCTGGATGTTGCACAGGGTTTCGACATTGTTCACATTGGTCGGTTTTGCGAAAAGCCCCTTGACGGCCGGAAAGGGCGGTTTGGAGCGGGGGTTGGGCCTCTTCCCCTCCAGACCGTTGAGCAGAGCCGTCTCCTCGCCGCAGATGTAGCGGCCGGCGCTGCCGTGAACGAACAGGTCAAAACAGAAGTCTGTCCCCAGGATATTGCGACCCAGCAGTCCCGCTTCCCTGGCTTCGGCGATGGCCCTTTCCAGATTGGCCCGCCCCTTGTCGTAGGCATAGCGCACGAAGATGTAGCCGGTGGGGATGTTGAGGGCGTAGGCGGAGATGGTCATCCCCTCCACCAGCTGGTGGGGGTCCGATTCCAGCAGGGCCCGGTCCTTGAAGGTCCCCGGCTCCATTTCATCGCCGTTGCAGACCAGGTATTTCTCACCGGTGGCATCTGCCGGAAAGAGGGACCATTTCACACCCGTGGCGAAACCGGCGCCGCCGCGGCCGCGCAGACCACTGGACTTGACCAGATCGCGAACCTCCTCCGGGGTCATTTCGCCGAGGGCTTTTTTCAGTCCTTCGTAGCCGCCGGTTTTCCGGTAGCCTTCGAGGAAAACGGTTGTTCCGGGTTGGCGGTTCTTGAACAGAAGCTGGGTCATCGTCCTGCCTCCTGCCGCTCCCTGACCAGAATCTGGTCGATCTTTTCGGGAGTCAGGTCGCCATAGAGGCGGTTTTCGATGCGCATGGCCGGGGCCAAATCGCAAGCGCCCAGGCAGCAGGTCGGAAGGAGCGTAAACACGCCGTCTTCCGTGGTTTCTCCCGGAGCGATGTCGAGTCGCTGCTGCAGGTACCGGTAGACCTCTTCGCTGCCGCGACTCCAGCAGCAGATGGAATCGCAGACATGAATGACCTTCCGCCCCACCGGGCGGCGATAGATCTTATCGTAAAAGGTGGCGACCTCGTCCACCTGCAGGGGCGAAAGACCGAGTAGCCGAGCGGCCAGCTCGACCCCTTCGTCGGAGACCCAGCGGTGGCGCGCCTGGATTGCCAGCAGGACGTCGACGATCATTTCCCGCGGGGCATGGGCGGCGTCGATCCGCTGTCGCAGGTCGGCCATTTCTTCTGGAGGCAGCAGTGTCGGCATCTCAGCGATCCACATCGGAAAGAACAAAATCCACGGAACCGAGTATGGTGATCAGGTCGGCGACCAGGCCTCCCCGGCTCATCCATGAGACTGCCTGGATGTGAGGGAAGGAGGGGGTGCGAATACGCATCCGGTACGGCACCGTTTTGCCGTCGCTGATGGCGTAATACCCGCACTCGCCCTTGCTCGATTCAATGGCCCGGTAGCATTCTCCCACCGGAGGAGACGGCCCGCGGGTGACGTTGACGAAGTGATGGATAAGGCTTTCGATATCGTTCAGTCCGTCCTCCCGCTGCGGATAGGAATAACGGTAGTCATCCACCATCCAGCGGCCCGGCGGCATGTGGGCTGCAGCCTGGCGGACGATGCTCAGGCTCTGCCGCAGTTCTTCCATCCGGACCAGATACCGGGCAAAACAATCGCCGCCGGTGGCTGTCGCGACCTTGAAGTCGAACTCCTCGTATCCGCCGTAGGGCATGGTTTTGCGCAGATCCCAGGCAAGCCCGCAGCCCCGCAGATTGGGTCCGGAGAAGCCCCAGTCGATGGCCTGCTCCAGGGTCACGGTCCCGACCCCTTCCGTGCGGGCCCGGAAGATGGGCCCGTCCGTGAGCAGCCGCTCGAATTCGGCGATGCGCTGATCGAAACTCGCGGTAAAGGCATCGACAGGTTGTTTCCACCCCTCGGGAAGGTCGTTGGGCAGACCGCCGATGCGGAACCAGGCGGGGTGCATGCGTCCGCCGGTCACCAGTTCAATAATGTTCAGAATCCGCTCGCGGAGCTCGAAACAGTAGAAGACCGGAGTCATGGCACCGATGTCGTGGGCATAGGTGCCGAGCCAGACGAGATGGTTGGCGATGCGGAACAGCTCGCACAGCATGATGCGGATATAGCGGGCCCGGGGCGGAACTTCGACCCCGCACAGGGTTTCGACGCTGTGCAGGTAGGCCAGGTTGTTGAGAACGCCCGACAGGTAATCGACACGGTCGGTGTAGGGGATGTACTGATGCCAGCTTTGCCGCTCGCCCATTTTTTCGGCCGCCCGATGGTGATAGCCGATATCGGCGTCCACATCGACCAGTTCTTCGCCATCGAGCTTCAGAATCATCCGCAGTACACCATGGGTGCCGGTGTGCTGCGGACCGAGATTGAGCAGCATGGTTTCCGCGTCCCCGGCCTGCGGGCGATCCCGGAAAAACTGGTCGACGGGTCGCATCGGCAGGCTGTCGGCGGTGTCCCGGGTATAGGGCGGCATTTCCGTGCCGCGGTAGGGGTGGTCCTTGCGCAGGGGGTGCCCCTGCCAGTTGTCCGGCATGAGGATGCGCCGCAGGTCGGGATGACCGGCAAAGCGGATGCCGAACATGTCGAAGACTTCCCGCTCGTACCAGTTGGCCGATGGCCAGAGCTCGGTTATGGAAGGTGTTTCCGGGTCCTGTCCGGTCAGGGGGACCTTGATCCTCAGATAGCCGGGTTCGTCAAAGGAGAGCAGATGGTAAACCAGGGTATAGTCGTGATCCGCCCGCAGGCTCTCGTCGACGGCCGTCAGGTCTTCCAGGCGGCGATAGCGGTTGGGAGCCTCCTGTTTCAAAAACCGTAGGAGGTCCGAGGCCTTGTCCTTGCTCACGATCCAGGTCGGCATGTCCGCCGCCGTTTCGTCCTTGCGGGCACTTTCGGCAAAACGGACGCTCAGCTGCTGCTCGAGGGTTTCGGTTCCGGCGGGGAAGGTGACCCTGGGCTGGGTTGGCCGCCACATGTCTCCGGAGCGGTTCTTCCAGAAAAGCGGATGCTGCAGCGAAGTGCCGCGGAGCGGGGCATTGCCGTATCCGGGCCCCCGGGGATCGCGGCTTTTGCTGACGCCGTCGACCAGAATGGGCACTTCGGTTCCCTCGCTGCCTCCCTTTAGGCCGAGCACCGGGCGGGCCGGGCGCTCCTCCCGGGCGATCTTCTCCTGCAGCAGCTGAATGCCCTGGATGAAGGCTTCCGGCCGGGGGGGACAGCCGGGGATGTAGACGTCCACCGGCAAAATCTGGTTCACGCCCTGAATGACGCTGTAGACGTCGTACATGCCGCCGGAGTTGCTGCAGCTGCCCATGGAAATGACCCATTTGGGATTCGCCATCTGTTCATAGAGGCGCAGGATGGCCGGTCCCATCTTCTTGAAGGGGGTACCGGCGATGATCATCAGGTCAGCCTCGCGGGGCGATCCGCGCAGGACCTCGGCACCGAAACGGGCCAGGTCGAAGAGAGGGGTCATGCTGGTCATCATTTCGACAAAACAGCAGGAAAGGCCGAAAAACATCGGCCAGAGGCTGTTCTTGCGGCCCCAGTTGATGGCGTCGTCCAGAGTGGTGAGGATGATGTTGGGCGGCAGTTCGTTGTTCATGGTTGTTGTTTTACCTCGTCATGGCGGCGTCGGGGGCCCCAATCCAGTCCGCCCCGGCTCCACAGGTAGACCAGGCCGAGAAAGAGAACAACGATGAAAAACAGGATCTGGAAAAAGCCGTTCCAGCCCAGCAGGTCGTAGGCGACGGCCCAGGAGGCGACGAAAACGACTTCGATATCGAAGATGATGAAGAAAATCGCCACAAGGTAGAATGGTGCGGGTTGTCTCGGGTAGGCCGGACCGCTGCCGGCGACACCGGATTCGTAGGCCGCTCCTTTAAGAGGAGAGACTGTTTTGCGACCGAGCAGGCGGCAGGCTAGAAGTAGAAAGACGATCAGGGCAAGGGCCATCCCGGCATAAAGGCCGAGGGAGATCAGGCCCTCGATGGAGGGGGCCAGGCCGGATGAGGATATGGAGGAACCATCCAGGGGCATGGGGGCGCTCATGAAATAAAGATAGCAAAACCGTGGCAACGGAACTTCAGGCGGCCATCGAGACAGTCGGGAGGTTGCAAGGCCAAACCTGTCTTTACCCGATCAGTAAAATCCGGCCTAAGAATAACACAGTTTGAGGGGATGTCCAACCTGCAAAATCAATCGAAACAGCTAGATATCGCTGTCCAGGAGGCAACTTGCGGGTTTTAATCTTTTCGCCCGACGGCTATGGCGGAGCGGGCCAGTTCGTCGCAACGTTCGTTCTCCGGGTGACCGGCATGGCCTCTGACCCAGTGCCATTCCACCTGGTGCCGGCGGGTCAGTTCGAGCAGTCTTTCCCAGAGATCGCGGTTAGCGACATCCTGCCGATTGGAGTTTTTCCAGCCCTTTCGGATCCAGCCGAAAATCCATTCGGTGATGCCCTTCTTGACGTATTGGGAGTCGGTGGTGAGATGAACCCGGCAGGGGCGCTTGAGGGCTTCGAGTCCGGCGATGACCCCCATCAGTTCCATGCGGTTGTTGGTGGTTTCGGGATCGAAGCCGGAGAGTTCCTTGACATGACCGTCCCAGCGCAGGAGGGTGCCGTAGCCTCCCGGTCCCGGGTTGCCGGAACAGGCTCCGTCGCTGAAGATTTCCACTATCTTGTGGTCGGTCGCCATGGTCAGCTTCGCCGGATGAAAAAAGCGGGCGGTCAAACGGAAACAGCCCCATCACCTGGGGGGTAATGGGGCTGTGTTGTTGTTGGCGTCCCCAGGGGGATTCGAACCCCCGTCGCCGGCGTGAAAGGCCGGTGTCCTGGGCCGGGCTAGACGATAGGGACTTAACTGGTGAGCCGCGTTGGGATCGAACCAACGACCATCTGATTAAAAGTCAGATGCTCTACCTACTGAGCTAGCGGCTCTCGCTCACAACGGAATGCCTTTATACTGAATCGGCCAAAAAGAGTCAACCCCTTTTTTTATTTTTTCCGAGGGTTGGGAATAATTAACAAAATACCTGAAAATCAAACATTTTCAAGGTTCCCGACCTTTTCCCGCCTTTACTTCTGAAACGGATTCCGCAGCTGAATGGTCTGATCCCGGCGAGGGCCGACGGAAACCAGAATCACCGGGCAGCCGGTCACCTCCTCCAGCTTCCGCAGATAGGCCCGCGCCCGCTCGGGCAGTTCCTCGTAGGTGCGCGCTTCCGTGATGTCGCATTGCCAGCCGGGCATTTCCTCGAAAACGGGAGTGCATTCCTTCAGGGTGTCGAGTTCCTTCGGAAACTCCTCCAGCAGGTCGCCCCGATAGGCATAGGCCGTACAGATCTTGATGGTCTCCAGGTCGTTGAGGACATCCATCTTGGTAATCGCCAGTCCGGTCATGCCGCTGGCCCGCACCGCGTCCCGCAAAGCGACGGCATCGAACCAGCCGGTGCGGCGGGGGCGGCCCGTGGTGGACCCGAATTCATGCCCTTCCCGGCGCAGCTTGTCGCCCATTTCATCGGTCAGTTCGGTCGGGAAAGGGCCTTCGCCAACGCGGGTGACATAAGCCTTGGCAATGCCGATGACTTCGTCCAGAAAGCGGGGCCCGACTCCGGTGCCGATGCAGGCGCCGCCGGCGACCGTCGAGGAAGAGGTGACATAAGGATAGGTGCCGTGGTCGATATCGAGCAGGCTGCCCTGGGCCCCCTCGAAAAGCACGTTGCACCCGGCGGCCATGCTGCGGTTGATCAGCAATGAAGTGTTGTCCACATACTTGGCGAGTTCCCTCCCATAGGCCTCGTACTCCTGGATAATCGCTTCTTCGTCGAGCGGTTTATCGTTGAGATAATGCTCGAGAAGGAAGTTTTTCTCCGGCAGCATTTCTTTCACTTTCCGGGCAAAGGTATCGGGTTTGATCAGGTCGGCGATGCGGATGCCGCGCCTCCCCACCTTGTCCTCATAGGTCGGACCGATCCCCCGGCCGGTGGTGCCGATCTTGCTGGCGCCGGACCTGCTTTCGCGGGCGATGTCGATGGCTTTGTGATAGGGCATGATGACATGGGCGTTGCCGTCGATGATCAGTTGCCGGTCATCTTTCAGATAGCCACGTTTTTTAAGCTGTTCGATCTCCTGCAGGAAGACTTTGGGGTCGATGACCACGCCATTGCCGATCAGGCAGCGTTTGCCTTCATGCAGGATTCCCGAGGGGATCAGGTGCAGTACGGTTTTCTCGCTGCCGACCACCAGGGTGTGACCGGCATTGTTGCCCCCCTGAAAACGGACCACCTCGTCGGCGTATTCCGTGTAGATGTCGACGACTTTGCCTTTTCCTTCGTCGCCCCACTGGGCGCCGACAATTACAACATTTGCCATAGTTGTTATTCTCTCCTGGTCGGAATTTTACAGGCGGAAATCCGCCTCAAGCACCGACGGGTATTCGATCTGGCGCTCGTGGCCGTCGGCCAGGCGGATCAGCCTGACCGCCTGGTTCTGTTCGCCGATGACCATCACGAAGCGGTAATTCATTTTCTGAGCATAAGCGATGCTCGCTTCAAGGTCGCGGATGATGATATCCCGGGCTGCGGAGTAGCCTTTACCGCGCAGGGCTCTGGCGGCTAACTGGGCAGGCTGTTTGTCCTGTCCTGACTGGATAATCAGGACGTCGCTGAACTGCAGGGCGGTTTTGTCCAGCTCCCGGTCGAAAGCGCTCAGCAGGTTGAGCAGGTTGAAGGCGAAGCCGGTGGCTGGTGCCGGCAGGCCGTAGCGGGAAGTGAGGTTGTCGTAGCGGCCTCCGGAGCAGACCCCTCGACCCAGTCCGCTGAGAAAGCCTTGAAAAGTGATGCCGGTGTGATAATCGAGGCCGCGCAGTTCGCCCAGATCGAAAGTGACATGTTTTTCCACCCCGTAAACCTCCAGTGTCTGCAGCACCTGCCTGAGGTTTTTGAGGGCGCGTCGGGACCGTTCGTTGGCAACGACCTTCTCGGCCCGGTCGAGTACCTCCCGGCCCCCGAACAGGCGTGGCAGGGCCATCACTTCGCGGCGGGCCTGCTCGGTGAGGGCTGCACCCTCCAGCAGTTCCTGCAGGCCGGAGCTGTCCTTGCTGGCGATGGCGCTCTGCACCAGGCGGAAGTGCTCCGGCGACAGGGGAAGGTCGGCCATGACCCCGCGGAAGAACTCGACCTGGCCGATGTCGATGGTGAATTCTTCAGCTCCCAGGGCCTGCAGGCACTCGACCGCCATGGCGATCATTTCGGCATCGGCCTCGGGTCCTCCAAGGCCGATCAGTTCCACGCCCGCCTGAAAAATTTCCCGGTCCTTTCCCGCCTGCAGCTCCGTATGGCGCAGAACCTGGCCGTTGTAGGAGAGGCGCAGCGGCAGGGGGGCCTGGTTCATCCGTGTTGCCACAATACGGGCCACCTGAGGCGTGATGTCCGGTGAAAAAGCGATCAGCTGACCGTCCTGACGATCGTCGAAACGGAAGGTCTTTTCCCGCAAACCTTCCCCCAGCCCCCTTTCCAGAACGTGGAGGTATTCCAGGGAAGGGGGGATGATCGGCCGAAAAGCCCAGCGCCGGAACACTTCCTGGAGCGTCTGCTGCAGATATTCGATTTTGGCGGCCTTTGCCGGAAGGAAATCCTTGACTCCCTTGGGAAGCATGGCTTCCGACACATTCGGCAGGGTGATAGTCACTATATGCAATCCTTTTTCGTTCGCTACTCTGGCTCAATGCCATTCCCGAAGGTCCTGTTTTCGGGAATCCAGCTTTTCGAAACTTGACATCATGGATCACCGAACGAGCCACTCGTGCATGGCGACCCCAAATCGCGAATAGACGAACTTATTTGCGGGTTGTTTCGAAACGGGTTTCCGCTTGACTATAGGGTTACCTGCACGGCGGAAGTGATGTGCGGGTAGGCGCGCAGCTGCTCCAGCACACTCTCGGGGATCTTGCTGTCCACGGTCAGCAGCGAAATCGCCCGGCCGTTGATCTTGTGCCGGGACAGGTTCATCATGGCGATATTGATGCCTGCCTGACCGAGCACCTGACCGATAAAGCCGATCACTCCGGGCCGGTCTTCGTTATGCAGTACCAGAATGTGGCCGCAGGGTTCGGCCTCGACGTGGTGGCCGTCAACGCGGACAATGCGGCAGTCGTTTTCGCCGAATAGCGCGCCGCTGACCGAACTTTCCCCCTCGTCGCTGCTGACGCTGAGGTTGATGACGTTGCTGAATTCGTTCGAAGTTACGCAGCTTCTCTCGATGACCCTGATGCCCCGTTCGCGAGCCAGATGCGGAGCATTGACGTAATTGACGACCGGTCCAAGGATCGGGGTCAACAACCCTTTGAGCAGGGCGAAGGTCAGTGGCCGGGTCGGATAATCGGTGATGCTGCCGGCAAATTCTATGGTTACGCTCTTCATGCCTTTGAAGCCTCGCAGGGTCTGAAAGGTCCCCAGACGTTCAGCGAGGTCGACGTACGGCCCGATCTTTGTCAGCAGGTCGGAACTGATCGAGGGCATGTTGATTGCGTTGACCACGATCCCTTTCTGCAGGAAGTCGACGATCTGCCTGGCCACCTGAACCGTGACATTGACCTGAGCATCCACCGTGGCAGCGCGCAGGTGCGGTGTGCAGACGACCTTGTCGAGAGCCAGAAGGGGATTCCCCTTCGACGGAGGCTCCTTGCGAAAAGCGTCCAGGGCCGCGCCGGCAACCCGCCCATCGCTGATGGCATGAGCCAGGGCCTCTTCATCGATCAGACCGCCTGCGGCGCAATTGATGATCCGGCACCCGGGCTTAACCCGGGCCAGTGCCTCCTCCCCGATGATGTCGATGGTTTCCGGCGTCACCGGCACGTGGAGACTGATGAAGTCGGCCTCGGCCAGTAAACGGTTGAAGTCCACCGGTTCAGCGCCGATTTTCCGGATCATGTCGTCGGCCAGATAGGGATCGCAGACGATAACCCGCATCTTCAGGCCGAGGGCCCGCTCGGCAACCAGTTTTCCAATCCTGCCGGAGCCGATGATGCCGAGAGTCTTGCCGCTGATTTCGACACCAAGATAACGGTCCTTGTCCCAATTGCCGTTCTTGATGGCCCGGTGGGCCTCCGGGATCTGACGGCTCAGAGCCAGGAGCATGGCGATCGTGTGCTCGGCGGCGGTAGTGGAGCTGCCGAAGGGGGTGTTCATGATCACCACGCCCTTGCGGTTGGCCACTTCCAGATCCATGTTCTCGATACCGATTCCTGCCCGGCCAATGACTTTAAGATTGCGGGCGGCCTCGAGGACTTCCGCGGAGACGTGAGTGCCGCTGCGCACCACCAGGGCCTCGACATCGGTCACCGCGTTGAGCAGTTCCGCGGGTGAGATTCCGGGACGGTACAGCAACTCTATTCCCGTGGCATTTTCAAAGACCGCGAGACCTTCGGTGGAAAAGATATCGGACACCAGTACTTTCATTTCCAGCCCGGAACGGGTTAGGCCTGCCAATGCGAAAAGGAAGGAAGGCCGAAGCAACCACTTAAGTTAGCAACAGGGACCCAGGATGTCAAGAACTTGAAGTTCCGTTTCGCCCGTGGTTATTGGCATATAGAGGGGACCGGACGGAAACTGAAAAGGCTCCGCAGGGGTCTGCGGAGCCATGGCGATTGGAAGGGCCGGGAAAAGAGCCGGTATTCAAAGCTTGTTCACATTGGCGGCCTGGGGGCCTTTCTGACCCTGGGTGACCTCGAAGGTGACCCGCTGTCCTTCTGTCAGGGACTTGAAACCATCGCCGGTTATGGATGAAAAATGGACGAAAACATCAGGGCCGTTGTCCTGAGCAATAAATCCATAACCCTTGGCATCGTTAAACCACTTGACCGTACCTTGTGCCATAACTTTTTTACTCCTTTTTCAACCTGAGCGGGGGAAAAGTTGCCCCGGTCGTTCATGAAGTTGTCCGACAAGGATCCAGGGTTGCGTCGGGGAAGGGAGGAACGGCAACAGCGGGTTCACCTCAAGTTGCGGCAGCCGGCTTCATGAATGATCGGGGTTCGGACACCCTGTCCTGAAGGTCCCTAAGCCGTCGGATCGGGTGGTCCGGCGACCTTGGAAAAAACCAATAATCGTATTGACCTATAGCACAAGTTGCCGGGCATGCAATCTCCCGCCTTAGAATTTTTTCGAAAACGCACTGTCCGGCCCCAATTGCCCGTCCCATGAATCGCCCCTACAGGCCGCATTGTTTCAGATACTGCACCAGGAGCCGGACGCCGACGCCGGTTGCCCCCTTCGGACGGTAACCGCCGCCGTTTTCTTCCCAGGCGGTGCCGGCGATGTCGAGATGGGCCCAGCGGAAGTTTGCGGCGAACTTGTGCAGAAAGGCAGCTGCGGTGATGGTTCCGGCGGGCCGGCCGCCGATGTTCTTGACGTCGGCGATGTCGCTCTTGATCTGTTCCGCATATTCGTCCCACAGGGGCAGCTGCCAGAGCTTTTCCCCGGTCAGCTCGCCGCAGCGCATCAACTGGCGGATCAGCCCCGGATGATTGCCGAGAACGGCGGTGGCATGGTGACCAAGTGCGATGATACAGGCGCCGGTGAGGGTGGCGAGGTCGATGACGACACGGGGCTGGAACCGTTCCACATAGGTCAGGGCGTCGGCCAGGATCAACCGGCCTTCGGCATCGGTGTTAAGCACTTCGATGGTCCGACCGGAAAGAGAGGTCAGGATGTCGCCGGGACGAATGGCCGTGCCCGAGGGCATGTTTTCCACAGCGGGGATCACCCCGACCAGGTTGACAGGCAGCCTGAGCAGGGCGGCGGCACGGAAGGTGCCCAGAACTGCCGCGGCTCCGGCCATGTCCATTTTCATCTGGTCCATCTTTTCGCCGGGTTTGAGGGAGATGCCGCCGGAGTCGAAGACGACCCCCTTGCCGACAAGGGCGATCGGTTGGGCATCTTCCGTGCCTCCCCGATACTGCAGGACAATCAGGCGCGGTTCCCGAACGCTCCCCTGAGCCACGCCGAGCAGGGCGCCCATGCCTTCTGTTTCCATCTCCTGTTTGTCCAGTATGGTGCAGACCAGCCCATGTTCCTGTGCCAGATTGCGAGCCTGATCGGCCAGGTATTCCGGAGATTTGACGTTGCCGGGCTCATTGACCAGATCCCTGGCCAGATGAACTCCACTGCAAAGATGCTGCGCCTCCCGAATCCCGGCTTCGGCAGCAGGCAGGGAGTTTTTTTGCGACACCAGCAGCAGCAGAGACATCAACGCTGGCGTGGAGTTCTGGTCCTTGTCGGTCCGATAGCGTTCAAAACGGTAGGAGGCGAGAAGGATCCCCTCGACGACGGTTTGAGCGTTTTCCTTGAGGGCAGGTTCCGGGAACAACTCTTCCGGGAGGAGGAACGCGCAATCGGTAATGCTCCTCTCTGCCAGGAATCGGGCCGCGGTGGCAGCTGCCGAACGGAGCACCTCCCCTTCCGCTTCCCTGGTTTTTCCCAGACCGACCAGCAAAAGGCGTTCGCAGGGGAGCCCGCGCGTATGCAGAAGCAGGGTCTGGCGCCGCTTGCCGGAAAATTCACGGCTTTTCACAGCGCCGGTGATCAAACCCCCCAGGGCCTGGTCCGCTTCCTTGGCCAAGGGATGCAGCTTGCCCTCGGGAAGACACATGACCAGACAGGAGGTTTTCTGTTTCAGGGCATGGCCGGATTTGACTCGGATATCCATGGAAGTCCTTTCTTAAAATGGGTTTTTTGATTTAAATCGGTATCGGTATCGGTATCGGTATCGGTATCGGTATCGGGTTTTAGGATTCAACTTAACATTCAAGATCAAAGGCCCATCCCGATCCCGATTTGGATTTTTACGATAAGGCAAATCTTTGAAAAAGAATCCCGACGGATCCCGCCGACTCCCGCTATTGAATTATATGTAATAATAATGATACCTTAAATCACTTAATCGGGCTAAATTTTTCGCCACTGGCAATTGCGGTTGCGGCGAGGATCGGAACAGGAAAGGATTTTCATGGCGGCAAGGGCATTTCAGGTCACCCTTCTCGGGTCCGGTACAAGTACCGGGGTGCCGATGCTCGGCTGCGATTGCGAGGTCTGCCGCTCCTCCTTCCGCAAAAATCACCGCACCCGCTGCAGCGCCCTGATCACCTGTAACGGCCGGCAGATCGTCATCGACACCTCCACCGATTTTCGGCAGCAGGCCCTGCGGGCAAAGCTCGATCATGTCGATGCCGTACTCTACACCCACGCTCATGCCGATCATATCCACGGCATCGACGACCTGCGCGCTTTCAACATGGTCTCCCGAGCGGCGATTCCGATTTTCGGCACGCCGGCGACCATGGCCGTGATCCGGAGCAATTTCCGCTATATCTTCAGCGGTGCGGTCAAACCCGGATTCCGCCCCCAGCTCATTCCCTGGGAGATCGGCGGTGAATTCATGCTCTGCGGACTGCCGATACAGCCCGTTCCGCTGCGGCACGGAGAGGAGCAGGAGTCTTGCGGTTATCGCATTGGCACCTTTGCCTACCTGACCGATTGCAACGGTATCCCTGACGGGTCGCTGGCGCTCTTGCGGGGACTGGACGTGCTGGTCATCGACGGTTTGCGCTTCCGCTCACATCCCACCCATTTCAGCATTCCGGAAGCGATCGAAATAGCCGCTGTACTGGGAGCTCGGCGCACAGTGCTGACCCATATCAACCACGAGGTCGAACACCGGCGGGATGGTGCTTCCCTGCCGAAAGGGGTGGAGCTGGCCTATGACGGACAGCAGTTTCGAATGCCAGTCCCGCAGGAAAGCCGTAATCAAATTCCATAAATGTTTCAGCCGCTTGCAAGGTGTGCCAATCCTTGTATGATTAATCTCCAGCCACTTGAGAGGAGTCATGGAATCTTCCCCGTCTCTTGAAGCGATCCGCAACTTCGGCATTATTTCCCATATCGATGCGGGAAAAACCACTGTTTCGGAGCGCATTCTGTTCTATACCGGTCGAAGCCACAAGATCGGCGAGGTTCACGACGGTGCGGCGATCATGGACTGGATGGAACAGGAACAGGAGCGGGGCATCACCATTACCGCCACCACCACAACCTGCCGCTGGCACAACTGGTCGATCAATCTCATCGACACTCCCGGCCATATCGACTTCACTATCGAGGTGGAGCGTTCCCTGCGGGTTCTCGACGGGGCGGTGGTCATTTTCAGCGCCGTGGAGGGGGTTCAGTCCCAGAGCGAGTCGGTCTGGCGCCAGGCCGATCGTTACCGGGTGCCGCGCATCTGTCTGATCAACAAGATGGACCGCATCGGCGCCGACTACCGGGAGGTGCTGAAGCAGATTGCCGACCGATTTCAGGCCAGGCCGGTGCTGATGCAGCTGCCGGTCGGGGAGGAAGGTGGGTTTTCGGGGGTCGTCGACCTGCTGCGGGAGGTCATCCTGACCTTCAACGAGGAGGATCAGGGAGCGTCCGTGCATTCCTCCCCCCTTGATGGCCGGTACCGGGATGAAGTTCGCATCGCGCGGGAAAAAATCATTGAAGCCGCCGCGGATTTCGACGACGGCATCCTAACGGATTTTCTGGAAGGCCGATTTATCGAGGGGGACCGGCTTTCAGCCGCCCTGCGGCGCGGGGTGCTGGAATGCCGCCTTTTCCCGGTGTTTCTCGGGACGGCCCTGCGCAACAAGGGGATCCAGCCGCTGCTCGATGCCGTCGGTACCTTTCTCCCCTCACCCCTGGAAACCCCGCCGGTAAGGGCTCATGCCGGGCCTGACGGGAAGGACGATCTGGTCCTGCCTTGCGATCCCAAAGGGCCTTTGTGTGCCCTGGCCTTCAAGGTGCTTTCCGACGAGGGCCGGAAGCTGACCTACCTTCGGGTCTATTCCGGAACGCTGCATGCCGGGGATACACTGTTCAACGGCACCCGGCAGATGCCGGAGAAGATCGCGCGACTGTTCCGCATGCATGCCCATAAGCGGGAGAAAATCGAACTGGCAAGGGCGGGGGATATCGCCGCGGCGGTGGGACTGAAGCATGCTCTCACCGGCGACACCCTCTGCCGTGAAGATCAGCCACTGGTCCTGGAAGGGCTGACGGTGCCGGAGCCGGTGGTCTCCCTGGCGGTGGAGGCCAAAAGGATCGACGACCGGGAGAAGCTGCTGCCGGCTTTGGAAAAGCTGCAGTGGGAGGATCCGACCTTTCGGGTTCGCGAGGACTCCGGGACCGGGCAAACCATTCTCACCGGCATGGGACAGCTGCATCTGGATATCATTGTCGAACGTCTGCTGCGGGAGTTCGGCGTGGAGGTGAAGACCGGGCGGCCCCAGGTCGTTTACCGGGAAACCATTCAGCAGGCGATTGAACATCGTGAGATCTTCAATCGGGAAGCGGAAGGAAAAGTTCAGCATGGGGAGGTGCTCTTGAAGCTGCAGCCGCTCAAGCAGGGGGAAGGGCTGCGGGTCGTTCTGCCGTCCGAAGGGGAAAAATCCCTGCCGCAAGAGTGGCGCAAGCATCTGGAGAACAGCCTTTATCAATCCTGTGCGGCCGGTGTCCAGGCGGGATATCCTCTCACCGATCTCGAAGTTCGCGTTACGGAGCTGCCTTACGAGACAGGGTTGACCACCGAGGTAGGTCTGCTGGCCGCCGCACAGCGAGGACTGAGCCTGGCCGCACGCCAGGGGAAGCCGATCCTGCTTGAGCCGATCATGGCCCTGGAGCTGTTCGTGCCGACGGAATATGCGGGCAAGGCCCTCGGTTCGATTCAGCAGAAGCGCGGACGGGTGGAGGGGATGCAGAGCCGGGCCGGTATGGAAACCATCCGCGCCAAAGTTCCCCTGTCCGAAATGTTCGACTACATGACCGAGCTGCGCAGCGCCACCAAGGGCCGGGGCACCTTCACAATGGAATTCGCCTATTACGACCAGGCGCCTTTGGAAATATTGAAAAAATTCGGGTTGGCATAACCTGGTTGCTCGTGGCTCGTAGCTCGTTCAGAGGCTTAAAACCAGGGCGGATACATGGGGCCTCCCCTACGGTCCCTCATCGGTGGGCAGGGGTTCCAGGCCACGGCGGGCCAGCTCCAGTCGCACATCGTTCCGTTTTATCTGCAGGGCTTCCACCGGCGTCTCTCCGCCGACCCCCTTGCTGGCTCCCAATCCGACGGCCCCGCCGTCGAATCCGAAACCAAATCCAAGTCCCAGTCCGAAACCCAGTCCGCCTCCACCGGACTCCCGTCCTGCGATCCGGTCATCCAGCTGCCGGTAATATTCCACCAATTCCTGGTCCGTCATGTCGGTATAGTCCGTTGTCAGCAGTTCCTGGTTGGAGAGGCGGGAGGTTGAGCATCCGGTGGCAACCAGGGTAAAAAGAAGAACCGGCAAAAGAAACGGAACACAGAACCTTTTCATGTTTTCTCCGTTTTTGAAAGCGCAGACAAAGAAAGGCATATAGGTAACGATCCAGCCGCAAATCGATTCTCCATGCCCGAGGAGGTTTTCGTATCCCTGATTTCAGGACTTTTGCTCTGGATTCTCGATCAAAAACCGCCTCGGGAATGATGGTTATTAATAATAGCAGAAACAGCAATAACTTTCTGCCTGGTTACGACCATGCATTTGTCTGATTTAACAAGAAGTGGGGCCGGTTAAAAATATTTTACTTGTTCTCCGATATGTATTCTGATACATAGCGACTGTTCACATCTAAAACCTTGTTTTCTTTCTCGTTTGATCCATCGCAGCGAAACAGCGAAAATCTGCTCCGTCCAGGCATTTATCAGGCACCGGAACCTGAGCATTTCGAGGAGTTGGAAGAGCCTTTCATATCAATTGTGTCGAGACAGGCGAATCGGATTCCCTTTTCCCCACCGTTTATCCACATGACGTCATTGGAAATGGGTTATTGCGGTCCGATTGTTCTTTCGAGAGTTGGTCGGTCAGGTCCGCCCCCACGAAATGGAATGCCGTTTGGAGTCAACCTTTAGGTGCGCAATGGGCGCCGGCAGGGTTAGACCCGCTGGTGCCCTTTTTATTGGACCCGGAGACCTGTGAGGTATTCCAATTCCATTGGAGGAGGCATTAATGGAAAAAAAGAGGCTGAAAGTGGCAGCCTGGACATGGCTGTTGGTACTAATGCTTGCAGGACCATGCTACGCGGCGGAGGATGTTAACGGAGAGGTTTTCTCTCTGGGCGAAGTCATTGTTAGCGGTGAGGACCAGGTGGTTAATCTGGCAACTACCGTCAATGAAGTAACAGCGGAGGACATCAAGCAGCGCGGTGCCCAAACGGTGGCCGAGGCACTCACCCTTTTGCCGGGGCTTTATGTCGCGATGGGAGGCAAGGACCAATCTTTTGTTAATATCCGGGGTTTCGACCAAAGTGATGTCAAGCTGCTTATAGACGGCGTACCCGTATATGAACAATATTTCCGGACATTGGACCTGTCCCAAATACCAACCGACTTTATAGCTAAAATCACCGTGACAAAAGGCGCTTCTTCAGTGCTATACGGCCCTAATACCTTAGGTGGTGTAATCAATATCATTACCAAAAAAGCTGGGAGCAAACCTTCTGCTTCTGCCACCGCTGCTTGGGGGGATTATAACACTCAGGAATACAGCGTAAGTGTCGGTGCTCCGATTGACGATTTTAATTTTTGGCTGGGTTACAGCTACCGTGATTCCGACGGTTATCGCCTCTCGGATGATTTCGAGCCGGATGCCAAGTTCTATGGCGAAAATAATTTTTTGGAGGACGGAGGAAAGAGGGATGACAGTGCCTATATAAAACGTACCTTCAATACGAAAGTCGGTTGGGACCCGGCCAAAAATACGAGTCTTTATCTTACTTTTGATTACCAAAATAATGTGAAAGGTATACCTGACAGGGTTTGGACATTCACTGACTGGGAACAATACAATATCAACCTGGTCGGACAAGTGCAGATTGCCGAGTGGCTGCGCTTGAAATCACGTGTCTTTTACGTTGATCATGATGATACGATTGAAGATACTGACTTGGCTTTTACAGGAACAAGGCATTTCTTTCTAAAGTCTGCTTACGATAACTACTCAGTTGGCGGCGATGTCCAATCTTTTATGGACTTTGGAAAGTGGAGCTTCCTCAAGGTCGGTCTTTCCTTCGTTCGGGATAATTGCGAACAAACCGAAGTGCCGCTCTCCGGAGGTGGTTGGGTCGATGCAGGAGAATTTGAATCCGATACCTATTCGATAGGTGTCGAGGATGAAATTCGCCCTCTTGATTGGTTCGCTATTACGGTTGGAGCCAGCTACGACTATTATGATCCACGAAAAGCCGATGATCCGCGCAACCCCAATGATGGAGATGTGCCGTCAAGCATCGACGTTTTCAATCCCCAGATGGGCGTGGTTGTTGATGTAAGCGAAAATACGCAGCTGCATGGTTCTGTTGGAAAAAAGACACGTTTTCCGCATCTCCAGGAACTCTACAGTTCAGTTGCCGGTGGCAATCCGGACCTCGATCCTCAAAAAACGATTGCCTATGAAATTGGTGTGACCCAAGTCTTTTCCGATAATATCACTGGCACGCTGGCCTATTTTTACAATGATATTGAAGACTTGATTGAGCGTATCACCATTCCGGGCACAAGGGATAGAATCTACGTCAATATCGGCGAGGCGCGAACTCAAGGGGTTGAAGCAACGCTGGGTGTGGATATCACAGATAACTTCTGGGCAGGCTTCAACTACACTTACCTGTCTACGAAAAATAAGGATACCGGGAACGAACTGGAGGCCCGGCCACGGCATCGGGCCAATATCGACCTTCGTTACCGCTTCCCATTCGGTCTGACCACCGCAATGCAGGCATCCTACACCCAGAGACAGTATTACGAAGACTTTGACGGCAATTGGAAGAGAGGACCCGATTATTTTTTGCTCAATGCCCGAGCAGAACAGATTTTGGGCAGTCTCTATAATGTCCAAGGACGAGTTTTTATTGAAGTGCAGAATATTACCGACAAGTTCTACCATGAATCGGAGCATCTGGCTCCCGGCCGCAACTTCCTGGCCGGCCTGAACTTCACGTATTAGATGTAATGTAGAAACTTCTTTCCACCGCGAGGGCTTGTAGCATGACCCTGCAAACTGCCTCCTCTATGTTATTCAATGCGGCTGCCGGCGTTTACGTCGGCAGCCTTCTCTTTTATCTTTTTCGGCGAATCACAGTCTCGCTCTGGCTGCTGGCCGGCGGTTTCGCCCTGCACACCGTCAGCCAGATCCTTCGTTGCTGGCGCTGGGGGATGTTTTCCCTCGACGGGGTGTTCAACGGGGCGCTGTTTCTGCCCTGGTGTCTGGCTCTGCTGGGACTGCTGCTCTGGCTGAAGGGACGGCGGCAGGAGGGTGCGTCCTTGAGCTGGCTGACCGCCCTGTCGATCCTGATCACCCTGGCCCTGCCGGTGGATATTCCTCCGCCGGGTCCTTTCACCGCCACCTGGTCGTCGCCGATGTTCTTCCTGCTCGAGGTGGCGGCCATCGCTCTTTTCCTGGCTGGCGGCTGGTTTGCCTGGCGCCAGTTGCGTCTGCGCAACGGTGATATGCTGTTCGATCAGTTGGCCATCTGGGGCTTCATTTTTTACAGCCTGGCCCAGGTCGTCGGCGCCGTATGGAGCTACCTTGGCTGGGGCGGCCCTTTCCACTGGGGAGAGCGCCATCTTCAGTCGGCGGCCATCTGGTGCCTGTATTGCGGATACCTTCACACTCATTTCGATCGTTCCTTCGATATTCGCAACAAGGCTCGCTGGGCTTTTGGCGGAGGGGTGATTGTCCTGGTGGTGGCCTATGCCCTGCAGGTGGCGGCTCATCTGACCGTTCTCAATCCGGCCAAAGGGTCCGGCAGGGGTTCGGCCCATGTCACCGCCCAGGAGCAGGTGCACGGCGTTGTGCCCCATGGGGCGGTACCCAACGCCTGCCGGAACTCTGAACTGGTGGAGGAAGGCAATGATTGATCGTCTCTGGAAATTTCTGGCCGGAATCCGTCTGACCCTGTGGCTGCTGGTTCTGCTCACCGTCAATCTTTTTGTCGGCAGCTTCTACGCTAAATTCATGCCGGTGTTCGGCCGGCTCAATCATCGGCTTTTTCCGGAATGGATGCTGGACCATGCGGACATCCACAGCTGGTGGCTGTTCACACTCTTTTTCCTGCTCTTCCTACTCGGCGCAAATACCCTGGCCTGCACCCTTGAGCGGATAAATTTTCTCTGGCGCCGGCGCAATCATCACCGGAGAAGCATATTCTCCCTGCTGATGGCGCCGTCGATCATGCATTTCTGTTTTCTGTTCATCATTGGCGGCCATGCGCTGACCGAATTTGCCGGCAGCAAACAGCGCCTGCGGGCGGAGGTTGGTGAGGCCGTTACGTTGGACGACCGGGAAATTACCCTGCTGGATCGTCGCTTCGACTTCTGGCAGGAACCTCAGCTGCAGGGGGCTCTGCGCCGAGCCACGGCGATCCTGCAGCTGAAAAAGGGCGAAAGCGTCGAGCAGCGGGAAATTTCCATTCTCGAGCCGGTTTTCTGGGAAGGCTACAACCTGCATCTGGGGAGGGCCGGTAAGCCCGGAACGGATGCCCTGCCGCCGCTTGAAATTGTCGTCAAACGGGATCCCGGTCTGATGCTGATCCTGTTGGGCAATACCGTTCTGTGCCTGTTGATGCTCTGGTATTTTCCCCAGATCAACAAGATTCGCAATGGAGGACACAGCAAATGATGAGAAAGTCGGTTCTATTGCTCGGTCTCGCCGCGGTTTGGCTGCTGTCTGCCGGCCCTGTCCTGGCCATGGATGTTCCCCCGTCCTCTTCCTCCCCGGCCCTGACCATCACCGGAGAGGTCAAGCATCCCTTGAATTTGACCGTCGAGGACTTGTCCCGTTTTCAGTCGATGGAAATCAAGCTGAACGAAGTGGCCCGGGACGGGAGCTTCCACGGCGTTTACCTGCATCAGGCGGTTCCCCTGCGCACCCTTCTCGATATGGCCGAAATCAAAAAGCAGGCCCAGCCTTTCGAAAAGGAGATCGACCTGGCCATCCGGGTCACCGACCGGTCCGGCCGGCAGGTGGTGCTGTCCTGGGGAGAAATCTATTACAGCAATGCCACCGAGTATAGCGTCGCCTTTGCCGCCACGCCGATCAAACCGATGATGGCCGAGGCCCGTTGCGCGGGCTGCCACGGTCCTGAGATCTACCAGAAATCGCTGATTCAGGCGGAACGGCCGGCCATCATGCCCAAACTGCTGGTCAAGGGCGATTTCTATACGGATCGCTGTCTGGAGGGGATCACCCGCATCGAGGTGATCGATCTCTATCCCGACCTCAAGGTGGACCGGTCGGCGAAGCTCCATTCGGATGGATTTGTGGTGACCGGCGCAGTCAAGAAGGAACTCAGGCTGTCCAGCCTGAAGGGTTTCCCGAGCATGGACATGATGAAGAAGGTGGTCGGCGTGCACATGGGTTATCACGGCCTGCACAGCTACAAAGGCGTCTCTCTCGTCAAGGTGCTGGAAAAGGCCGGCGTGGGGGACGAGCTGACCAAGGTTGTGATGATTTCCGCGCCGGATGGCTACCGGGCCCTGTTCTCCTTTGGCGAGTTGTACCAGTCCTTCGCCGGAAAGCGGATCATGCTGGCGGAAAGCGACAACGGCAAACCCCTCGAGGGGCAGCGAGGCGGCAAGTGGCGCATCATCGTGCCCGAGGAACTGGTGGACGACCGGGATGTGCTGGCAGTGGATCGCATCGAGGTGATCGACCTGAAACCGACGCCGAAGATCAGCGTGATCGGGGTCGGCCCCGGCGACACCGATCTGATCACCCTGGAAGCGATCGGCGCCCTGGCCAGGGCCGATGTGCTGGTGGCGCCGGAGGATATCCAGAAACGCTTCGCTCCCTACCTCGGCGGCAAGCCCGTACTGTTCGATCCTTTGAAAATGATCAAGCACGTCTACCGAATGGATCATCCGGATCTTTCCCAGGATGAGCTGGAGAAACGCCTGATCGAAGAACGGGACTCCAACGTGGCCAAGATTCGGGAGGCTCTTGCCAAAGGCCGGAACGTTGCCTTTCTTGACTGGGGCGATCCGATGATCTACGGCAGCACCCGCTGGATCCGGGCCTTCTTCGATGACGATCAGCTCGAAAGCGTTACCGCCCTCAGCGCCTTCAACGCCGGCAATGCCATGATCCAGCGGGATGTCGGGGCCGGGGGCTCCATCGTCATTACGGTCCCCAGCGGCCTGAAGAAAAATCCGGATCTACTTGCGTCGGTGGCCAAAAGCGGAGATACCCTGGCCATTTTCATGGGGCTGAAGGAGTTCCAGGACCTGCAGGCTCTTTTTGACCGGCATTATCCGGCCGATACTCCCGTGAACCTGGTCTACAGTGCCGGCATCGCCAAGGACGAGCGCCTGGTGCGCACCACCCTGAAAGAGGCGGCGGGGAAACTGCAGGCCGATCCGGAGAAGTTCCTCGGCCTGATCTACATGGGGCCCCGGTTGAATGTGCGGTTCGGGGAATGCCATTAGTTTTTTGAATACAGCACGGACAAGGGGCAGGGTCGATTCGTATCTGGCATGCGGCTGCGGACCCTGCCTCTTTTTTTGTTCCTCAACCGAATCGGTATCGGGGTCGGGGTCGGGGGCAGGATCCTGGCAGAAGGATCCCTCCTGCCCCTAGTCAGCATGTGTTGCTAGTTGAAAATTTATAAAGGCTAAAAATCCTATTCGAAATCGAAATCGAAATCGAAATCGAAATCGGGATCGGGTGTTGGCCTTTTTTATGTAGGGGCGAACCTGCGTGTTCGCCCGTTTTAGGGGGAAATATGAAAAGAGTTTGCACTCTGCTCCTACTGTCGATACTGCTCCTCGCCGGCGTCGGCTTTGCCGCCCCCGTTTCCTCAGAACCCGTCTTCACCCTGACCGGCCTGGTGAAACATCCCTTGCAGCTCACTCAGGAGGATCTGGGCAGTTATCGCGCCGTCTCCGTCCGGTTAACGGAAGTGGCCAGGGATGGGTCTTTCCAGGGCGTCCACATCTACCAGGGAGTCCCTTTGCAGAACCTGCTGCAGGCGGCCGGAGTGGAAAAGGAAGGCGGTGAATTCCCCAAGGCCATCGATCTTGCCCTCCGGGTGCGCAACCGTGAGGGAAAGAGGGCCCTGCTTTCGTGGGCCGAGGTGGCCTACGGGCGGCCGGAGGATGTGCTGGTTGCCTTTTCGGACAAAGTCCTCACGATTGAGACAGGGGAATCTGCCGGTGTTCCTCATGCCCTGCCGAAACTCGTCCTGGCCAACGATTTCTTCAGCGATCGCTCCCTGGACGGTCTTGTCTCCATCGAAGTGGTCGATCCAACACGGGAGGCGAAGTCCGCAACCGTACCTCTGCAGATGAAGCCGGGGAGAAGGGTGGAAGAGGTCGCGACAAAGATTGTTTGGGGAGGCAACCGGTTTGAAGGGGTGCAGCGTTTTTCCGGCACCCCCCTGGTGGACCTGCTGAAGAACACGGGGATTGAGAACGATCCCGAAATCACGGTTCTGGTCCATTCCAAAGACGGCTACCGTTCGCTGCTTTCGATGGGTGAGCTGTTCTGGTCCCCCCTCGGACGCCGCATTCTTCTGGCCGACCGGATGGACGGCCGTCCCCTCGGAGAGAAGGGGGAGCTGTGGCTAATCTTGCCCGATTCCTCTGCCAACCGTTACGTCCGCAAGGTCGAGAGCATCGAGTTGCTGCATCCTTCTCATCAGGCAAAATTGATGGTCATCGGCGTCGGTCCGGGTGACACCAGCCTGATCACCCTCGAAGCCCTTGCCGCCTTGGCGAAAGCGGATGCGGTGGCGGCGCCCGGCGATATCCAGCAACGGTTCGCCCGCTATCTGGTCGGCAAGGAGATCCTGTTCGACCCCTTCGCCTTTGCCGATCCCGATCGGGCTCAGCCCTTGTCGGTTGAAGAGCGGGAGAGGTTGAAGCAGGAAGAGTGGCGGGCCAATGCCGATAAGATTCGCCGGGTCCTGGAGGCAGGTCGCGACGTGGCTTTTCTCGATTGGGGCGATCCGATGATCTTCGGCAGTTCCCGCTGGATTCGTGAATTTATCGAGGATGACCGGATCGAAACCGTGCCCGGACTCAGTTCCTTCAATGCCGCCAACGCCGTCATCAACCGCGACCTCAGTGCTCATGGCGCCCTGGTGATCACCGCGCCCCGGGGCCTGCGACAGAACCAGGCTTTATTGGCAGCCGCGGCCAAAAACGGAGACACCCTGGTCATCTTCATGGGCCTCCCGGATCTGCCCGATCTGGTGCCTTTGCTGCAACGGCACTATGCCCCTGAAACCCCGCTCCGCCTGGTTTACGCTGCCGGCATCAGCGGACGAGAGCGGCAGGTTGACACAACCCTGGAAACGGTGTTGCAGGCCGTCGAAAACGAAAAGGAAAAATTTCTCGGACTGATCTATGTCGGCCCCTGCCTAACTGAGGGGAACGCGGCATGCAACTGAATCGAAGCCTGGGCCTGGGGGACGCCCTGCTGCTGATCATCGGCAACGTCATCGGAGCCGGGATCTTCACCACCAGCGGCTTTCTGGCCGGCGAACTGCCCCATCCCTGGCTGTTTCTCGGCATCTGGGTTCTGGGCGGAGTGCTGACGCTGTGCGGGGCTTTGACCTACGCGGAACTGGCCGGCATGTTTCCGCTTCATGGCGGGGATTATCAGTTCCTGAAGGAAGCCTATGGACGCTGGGCGGGTTTTCTGCTGGGGTGGGTGCTGTTCTGGGTGATCAACCCGGGATCGATCGCCGCTCTTTCCATCGGCCTGGTCAGCTATCTGAAAATGTTTTTCCCGGGACTGGGTTCGGGAGGGGAAAAACTGCTGGCTGCGGGACTCATTCTGGCTTTTTCCTCTATCAATTTTCGCGGCATCCGGCTGAGCGGGACCACTCAGAACATTTTCACCCTCGGCACGGTCCTGACCCTGCTGGCTCTGATTGGCGCCGGTCTCCTGTCCGGCGGCGGTGCATGGGGGAACCTGACTGCGGCCGGGCCGGTGACGATTTCTCCGGGAAAACTGTTCGCCAACCCGATGATCGCGGTCATCTTCACCTACAGCGGATGGTTCGCCTCGGCCTACATCGGCAGTGAGATCAAGAACCCTCAGCGCAATCTGCCCCTGTCGCTGATTCTGGGTACGCTCTGCGTGGCACTGGTCTATACCCTGATCAATCTGGTCTATCTTTATGCCATGCCCGTCGAGGCAATGAAGGGACTGGTCAATGTCGCCCAGGAGGCGATGGGGCGGCTGTATGGCCCGACCATGGCCAGCCTGGTCTCGGTGCCCATCGCCCTGGCGATTGCCGCGGGCATCAACGCCACCATCCTCACCGGGGCCCGGGTATCCTTCGCCATGGGGGAGGATAACGTCTTCTGGTCCCGCCTGAAAAAAATCCATCCGGTTTACCAGACACCGGGGTGGGCTCTCCTTGTCCAGGCGCTGCTCTCCTGTCTGCTGGTGCTGTTAGGCACCTTCAATCAGCTGCTGGGGTATGTCGTTTTCGTCATGGTTCTCTCCAGCATCGCCAGCGGCCTGGCCCTTTTCGTTCTGCGCCTGCGCCAGCCCGGCACCATAAGGCCCTACCGCACCTGGGGCTACCCTTTCGTGCCCCTTGTGTTCGTTTCCGCCTATCTCTGCATCCTGGTGCAGATCGGCCTGGCCAATCCGAAAACATCCCTGCTGGGAATCCTGATCGCGCTTGCCGGCCTGCCTGTGTATCTCCGCATGAAAATGAGAGCCGCCTTTCCGGTGGAAAGTTAGGAGCCCGTCGAAGACAGAAGCCAAAGCCGATTTCGATCCCGATCCCGATTCCGATTTGGATGAAAACCTTTTCAAAGCCCCTTTGCAGGTCCGCCTTTAGGAGCATTTTGAGGGCAAGTCATCGCGGCTGAAGCCGATCTCACATTGACACGTCAACGCCTGCGCAATCCCGGGATATCCTATAGACCTAGCCTTTCCCCCGGCAGTTCACACCTGGAAGCCTGTCATTTTCCCAGAGGCTTTCTGCCCCGTAATCGGTTAAAATGATTGGAATCGCAGACTCATTCCCTTTTACCGGAGCGGATGCTGACCCCGATGCCAAAATACACCTCTGCCAATTCCTGTGGGGGCAGAAAAGGGCTTTTCTGCTGCCTGCTGTTTTTGCTTTTCGGGATGCTTTTCCCTGCATCGGGCTTGGCTGCGGATCCCCTGTCATTGAACATAGAGGGTGTTTCCGGTGAGGTTCTCGACAATGTCAAAGCCGCCCTGGCCTTTCCGCCCGGTCTGGTTCAGAACGGAACGGTGGACCAGCGCTGGCTGAACCGGTTCGTCGACCAGGCGGAGGAAAGGACTAGAAGAGCCCTGCAGCCTTTCGGTTTCTATTCAGCGAGTGTAAAAACCGTGCTCTCCTCCACTCAGGAAGGAAACCAGGTGCTGACGGTTCAGATCGAACCGGGGGTGCCGGTCCGTTTATCGAATGTGCAGACATTCGTTGAAGGGGAGGGGGCCGAGCGACTTCGGGAGAAAAAACGTTTGCCGGAGTTTCCTCTGAAGGCCGGAGAGGTGCTTCACCAGGGGCGGTATGAAGAGGGCAAAAAAGCCTGGCTGGATACCGCGCGGACCCAGGGTTTTCTGGATGCAGCTTTCAAAGTCCGCGAGATCCGGGTGGATCCCGTGAAACATTCCGCGGAAATCAGGCTGGTGCTGGAGACCGGCCCCCGATACCGTTTCGGAGAGGTCGCCTTCAGCGGCGCCGAAACCTATCCAGAGCCCTTTCTGCGGCGGTATCTCGCTTTTGAGCCCGGCGATGTTTTTTCCTATGCCGACATCGGCCAGAGCCAGTTGAACTATCTCGACTCGGATCGCTTCGAGCAGGTGCGTCTCCTGCCGGATCGCGAGGCTGCCGAGGACCACCGTATCCCCGTCGAAGTGGACCTGAAATCCTCACCCCCCAAACGGTTGCGGCCGGGTATCGGCTATGGCACCGATACGGGGGCACGGGCCAGTCTGCTTTTCGAAAACCTCAATCTGTTCCACCGGGGGCATGAGCTGCGCCTGGAGCTGAATCTCAGCCAGTTACGCCAGGCGGCCACCGCCGCCTATATCCTGCCCGACCCGGATAACCTGAACAGCTTCACGGCCTTTCAGGCAGGCTATGAGGCGGAAGACACGGACACCTTCGACACGGAGAAAATAACGGTCGAAGCCGAACACACACGGGATTTCGGGCGGGGCCGGAAGGGCTCCGTTTACCTTCAGTATCTCTGGGAGGATTATACGGTCGGAGAGCAGAGCGACATCTCGACCATGCTGATTCCGGGGGTCCGTTTTTCCCAAAGACGGTATCGCGAAATTATCCGTCCCCGCAAAGGTTATCAGTATTCCCTGGAAGTGCGGGGCGGCCATGAATACCTTCTTTCCGATACCAACCTGCTGCAGGTCCTGGCTGCCGGCAACGTCCTGCTTCCGCTGCCCGCACGTCTGAGCCTGTTCCTGCGCTTTGAGGGAGGAACCACCCTGCAGAGCGATCCCCTGGAGGACATTCCCGTGTCGCTGCGCTTTTTCGCCGGGGGGGATCAGAGCGTCCGGGGGTATGCGTATCAGTCGCTCGGCCCGGAGGACGAAAACGGCGACGTTATCGGCGGCAAGCACCTGCTGGTGGGGAGCATCGAGCTGGAGCGGGCCCTTTTTAAAAACTGGGGAATCGCCGCCTTCTACGATGTCGGTAATGCCTTTAATGATTTTGCCTCTTACGACGTGTTCCAGGGGGCCGGACTGGGCGCCCGGTATTATACCCCGGTCGGGCCGGTCCGCCTGGATCTGGCCCGACAGATCGGGGAGGACGATCCCAGCTATCGCATTCATCTCAGCATCGGTTTCGGATGGTAAAGATTTTTTGGAAACATTGGATCGGCGTTTTTCTGATCATGGTGCTTGTCCTGGTCGGAGGGGCTGCCTTCTGGCTGCTGGCCACCACCGGCGGTGCCCGCTGGCTGGTTGGAAAGCTCACCGCAATGACCGATCAGCAGGTTTCCGTGGCACAAGTGAAAGGCAGCCTGAGCGACACGCTGATCTTGAGCGGTATCGAAGCCCGGTACCCGGAAATGAGGGTGGATCTTGACCGGTTGAAGGTCAGCTGGCGCCCGGGCGCCCTGCTGCGGGGCAAGGTGCTGATCACGGGGTTGGAGGCGCAGGGCTTGTCCTGGATGGATCTGGGAAAGTCCGAGGAAACCGAGTTTGAACTGCAGTGGCCAGAGCTTCCGGGCTGGCTGCAAAGGATCCGGGCGGAAGTCCGCCGTTTCGAACTGCGTGACCTGGTTTATCAGGGACCGGATCGGGAACCCCAATCGCTGGATCACGTTTCCGGCCAGATCCGGTGGACCGGAGAGTTGCTCGACATATCGTCCATGACCATGAGCGGTCCGCCTGGAGATCTCTCTGCCGCCCTGCGCATGCACTGGCCGCAGCGCCGGCTTAAACTCCGGGTTGCCGCCCGGCTGGAAGAAGTCGTCGAAGGGGAAGCCCGAGGAGAAATGATTCTGGAACTGCACCCGGCGAAGCAAGGACCGGGGCTTGCCGGAGCGGTGACTCTCAAGGTCGACAGCCGGCCGACCGGCAAGGTCGATCTCAGCGGCAGACTCGAACTGGAAAACAGTACGGTCGCATTGCGGAGCCTTTTGCTGCAGGCAGCCGAGAATGGAAAGATAAGCGGGGATCTGCAACTGGGACTGTCCTCCGAAGCGCCGCAGGTGGCGGCGGATCTCAGGCTCGATTCCATCAACCTGGCACGGTTCATCGATGAGCCCACCAGTATTTCCGGAAGTTTGCAGGTGGACGGTAACCTCGATGATTACCGCGGCCGTTTCGATCTCGAAAATCGGGTCGAAGACTGGCGGGCGGTAAAGCTGGCCGCCAATTTTTCCGGAAATGCCCGGCAGGTTCATTTTTCGGAACTTCAAGCGCGCTTTTCCGGAAATGGGAAGATTAACGGAGATCTGCGATTGGATATGTCCTCCGACTTGCCGGATATGGCCGCGGACCTCAGGCTCGATTCCGTCAACCTGGTGCCTTTCACCGGGCAGGCCACCAACATTAACGGCATGCTGCGGGTTGCCGGCAGCATGGATGATTACCATGGTCGGTTCGACTTGGAGAATCGCTCCGACGACTGGCGGGCCGTTAAACTGTCCGGTGACTTTTCCGGAAATACCCGGCAGGTCGTCCTGCCCGATCTGCAGGCGCATCTTCTCCGGGGACGGCTTGGCGGGGCATTGACGGCTGCCTGGGAGCCCGTGCTGTCGGTGCAAGGGCAGTTGACCGGGAAAGGGCTCAACCCGGCCGCCTACGATGCCCAGTGGCCGGGGGATCTCAGTTTCGACCTGCAGGGTCGGTGGCGGCAGCCTCCGGAAGGTCCCATGGATCTCGCGGTTAAAGGCCGCCTGCTGGAAAGCACCCTGCGCGGCTACGGATTCCGCGGCCGGATCGATGCCAGTATGCAGGGAACCGAGCTGGATTTGACCGCCCTCGAACTGCAGGGCGAGGGAATCCAGTTGACGGCCCGGGGCAAGTTGAGCCGGCGCATCGACTACCAGGCCCGGGTCGGGAACCTCGCTACCCTGCTGCCCGATGCGTCCGGATCCCTGCAGAGCAGCGGCTGGCTGCGCCGGCGGAATGATCAATGGACCGGCACCGCCGAGGGCACGGGACGGAACCTCCGTTATGAGGATCATGCAGCGGAAAACATCGCTTTTTCCGCCAAGGCAAGCGACAGCGGGAGCGGCGACCTCAACCTGCGTCTGCGGCAGCTCAAGTCGGGCGATTTTCTGGTGCCCGGCCTCGACCTCCAGGCGTCCGGTTCTCTTCAGGATCATCGTGCTGAAAGCACCATTCGGTTTCCTGAGGAGACCAGCCTGGAGCTGGCCGTTTCCGGAGGCTATCGGGAAAAAGTCTGGCGCGGCACTCTGCAGAAACTGCTGTTGCGGGAGCCGGTCGGCCCCTGGCGTCTGCAGCAGCCGGTTTCTGTAGCGGTCTCTGCCAACTTCGTGAAGTTCGACAATCTGCGCATGACCGGAACCGGCGGCGAGGAATTGACGGCTTCAGCCGACCTGACGTTCCCGGATCTCGCCGGCCGTGCCCAGGTCCAGTGGCAGGCGCTGCGTCTGGGGCGGCTCGAGCCCTGGCTGCAGCAGGGGGACATCAGCGGCCAGACCAGCGGGCGGGGCCTTCTGTTGCTGCCTTCCGGGGGAGAGGCGGCCGTCTCTCTGGAGGTCGAGCTTTCCGGCCGCTACGAGCAGGAAGATTTCGATCTGACCGTGACCCGGGCCCAGGGAGATCTCGAATGGAACCGCCAGGGACTGACGGGAACGCTTGCCGTCAATCTGGCCCGGGGTGTCCGGCTGGACGGCCGGGTGCGATCCGATGAACCTGCCGGAAGGGAACTGCCCCGCTCAGGGGAATGGGAACTGGTTTGGAACGGCCTGAACCTGCAGCATCTCGAACCCTGGTTGCCGACCGGAATAACCGCCCGGGGCGAGATATCCGGCACCAGCCAGGGCAACTGGGCACCGGGGGGCGTGCTGGCCGCCCGGGGGTCCGCGTCTCTGAATCAGGGACTGGTGGAGACCAGCGTGGCGGAAACCGTGGTGTCCCTGCCCCTTGAAAACGCCGAGCTCACCTGGGACTGGCGGGACGATCGGCTTGAAGCCCAATCCCGTTTGATGCTCGCGGACCGCGGTCGCCTGACCGGACGGCTTCGCCTGCCCCTGCCTGCCCGGATGCCGGTCTCGCTCGAGCCCACAGGACGGCTGGCCGGTCAGGTGGAGGGCTCGTTTCAGGAGCAGGGGCTGGTTGCCGCCCTTTTCCCGGGTCTGGTTCAAGAAACCCGAGGCAATATGGAGATGGATGTCGACATTGCCGGTACCTGGGCGCAGCCGGAATTCGATGGCGGGCTGCAGCTGAGTGATGCGGGAGCCTTTCTGCCTGCAGCCGGCATCGAACTGAAAGACATCCGTTTGCAGGCCGCTTTCAAAAAGGACCGGGTGGAGCTGGCGTCCTTTTCAGTGAAATCCGGTCCCGGGCAGATCAACGGAACCGGAACCCTGCGTTTGAGGGAGTGGGAGCTGGCCGATTACCAGGGCACCCTGCAGGGGGAACGGTTCGAGCTGATCGATCTGCCCGAGCTGCAGGCGCTGATCAGTCCGCAATTGGATATTCAAGGCACGGCGGAAGAGGTCTTTATCCGGGGAACGGTCCGGGTGCCCGATCTGTTGTTGCGGGAGATCGAAAGGGAGGAGATGCTGCTGCCCAGCGAAGACGTGGTCATCGTCGGCGAAGCGGCTCCCCCCGAACCTGTCGAAGAGCCTGCCCCGCTGACCGTCAGGGCCGATATCGACATCATTCTCGGGGACCACGTCCTGGTCAAGATGGCCGGACTGGATGCCCGCCTGACAGGCAATCTGAATCTGAAGATGGCGGGGCTGGACGATGTCAAGGCCAACGGCCGCATCAGCGTTGCCGAGGGGGATTATCGGGCCTACGGGGCCAAGCTGAAGATCGAGCGGGGCAATCTGCTGTTCAGCGGCCCGGTGGAACAGCCGACGCTGGACATCCTCGCCCTGCGCTCCGTGGGTGACGTCAAGGCCGGTGTCCGCGTCACTGGCACCCCGCGCTCCCCGACGGTGGAGCTCACCTCCGATCCGGCCATGAGTGACAGCGACAAGCTCGCCTATATCGTCCTGGGGCGCCCCTTCGCGGCGGACGGAGGGGAAGCCAGCCTGCTGATGACCGCCGCCGGGGCCCTGCTTGGCCGGGGCGAATCGGTGGTTCTGCAGGATCGGCTCAAGCGGCAGCTGGGAGTGGATGTTCTGGGCTTCGAAGCCGGGGAGGGAGATATCACGGAATCGATGCTGACCATCGGCAAATATCTGAACCCCGACCTCTACGTCAGCATCGGCCAGTCCCTGTTCACCGAAACCACCGAATTCCGGATGCGCTATACCCTGGGCGAACACTGGGAGTTGGAATCTAAAACCGGCACAGAGAGCGGCGTCGATCTGTACTACAAGATCGAATTCCGGTGAATGATAACTTCGTTCCTGACGCTAAGGGATAAACCGGATGCCATTTTATTTGACTTGTAGGGGCGGACCTGCGTGTCCGCCCACCCACATTAAGGCCCGGTATAGCTGAACACCCCGCTCTCCGAGCCGTCCGGATTGATGATTTGCAGGGTCAGGGTCTTGGTTTGACTGGTGGTGGGATGCCGCACGTAGATCATCGTCCTGCAATCGACGTAATACACGGAGTCGAGCCCGGGCTGGTTCAGGTTGTAGGGGGTGTATTCGAATTCACCGATATCCGGCGTGGTCGGATTGAAAGAAGGAATCTGTTGACCATTCACCAGGAGTATCGACCGGTAGGTGAAATTTTTCCCGGTAATCATCAGTTCATAGGATGTGACAGACTCTTCCCCCATGGAGGCGTTTTCTATCTCGGGGGTGTTGTTGATGACCAGGACTACCGGAAGCGATTTCTGCTCGTCGGGATTGACCAGTTGGATCTGATGAAGCCCCGAATCCATCCGGGGCACGGCGAATGTCAGGGCATCCTCGGCACTGCGTTGCGCCGCCAGCACTGCTCCATCCAGCAGCAGCAGGGTGCCGGCCTGTAGGCCCTCGCCCCGGACCACGACCTGGCGGCCTGCTCCCATATCACAGGTGTCGATCGTCTGCGGCTCCAAAGAAAGGATGGCCGGAGGGGGCAGAACCACGCGGAAGAACATGCTCCGTTCCGACGTTTCCTCCCCCGTCTGGAGTTGCAGCAGGTACTGGCCTGCCGGCAGGTCGGGAACGACGAAGGTCAGCTGCCGTTCAGCGAGGCTGGCTGGTGCCACCAGCCTGTCCCCGAACATTATCCTGACGTCTTTCGTAAAGGGGCCGCCGGTCACGATAACCCGGCTGCCCGGCCGGGCCACACTGGGGGCGATTCCCGTCAGACGGGGAGGTTGGGCCAGGACCAGGGCGGGAAGCAGCAGCAACAGCAGGATGCAGAAAAACTTGCGGGTCATCTTTACTCCTTGTGAAGGGATACCCTCAAATTAAAACATCGCCCAGGCAAAAAACAAGTTGTGCTGACGTCTTGTCCGGAACCCTTCAGTCGATCACTTCCACCTTCAGAATCACCACCGGTTTCACCGGAACATCCTCATACCCCCCCGCAGTCGCGGTAGGTTCCTGTTCGATGGTATAGACCACATCCATCCCGTCCACCACCCGGCCGAACACCGCATATCCGTAATTCTCCGGATTTGTTCCGGAATGATTAAGAAATTTGTTGTCCTCGGTATTGATGAAGAACTGAGCCGTCGCGCTGTCCACCTCGGAGGTGCGGGCCATGGCAATGGTTCCAGCCTTGTTTTTGAGCCTGTTGTGGGCTTCGTTTTTGATCGGCTCATTCGTCGGTTTTTCCTGCATGTCCGGGGTCAGCCCTCCTCCCTGGATCATGAAGCCTTTGATGACCCGGTGGAAAATTGTGCCGTCGTAATGCCCGGCCCGAGCATAGGCGATGAAGTTTTCCACGCTGATGGGAGCTTTCTCGACATCGAGCTCGAGCAGGATTTCGCCCAGAGAGGTTTCCATCTGGACCAGGGGGTTGGATGCGCTCATATGAATTCTCCTCTTGAAGGGATGGCAAGTTGGCGAAGAGATAATAAAAGGGTGTCGCGGGCAAGGCAAGACGGGATGCGAAACGGGATGACAAATCCGATCAATGGGAATTGGACAAATGGTCTGTTCCTTGTAGGGGCGGACCTGCGTGTCCGCCCGCATTGGTCGTAACCGGGCAGCCACACAGGCCTGCCCCTACGGATGTATGGCCCCGTTGTGAGGGGCGGCGCCTTACAAACACATCGTGTCGATCATCGCCACCAGCTCCGGGATCTGCGGTTTGCTGATGGAGGCGTCGGCGCCGACCGACTCGCATTTGGCCGACATCTGCTCCGTAATCAGGGAGGAGAACATGATGATCTTGAGGTTTTTCAGTCCCAGGGTCTCGCGGATGCGGCGGCACAGGGTCAAACCGTCCATTTTCGGCATTTCGATATCACTGATCAGTAATTTGACATGGTTTGTCAGCTCCTCTTCGGACGTCACCTTCTCCTTCAAGGACTTCAGTGCCTCATAGCAATCCTCCCCGTCAACGAAAGTCCTGATCTGGGTGTATCCGGCTCCGGTCAGCATTTTCTGCATTCCTACGCGGATGATGGTCGAATCCTCTGCGATCATGAGTTTGACCCGGGCCCGTTTTTCGGCGATGGTTTCAATGTCTTGAAGTCCTTCAGATTCGAGCTTTTGCTCGTAATTCATGCCGATGTCGGGGTCGATTTCCGAAAGGATGTGTTCCAGATCCACGACCAGAATCTCCTTGCCGCCGATATGGATACTGCCGGTGAATCGGGGTTGATACTGCTCGAACAACGACGGCATCGGCATGACATCCTGCCAGTTGATGCGGTGGATCTGATTGACGCCGTCGACCAGGAAGCCGCTGATCCTGTTGTTAAACTGGCAGACCAGGACAATCGGGCGTCCAGCCTCTTCGGCCCGGGCGTTCCTTCTGAGATGAACGTTCAGGTCCACCAGGGGAATGCTCTGGCCCCTGACCAGAAGCGTGCCGATCATGGAAGGATAACTTTCGGGGAGGCGGGTGGCTTTTTCCGGTTCATACTGGATGATTTCCCGCAGCTTCTGGACATTGACTCCAAAGGATTGCCCGCCCAGATAGAATTCCAGAATTTCCATTTCATTGGTGCCGCTCTCCAGCAGAATCTCCTGAGTCCCTTTTTCCTTCATGCCATTGCTCCAATTCGGAAATAAAGTCAGATCTCTGACAGCAGATAGTCCATATGGTTGATCCTTGACAGAAAACTGTCAAGCCGGAGGGTTAAGCCCTGCATAATATCTCCTTGCAGGAATCGTGACAACCTGTGGAAATTGATCGCACTTCGGCACCACCGATGGGTTTTCACCCGCCGTGAAAAAATGGTTGCCATTCAGGCGATTCTTGTATAAATTACAAATACCATTTATATGGATTTTACGAATATATAAGGAATGCGGTGATTGTTTGCCACCGCCATAAAACGATAACCGAAAACCAGATACAAAAGGAGGATCTGCATGTCCAGAAAGCGCATTATCGTGATTGGAGGGTCGGCGGCCGGCCCCAAGGCGGCCGCCAAGGCCAAGCGTCTCGACCAGAACGCCGAGGTAACCATTATCCAGAAGGATCCGGAGATGTCGATGGCATCCTGCGGCTATCCCTATTACGTCGCCGGCGTATTCAACGACCGCAATGCCCTGTTGAGCACTCCTTACGGCGAGGTGCGGGATTCGGGATTCTTCCTCCACACCAAGGGGATCAGCGCCCGCACGGAGACCGAGGTGATTGCCATCGATCGGGAAAACCATGAAGTGCGCGTGCGTGATCTCAAAAACGGCATGGAGGAGGAGCTGCCTTACGACAAGCTGATCATCGCCACCGGCGCTACGGCCCGCAGGCCGCCGATCCCCGGGCTGGAACTGGAAGGGATTACCACCCTGCAGTCGATGCGGGATGCCGACTTCATGCGCAGGATCCGCGACGACAAGCAGATTACCAAGGCGATCGTCATCGGCGGCGGCTTGATCGGCATCGAGACCTGTGAGGCGCTGCAGCTTTCCGGCATCGATATTACCGTGGTGGAAATGCTCCCGCAGATCCTCATGTTTCTCGACTGGGAACTGGCCAAAGTACTCGAAAACCATGTTCGATCCAAGGCCGCCAACGTGCTGACCGATGTCGGGGTGACCGAATTCATCGGTCAGGATGGCAAGCTGTCGGCGGTCAAACTGAGCAACGGTACCGAGCTCCCCTGCCAGCTAGCGGTTCTGGCCATCGGCGTGGCCCCGAACACCAAGCTGGCGGCCGCTGCCGGTCTGGCCATCGGCGCCACCGGCGGCATCCTGGTCGACGATTACATGCAGACCTCCGATCCGGATATCTACGCGGTCGGGGACTGTGTCGAGATCAAAAACCGCCTGACCGGCGAAAAAACCCGGGCGCCCTTTGGCGACCTGGCCAACCTGGAGGGACGGGTGGCCGGAGAAAATGCGATCATGGGCAACACCGTGACCTTCCCCGGGACCATTCATACCGGAATCTGTCAAGTCTTTGATTTCGCGGCCGGATCGACCGGATTGTCGGAAGCCAAGGCCCGCAAAGCCGGGTACGACATTGAAACCGTCATCAACGCCAGCCTCGACAAGCCGGGCTTCATGGGGGCCAAGCTGCTGATCTCCAAAATGGTAGCGGATCGGAAGACCGGCAAAATTCTCGGCGTGCAGGTCGTCGGCCCCGGCGATGTCGGTCGGCAGGTGTCCATCGCTGCCATGGCCCTTCTGGGCAACATGACCGTTACCGACCTGGGGAATGCCGATCTTCCCTATGCACCACCCTTCTCCCTGGCCATCGACCATATCATCGCTACCGCCCATCTGATGGAAAACAAGATCAAGGGCCGCCTGAAAGGGATTTCATCCGTCGAGGTGAAAAAGAAGCTCGAGCAGGAGTCCAAACCCTTTATTCTCGATGTGCGCACCACCGACGAATTCGATCAGATGCGCATCGGCATTGGCGAGACCCTGATACCTCTGTCCGACCTGCGCCATCGCTTCGGTGATCTCCCCGCCGACAAGGATCGGGAAATCATCTGTTTCTGCAAAATTTCGCTGCGCGGCTACGAGACGCAGCTTCTGCTGGAAGCCAACGGCTGGACGAATGTGAAGGTTCTGGAAGGCGGCGTCATGGCCTGGCCCTTCGGGCGGGAGAAATAGGGGGTAGGGGCGGACCTGCGTGTCCGCCCCGTTTTTTACCCCGGGGGCTCCATGAATTCCTCCACCGTCGTTTCCGCCGGCAGTTCCCCAACCCGATTTCGATGGATGAACATGCGCAGGGCCAGATAGACCACCGGCAGGATGCCGCCGACGATGAAGAGGGTGTCTCCGGGCATCCGCAGCCATTCGAAAACCCTGACCGTCGGCTGGCGGAAGAAATCGATGCTGCGGGCGTGCCAATAGGAATTCTTCAGGCTTTCGGAGAGCTGCAGGAAGCCGACCGGAAAAAGGTTGACGAACAGCATCCAGGCGAGTCCGATATTGAGGCTCCAGAAGGAGATCTTCATGGCACGTTCGCTGTTGCGGTCCCAGGGGATGAAATAACGGGCGACGAACATGAAAAACCCCATGGCCAGCATGCCGTAGACGCCCATCATGGCGCCGTGGCCGTGGTTGGCGGTAAAGGCGGTGCCGACCTCGTAGTAGCTCACCACCGGCAGATTGATCAGGAAACCGAAAACCCCGGCGCCGAGAAAGTTCCAGAATCCAACCGCGATCAGGAACATGACCGCCCATTTGTGGGGGAAGGCGGTACTGGCGGTGCCCGCCACGCTCCGCTCCCCAGGGGGGGCGCCGAGCTGCATGAAATGCCAGGCCTCGTAGGTCAGCAGCAGCAGCGGAATCACCTCCATCGCGGAGAAAAAGGCGCCGAAGGCCATGTGAGCCGCGGTGGCGCCGTTGAAGTACATGTGGTGCATGGTGCCGATGACCCCGCCGACGGAATAGAGGATGATGTCCAGGTAGATGACAGTGGTGGCGACAGTGGGCCGCACCACGCCGAGCAGGACAAAGATGTAGGCGACCATGATGGTGGTAAAGAGTTCGAGGAAATCCTCCACCCAGAGATGCACCACCCAGAACCGCCAGAAATCGGCCACCACGAAGTTGACGTTCTTGCCGAAAACCATTCCCACGGCGTAGAAAACCGGGATCGACAGGGCACTGTAGAGAAACAGCCAGGGCATGTTGCCCAGATGTTCATTGGGCAGGCGGTTCCAAAGGCCCCGGACCAGGATCACCACCCACAGGAACATGCCCACCACCAGCAGCATCTGCCAAAGGCGTCCCAGATCGAGATATTCCCACCCCTGTGATCCCAGCCAGAACCAGAGATCGTCCCCGGGCATCAACCCCGCCAGGCTGATCGCTTCGCCTCCCAGGCTGCCCAGCACCACCAGCACCAGGGCTCCGAACAGGGCCAGCGCCAGCGTTTTCTGGAATTTCGGCTCACGGCCGGCGATCATCGGCGCGAGAAAGATGCCAATGGCCAGATAGGCCGCCGAGACGAAAAACAGCGCCAACTGCACATGCCACATGCGGGACAGGTTGTAGGGCAGCAGGCGGGCGATCTCCAGGCCGTAAAAACCCTCCGGCTCCACATGATAGTGGGCATTGGCGCCCCCGAGCAGGCCCTGCAGCAGAAACAGTCCGGCCACCACCAGGAAATACCAGGGGGTGGCCCTCTGCGACGGGGTTAGAGGCACGGTGTTCGGATCCCGGAAGCGACGCTTCTCCCCTCCTTCGATCTCCTGTTTCCAGCCAAGCCAGTTCCAGCGGCCGAAGGCGAACAGCACCAGCCCGCTGCCGCCGAGCAGGGCCACCAGGCTGAGCACGCTCCAGATCATGGCCTCGGGAGTCAGGCTGTTGCCCGCCAGTGGCTCCGGAGGCCAGTTGTTGGTGTAGGAGTAGCCGGCGCCGGGTCGGGTGGCGGCCGTGGTCCAGGCCGCCCAGGAGAAGTAGGCGGTCAGCTGCCGGATCTGCCGCGAATCGGAAATGTGCGGCCGGGCCAGCCCTTCCTGCTGTTGTTGAGGGCCGAACCAGTCGCGGTAGAAGTCCTCCAGCCTGTCGAAAGCCAGGGCCTGGGCCGGCGTATAGACCAGCAGGCCCGTCTCGGGCTGATAGCGGTTTGTCTTCAGGTCCCGTCGCACCTGTCCTGCCGCCTCGTCCTCCGACACTCCCCGGGCCCGATAGAAATTTAGCATCTCGAGGCCGGAAAGGTGCAGGTACTGAGCGGTGAAATCGGGCCCCAGGTAGGCGCCGTGGCCGAACAGAGTGCCGAACTGCATCAGACCCCGCTTCTGGAACAGATGCTGCCCCGCCATAATGTCGTCGCCGCTGAAAAGGACAGCGCCGTTTTCCGTCTGAACCATGCGGGGGATGGGAGGCCGGTTCTGATAGATGCTGACGGTCAGATAGCCGAGGACGCTGAAACCCACAAGAAAAGTCAGGATTGTCACCTGCAGCCAGGTGGGGGAGATGACCATCCTTTTTCGGGATTTTCCCATGGCGCGCCCTCCTCTGGTGCGAGTTGCTGACGTACTCAGCTTAGCAGTCGTTAAGGGAGGTGCAAGTTGAAACCTGCAATGCGTGAGGAGTGAGGGGTGAGGAAAAGGCCAGGCAAAGGCAATTGGACGCAGATGAACGGGGATAGACCTTACCCATAACGAATTGCGTGTTCCCAATAATTTATTTTCAACCCATTGGCGGACCTGTATCTGCCGTTGCTGCCCAACGCGGGCGGACACGCAGGTCCACCCCCACAACGGCCATACATTTTATTCAGATTTACGTTTAACGCATTAATGGACTCCAGCCTTGCAGGTCCTTCCAAACCCGATAGAGTTTTACTTTCCGCCATTTATCCATCCATCCGAACGAGAGGAGGATTGAGACCATGTCGAAGATGTTCTGTCATCAGTGCGAGCAGGCGGCCAACGGGGTCGCCTGTGAAGTCCATGGGGTTTGCGGCAAGAACCCCGAGGTGGCCGCCCTGCAGGACCTGATGCTGTACGGTCTGAAGGGAATGTCCCTCTATGCCGCCAAGGCCCGCGAGTTCGACGCCCGGGACGAGGAGATTGACCTGTTTCTGTTCGAGGGGCTGTTCAGCACCGTCACCAACGTCGATTTCGACCCGGACCAGTTGATCGCCAAGCTGCACCGCTGCTATCAGCTCAAGGAAAAGGCGCGGGAGATGTACGAGAAAGCCTGTCGGGAGAAGACCGGCAAGGAGGCGCCGCAGGTCACCGAAGATCCCGCCCAGTGGACGATCGCCGGCGACCGGGAAGGGATCCTCGAACAGGCGCGGCAGCACGGGGTCAAGACCCAGGCCGACGATCCCGACCTGCTGTCCGTCATCGAGATCGTCAATTTCGGCCTCAAGGGGATGGCCGCCTATGCCGACCACGCCTACATCCTGGGGAAAAGGGAGGAGGACGTTTTCGCCTTCTTCCACCGGGCCCTGGCCGCGACCACCGACAAATCGCGGGATGTGATGGATTTCGTTCAGATCGCCATGGAGATCGGCCAGATGAACCTGCGGGTCATGGGGATGCTGAATGACGGCCACACCGAGCGTTTCGGCCATCCGGTGCCGACCAAGGTGCCGATCGGCATGCGCAAGAACAAGGGCATTCTGGTCTCCGGTCACGACATGGTCATGCTCGAGGAGCTGCTCAAGCAGACCGAAGGCAAGGGGATCGACATCTACACCCATGTGGAGATGCTGCCCGCCCACGGCTATCCGGGCCTGAAGAAATATTCGCATCTCTACGGCAACTACGGCGGCGCCTGGCAGGATCAGGCCAAGGAGCTGCCCGACTTTCCCGGAGCGATCATCTTCAACACCAACTGTATCCAGCGCCCCGCGGAATCCTACAAGGACCGCCTGTTCACCTGGGGCCAGGTGGGCTGGCCCGATGTCAAGCACATCGAAGGCTGGGATTTCAGCGAAGTGATCGAAAAGGCTCTGGAATGCCCCGACCTGCCGCATGAACCCGACAAGGAGATCATGACCGGTTTCGGCCACAACGCCGTGCTCGGCGTGGCCGACAAGGTCATCGAGGCGGTCAAGAGTGGGGCCATCAAGCGTTTCTTCCTCATCGGCGGCTGCGACGGTGCCAAGACCGGCCGCAACTACTACACCAAGTTCGCAGAAGCACTGCCGAAGGATACGGTGATTCTGACCCTGGCTTGCGGCAAATACCGCTTTAACAAACTTGACTTCGGGGATATCGCCGGGATTCCGCGCCTGCTCGACGTCGGCCAGTGCAACGATTCCTACAGCGCCATCCAGATCGCCCTCGGCCTGGCCGAGGCCTTCCAGTGCGAGGTCAACGAGCTGCCGCTGTCCTTCATTCTCAGCTGGTACGAGCAGAAGGCCCACGTCATCCTGCTGACCCTGCTCTCGCTGGGGATCAAGAACATCAAGCTCGGCCCCAGCCTGCCGGCCTACGTCACCCCCAACATCCTCAATTTCCTGGTGGAAAACTTCAACATCCAGCCGATTTCCACCTACGAGGAGGATATGAAGGAGGCTCTGGGGGGATAGAGTTTTCCGGAATAGCGGAAAAGGAACGGCGCGGGGGCAACCCTCGCGCCGGTTCGTTTTGAGGCATTTGGTTCCCGTAGGGGCGGACCTGCGTGTCCGCCCGCCCTTGTCCTGAACCGGGCAGGCACATCGGTCTGCCCCTACGAATGGGATGACCCGATTTCTCTCGAAAAAACTATCAACTTGATCCATATCAATCCCCCCCTCTGCCGTTGACGCTACATTGCCAACCAATAATGCAGCGACTAAACCGCGCAATATAAAAGGGGAGAGGACTATGGCTGAAAATATCGTGATTGTCGGCAACGGCATGGTGGGGCATCGTTTCTGTGAAGAGCTGATCGAGCGGGGGATGACGGAGAAGAACCGGGTGATCGTGTTCGGCGGCGAGAAGCGGCCGGCCTACGACCGGGTGCATCTCTCCTCCTGGTTTTCGGACCAGCCG
Organism: Syntrophotaleaceae bacterium; assembly: GCA_041390365.1. Lineage (NCBI taxonomy): Bacteria > Pseudomonadati > Thermodesulfobacteriota > Desulfuromonadia > Desulfuromonadales > Syntrophotaleaceae > Syntrophotaleaceae bacterium. Next base: position 240,276 of record JAWKQB010000003.1, on the reverse strand, counting down.
GTGGACCTGACCCTGCAGGACGCCGACTGGTATCGGGACAACAACATCGAGCTGAATCTCGGTGATCCGATCGTGACCATCGACCGCGGCAGCCGCACCGTCGTCACCGCCTCGGGGCGCAAACAGCCTTACGACAAGCTGGTGCTCGCTACCGGCTCCTCGGCCTTCATGCCGCCGATCCCCGGAAAAGATTTGACCGGCGTCTTCGCCTACCGCACCATCGAGGATCTGGAGGCGATCGCCGCCTACAGCCGCCAGGCGTCCCGCGTCGCCGTCATCGGCGGTGGTCTGCTGGGGCTGGAAGCGGCCAAGGCCTGCGTCGACCTGGGGCTGGAGACCAAGGTCGTGGAGATGGCGCCTCGTCTCATGCCCCGCCAGCTCGATGACCGGGGTGCGGCGGTGCTCACCGAAGCGATCGAGCGCCTCGGCATCGAGGTTTTGACGGGGGTGGCCACCACCGGCATCGAAGGGGATGACACGGTCACCGGCCTCGGATGCAAGGACCGGGACCCCCTCCCCGTCGATATGGTGGTGGTGTCCGCGGGCATCATTCCCAACGACAAGCTGGCCCGGGACTGCGGGCTGGAGGTCGGTCAGCGCGCCGGCATCGTGGTCGACGGCAACCTGCAGACCAGCGACCCGGCGATCCATGCCATCGGCGAATGCGCCCTGTTCGAGGGGATGATCTACGGCCTGGTGGCTCCCGGCTACGAGATGGCCCGCATCGTCGCGGCCCGCTTCGACGGCGAGGAGAAGGAGTTCACCGGCTTCGACATGTCCACCAAGCTCAAGCTGCTCGGCCTCGACGTGGCCTCCCTTGGGAATCCCTTCGACGACAATCCGGAGAACCGGGTGGTGGAGGTGCACGACACCGTCACCGGCATCTACAAGCGGATGGTCATCGACCCCAGCGGCCGCAAGCTGCTCGGCGCCATTCTGGTGGGCGACGCCGAGCCCTACGGCATGCTCTCTCTTTACGTGAAGGGCAACAAGGACCTGCCGGAGCAGCCCCAGTCGCTGATCGTCAAGGGCGGGGGCGGGGCCGGTCTGGCCATCGACCAGCTGGAGGACGCGGACATCATCTGCTCCTGCAACAACGTCACCTACGGCACCATCTGCAAGGCCATCGACGAGCAGGAGCTGCGCACCGTGGACAGCATCCAGAAGGTCACCAAGGCCGGCACCGGCTGCGGCGGTTGCCTTCCGATGGTCAAGGCGGTGCTCAAGCACGAGCTGGCCAAGGCCGGCATCGAGATGGACAACTCCATCTGTGAGCATTTCCGCTACTCCCGGCAGGACCTGCTGCACATCGTCAAGACCAAAAAGATCCGCACCTTCGACGAGCTGCTCGCCCAGTACGGCCAGGGCGCCGGCTGCGCGGCCTGCAAGACCCAGGCGGCCTCGATCTTCGCCTCCCTCTGGAACGAATACGTCCTCGACCATGCCCACCTGCAGGACACCAACGACCGCTTCCTTGGCAACATCCAGCGCAACGGCACCTACTCGGTCATCCCCCGCTCGCCCGGCGGCGAACTGACCCCCGAGCAACTGATCGTCATGGGCCAGGTGGCCAGGGAGTTCAACCTCTACACCAAACTCACCGGCAGCCAGCGGGTGGCCCTGTTCGGCGTCCATCTGGAGGATCTGCCCAAGGTCTGGGCCAAACTGGGCGAGGTGGGACTTGAATCCGGCCACGCCTACGCCAAGGGGCTGCGCATGGTGAAAAGCTGCGTCGGCGATACCTGGTGCCGCATGGGCATGGGCCCCTCCGTCGACTTCGCCATCCAGCTGGAGAACCGGTACAAGGGCCTGCGCTCGCCCCACAAGCTGAAAGCGGCGGTGTCCGGCTGCACCCGCGAGTGCGCCGAGGCGATCTGCAAGGACTTCGGCCTGATCGCCACCGAAAACGGCTGGAACCTCTACGTCGGCGGCAACGGCGGCGCCTTCCCGCGCCACGCCGACCTGCTGGCCACCGACATCGATCGCGAAACCGCCATCCGCTACATCGACCGCTACCTGATGTACTACATCCGCACCGCCGACAAGCTGGAGCGCACCGCCACCTGGCTGTCCAACCTAGATGGCGGGGTGGAGAAGCTGAAGAAGGTCATCATCGAGGATTCTCTCGGCATCTGCGCCGAGCTCGAAGCCGACATGCAGCGCATCGTGGATGGCCAGCACGATGAATGGGCCGTCACCCTCGGCCGGCCGGATCAACTGGCCCGCTTCCGCCACTTCTCCAACGCCGACGGCAAGGACCCGGTGAAGCTGATCACCGTGCGCGGCCAGGAACGTCCGGAAAACTGGCAAAAGGAATACCCCATGCCGGAAATCGCACCCGAAGTGCTGCAGGGGGCGCGGGAGTGGGTCCCTCTCGGCCGCGCCTCGGCGGTGCCCAGGGACGGCGGCGCCACCTTCCGCTACGGCCGGCACCAGATCGCGGTGTTCCACTTCGCGCAGCGGAACGAATGGTACGCCTGCCAGAACCTCTGCCCACACAAGCAGGAGATGGTTCTGTCCCGCGGCCTGCTCGGCGACACCGCCGGCATCCCGCAGGTCACCTGCCCGATGCACAAGAAGTCCTTCTCCCTGGCTGACGGCAAGGGCCTGACCGACGAAATCTACTCGATCCAGACCTTCGAGGTGAAGGTGGAAGGCGACGAGTTGCTGGTCAAGCTGCCGAGCCAGGAAAACCTCGACCGGCTCCACGCCTGCAACGACGAAGAACCCTGCACCTGCTTCGCGTAGGTCATTTGTAAGTACGACGCTGAAAAAGGCCTCCTGATGACAGGGGGCCTTTTTCGTTAAGCATGGGCAGGCCGGTTGGAGTCCTTTGTCTTCCGGACCAGAGGTGCTGTAGAATTAATGAAAAGATTCGGCCGCATATTTCAAGGAGGAGCTATGAACACTATCCGTCTCACGGCAGGTCTTTTTGCATTGATGTGCCTTTTGACCCTGAATGCCGAGGCCGCCGATTCTGTGGTCCGGCAATGGCAGCAGGGATTGAGCGGCGCAAAACTGACCGCTTATTCAGGCTCTGTGATCAGGAACAACAGCACACTGACGACCATCGATTTTTGCAGCAACGGCCGCTACCGCTATTACAAGGAGGGGAGCTGGTCGGTGCCTGGCATGGCGGGAGGCGCCTCCAATAACACGGTCACCGGCAACTGGCAAGTGCAGGAGCTTGGCGGCCAGGTGTACCTGCTCTACAGTACGGATGCCGGCCAGCAGGGGTCCTATCCCATCTACCTGCAGAACAACGGCCGCGTCAACATCGGCGGTGAAGCCTATGCCGTACAGCAAGGTGGAGCGGGGTGCTGAAAAACCAGGGGCGAACCTGAGAAACCTCACTGCGCAACCCAAAGACAGAATTGACAGGGATTGGCAGGATGTACAGGATATATTCCTGAAAACCGTAAATCGCGAGACGTAATTCCGATTTGGGTTGCTAAATCAAGGGAAAAGGGCAGACACACAGGTCTGCCCCTGCGACAATTGTTTGGTATAAATCAATATGGCGAAAAGGCCACTTCGTCGCCACTCTTCAATTTGGAATTTATGGTCTTCTCTTCGTGATTGACGAAGATCAACTTGATATGATCCGGTTCAAGGCCGACCTTGACGGCCAGATCCCTGGCAGTCGCGCCCTCGGGGAGATCATAGGTGTGGCGTCGTAGCATGAGGGGACGCTGGTAAGTTATGTAAGTTATTTCAAATTTTCTGCTCTTCTTCCTCCAGTTCAGCCTGCTCGATGGCCAGCTTCACGGCCACATGGCTCCTCCCGGTCAACCTCGCCAACATCGTTATGGTCACACCAACTTTCCGGCTCGCCATGAGGTAGAACCGCCTTCGAGCTCGACTGATCACTCGATTGCGACTTGTCCCGAGAATTTGCTCGGAATTAACACCACTTTTGATTGCCACCGCCCTCAAAATATCCTCGACAGATGCCTTCCTCTCCTCATCGCCCTTATCATCGAGATTGAGAACCTCCTCAACAAAATGACCGCCGCCAAGAATTCTCTCATCCGAAAGCTCCCTTTCCTCGGAATTGGACAATCTCTCTCCTCCGAGACTCCGGGCCAAGCCTCCGCCGCGCAACTCCTCTCTTCTTCCTTGGGAAATCCCAGCCGCTAAATAATCTAGATAGCCATTTAAAGCAACATTCCGCCTATCAGCGAATCTCCCCAATACCGCATCCTCTTCCTGGGCCTGAAATTTTCTTTGCCCGACAAGCACGGAATGACCTGTATACCGATATCTTGCCAATTCTTCCATATTCTGGAGGATGCCGGCACGAACAGGATTAAGGTGAATATATCGAACTAACTCCAGGAAATAGGGCTCTTCCTCCACCACAATGCTCTTGTATCGGTTCTGAAAAAGATGTCCTTGTCTTTTATGCCTTAAATTATAGGACACGGCATGCCCGGTCATCAGCCGGCGCATCATCGGTGACAAAAGACCTTCACCGTTTCGGATGAGCAGATGAAAATGGTTTGGAAGCAAGGCCCAGGCATATAGGTGAGGCCCGCCGGGTTTGCTGACTTCATCAGCCAACCTCTTTAAAAATCCTTCTCGGTCCTTATCGTCCTGAAAGATATTCCGCCCCTCTATCCCTCGACCCATAATATGGAAAACCAAACCGGGGATATCCAGTCTCGGCTGTCTCGGCATTTCATCTTCCTGTGCGAGTATATTTTTTCCAAATAACTTACATAACTTACCAGCGTCCCTTCACATTAAAGAATGTTTAAAGATAATAAAACATAGAAGTTTCTGGATGACAAGATGAAATTGGGTGGGGATCAAAAGTGAAGGGCGATCGCGAGGATCGCCCTTTCCGGTCGGCTGGTTGGCAGGACGGCGGTGGTTCTACAGTCGGGGGGCGCTTTATCCTCGCACGGCCGATTCCCGGACCGCATGGACGGCCACCGGTTCCACCGGTTTGGCCGGTTCCGCAACGGGGACTTCGACGTTTTTGGCGGTTCCGCGGACAAAGGCCCACCAGTAGACCGCCCCGCACAGCACGGCCCCGCCGACGATGTTGCCGGCGGTGACGACCAGCAGGTTGTTGGTCCACATCGATGCCCAGTTCAGCCCTGCGATCAGTTCGGCAGATTTGCCGGAGGCGGCGACGGCGGCGGCTGAGGATTTGGCAAGAATGCCGGCCGGAATGAAGTACATGTTGGCCACGGAGTGCTCGAATCCGGCGACGACGAAAGCCATGATGGGGAAGAAGATACCGAGAACCTTGCCGGTAATATCCTTCGAGGCGGCAGCCATCATGATCGCCAGGCAGACAAGCCAGTTGCAGCCGACGGCGCGCCAGAAATACATGGACGTGTGGGCGGCTCCCCCGGCCGTGATCTTTTCATAGGCGATGTTGATGGCTGTGCCCCCGACCGGTCCGGATAGCAGGCCGGAACCGGAGGCGATCATCCAGGCCAGGGCCAGGGAGCCAACCAGGTTTCCGGCATAGACGATAAGCCAGTTGCGCAGCATCTGGCCGATCGTGATCTCCCTGTTGAGCAGGGCGATGGTCAGGAGGTTATTGCCGGTAAAGAGTTCCGAGCCGGGAATTACGACCAGCATGAGGCCGAAGCTGAAGACGGCGCCGATAAAGAATTTTTTCAATCCTAAAATGGTCCAGTCGCCGGTTCCGACGGTGGTGGCGACATGGGCGGCGAAGCCGATGAAAACGCCGGCCAGGATGCCCAGCACGAAAAGCTTCAAGGCGGTATTGGTCGCCTTGGCCTTGCCGATGCTGATAAACGCTTTGGACAGTTCCGCGGGTGGTGCAAAGTTCGACATAGTGTCCTCCTCCGAGAAAGGGGTGATCCGGTCCTGGGTTGGGTTATGGAATTCCTTAAGACGATGAGGATGACGATGAATTCCAGCAGTTGAGTGCAGGAGCAGACTATCATCCGCTTTGGCGGGGAGAATTGAGCTGAGTCAAGTTTGGGTCGCGATTTCCCGACAGACGAAAGTGGCCAAAGAAGCGGATGCCGGTGGATGATTCATTTTTCACTTCTAATTAGATTAGTTAAACTAATGGTCAACCGTTTTGAAAAGGTCGCGTTCCAACGACAGGGGATCGGCAAGGAAGACAGAGAAAGGTTTTTTAACGGCCAGAGGAAATAATGGGACACGCCGGGGAAAAAATAGAATCCGGAAGGAATAATGGGGCGCTACCCGGGGCACTTCTGTGGCATAAGTGGGGTGAATGGGTCATTTTTTTGTCATGAGAAGCAGAAGGGTTAGAAGAGGACAGTTATTTGGCTAATTTATGGACAAAACTTTGACATGTACGTTGACATGTGAATAAGTGCCTGGAATTATTCGTTGACGGGATTTCCAGCGTCGTCAGTTCGCCACATAAAAATTGAATTTGTCAAAAACCTGTATTAAATTTAATATTAATCCGCTTCCCTCCTGCCTGTGATATGTGTAAAATCCAACCCAAAAATGCCCTAATGGTTTTTGGCAAATGACCCAAAATTTTCTTATCTGCTTGATACCATTGGAAAATTTCTCTCTTCCCTTAAAAAAAGTCCTTTTTCCGATCGGTCTGCAACAACCTCCATAATTGGCCCGCTGATTGCTTAAGTCCGAACAGGATGCGAAGGCTCGGCCGGCCGGCTGTTTCCCGAGCCCCGGACAGTAGAGGTATGAGATATCGAAAATTCCGGGTAAAAGCATGTAATCTATTTCGATTTCAGATGTCCCTGGCTTTTTCGAGTGAACTGTCCCGGACCAGGTGTTTTCTTGACTAGGAGGGTTAAAAAATGAGCTTTCTTAATCTTTTCTGGATTTTACTTGCGGCCTCGGGTTTTTCCCTGGTTATCCGCTTGTTGTTTAGAGGAAAAGAAACCGTCGATACTCGGAGCATTGGCCAGGTCTCGGCTTCAGGCGCCAGATCTCAGGCTAAGACCTGAAACCTGAAACCTTACCTAGAATTATTCTGCAAGGTTGAGTATCGATGTTGCGAAAGTGCAGGTGTTGGATCCTCCTGGTTTTGTCAGTTGCAATGTTGCTGGTTTGCGCGCCGACGATGGCCGCAGTGTCCGACACACTACCCCTTGATAGCTGGGTCTATCCCGCCCTGGACAAGCTCGCCGGTTTGGGACTGATCGATTCCGTGCTGCAGGGTGCCCGTCCCTATTCCCGGATCGAGGCGGCTCGCCAGGTGCGGGAAGCTCTCGCCAAATCCGAGTCTGCCGACCCTCCCCCTGCCGTCCATGAACTGCTGGACAGGCTGGAGCGGTTTTTCGGTGATGAACTCGGCGAGGGAGCCGCTCCGGGCAGCTATCTCAAACCGCGGGAGCTGCAGTTCACCTACCTGTATCAGGACGGAGACGAATCGGTCTATGCAGGGACCGATCGAGTCGACGCCCGCCAGTACGCCCTCAATTACAATAATGACGGCATCGACTACGGCGAGCATCACAATGGCCAGTTGATTTTCCAGGCCGAGGCCAAGCTGGGGGAGCATGTCCTGCTGAGCGCCCGGCCGCTGCTGGAGATCCTGGAAGACGGGGACTCCACCTCCTTCTCGCTTCTGCATGGCAAGGCTGCCCTTGGCCTGGGGCCCTTCGAAGTCTCCGTCGGCCGCCAATCCCTCTGGTGGGGACAAGGTCGGCACGGCTCACTGGTCCTGACCAATAACGCCAAGCCCCTCGACATGGTGCGGATCACCAACCCCACCCCCGTTCTGATTCCCTGGATATTCAAATACCTCGGCCCTTTCCGCTTCGACGTCTTCTGGAGCGAACTGGAAGAGGACCGGGTCGTCCCGGAACCCTATTTCGCCGGCCTGCGGCTCAACGTCAAGCCCCTGCCCTGGTTCGAGGTGGGCGCTTCGCGGACGGTCATTTTCGGCGGAGATGGCCGGCCGGACGTTGGCTGGGATGACTTCCTGACCATTCTGGGCGGCAAAAACCTGGAAGGCGACGAGGACAACAGTAACAACATCGCCGCTCTCGATGCCCGCCTGCGCCTGCCCTTTCTCTGGGGGGCGGAAATCTACGGCGAGTACGGCGGCGAGGACGAGGCCGGGTCCTTTCTGGCCAACAGGGCCTGGCTTGCGGGCCTGTACCTGCCGCGGATCGAGCCGTCCGGCAGAGCCAGCATGCGGCTGGAGTACGCCGACCTGTCCGAAATCGATACCAATTCCCCTCCCTGGTATCGGCACGGCATTTATCGTTCCGGCTACACTTACGAAGGCAAGATCATGGGTCACCACGCGGGGGGTGGCGCCAAGGACATCTATGGCGAGGTGCAGCTCATTCTGCCTCAAGACCTGCTGATGACCATGGGCATCGATTACGAGAGCCGAGGATATGACCAGCCCGTGCGAGAGAAGCACTACCAGGGGCTTTTGAAGCTCAACTGGGAATTCAGGGAACATCTGGCCCTGAATCTTGGTCTGGGATATGGACGGATTGAAAACGCAGATTACGAGGACGGCAACGACGAGACCCATTTTTCGGGTTCTTTCGGATTAATGGGGACATGGTAGGCAATTCAGAAGGATGAAAGTATGAAGGGACGCAGGATTCAACATTTGATGCAGTGTTTTTTGATCGGGATGGCGGTCCTCACCGGTTTCGGTTCCGCCATGGCTGAGCCGGCCGCGATGGGAGCCGGCGGCACAGGTGCCACCTCCATAAGTGGTGGGACGACAGGAACGGCCACCTTGAGCCCGATGCAGATGGATGCATCCGGCCCCGTTCAGACGGGCCCAGCCCTGTCGCCCGAGATCGGAGCACAGCCCTCTGCGGCAGACGCAGGCCCTGAGAGTGCCGATTTGCAGCAAGCCGAAATCGATGTCGAGCAAATTTTCCAAGACTCCGGCGATGAGGCTTTCAAGTCATCGGTCTCCGGTCGCATGGATCTCAACCTGAAGCGTTTCGGCTTCAGCTTTTTCCATAACCGGGCCCGACTGCAACCGGATCCTCTGGCTCTGGTCGGCCCCGACTATGTCGTCGGCCCCGGGGATACCCTGCGCATCGACGTGTGGGGCAATATCGAGGGCAACTACAGTGTGACCGTCGACCGCAACGGCGAAATCACCCTGCCCAAGGTGGGGGTTATCAATCTCTGGGGGCAGACCTTCAGCGAAGCAAAGCAGACCATCAAGACCCAGGTCTCCAAATACTTCAAAAATTTCGAAATGAACGTCACCATGGGGTCGCTGCGCTCCATCCAGGTGTTCATGGTGGGTGAAGTTGCCGCGCCCGGCAGCTATCAGTTGAGCTCCCTTTCTACCCTTCTGACCGCATTGTCGGCGGCCGGCGGGCCTTCCGGTCGCGGCAGCCTGCGAAAAGTACAGGTGCTGCGGCAAGGCGCCCTCCTGACCGAATTCGACTTCTACGATTTCTTTCTCTCAGGCGACAAGAACCGCGATGTGCGCCTGCAGGCCGGCGATACGATTTTCGTGCCCATGTCCGGCCCCCTTGTCGGCATCGCCGGCAACGTCCGGCGTCCGGCCGTCTACGAGCTGAAGGGCGGGGAAACGCTGTCCGACTGCCTGGCCCTGGCCGGCGGTGTCAACCCGACCGCTTACCTGAACAAGGTACAGATCGAGCGGATCCAGGCTCATCGGCAGCGGCTTGTGCTCGACCTCGACCTGGGCAGCGTAGAGCAGAAGGAAGCGGCGGCTCTGACTTTCCCCATGCAGGATCGAGATCTGGTCAAGGTCTCTCCCATCGCCATGGCCGGTGGCTTTGTCAGCCTGCAGGGTTACGTGGTGCGGCCCGGAAAGTACGAGCTGACCAAAGGGATGCGGCTGGCCGACCTGCTCATCCCCTACGACAACCTCCTGCCGGAATTCTATCCCCACGCGGCGCAGATCATTCATCGCTTACCACCGGAATATCGGCCGGAAATCGTGACCGTCGATCTGCAGCAGGCCCTCGAGGGGAACCCGGAGCACAACCTGGTTCTGCAGGAATATGACGAAGTACGGGTTTTTTCCCGTGCCGAGATGGAGGAGATGCCGGAGGTCTCCATCGCCGGAGCGGTCCTCAAGTCGGGCACCTATCGGCTCTTCGACAAAATGACCGTAAAGGATTTGGTCACCGTTGCCGGCAGTCTCAAGCGAGGCGCCTTCCTCGATCAGGCCGAAATCACCCGCTACATACCCAGTGCCACCGGCACTCGGGTGGAACGCTTCAACATCAATCTCGAAAAGGCCCTGTCCGGTCATCCCCAGCACAACTTGCTGCTCCAGCCGGAAGACCATCTCGTGGTGCGCTCGATCCCCGATTACGGCGAACGGATGCGGGTGGTTGTCAAAGGGGAAGTTTTGTTTCCCGGTATCTACGCAATCAGCAAGGGCGAGACGCTCAGTTCGGTACTCGAAAGGGCCGGCGGCTATACTGGCGAGGCCTATCTGCGGGGGGCGATTTTTACCCGCGAGTCGATTAAGGACACTCAGCGGCAGCATGTTCAGAAACTGATCGACGAACAGGAGCGGCAAATCGCAAAAGTCTCCCAGGAGATGGCTGCCGGGGCCATGACTCCCGAGGAGGCAAAGGCGGCCCAAACCACCATTGCAAGCCAGCAGGCTTTGCTTGACAAATTGCGAAACACGCCCGTGACTGGTCGCCTGGTGGTGCAACTGAAGCCGATCGGGCAGCTCAAGGAATCCGCGGATAATGTCGCTCTGATGAGCGGGGATGAAATCTATATTCCGAAGGATCCGCAGACGGTCAATGTCCAGGGCATGGTTTACAATCCCGCGGCTCTGACCTGGAAGCCCGGCAAGAACGCCAACTATTACCTCAGCAAGGTCGGCGGTCCCAAGGAGGACGCCAAAACCGAAGAGATGTTCATCGTCCGCGCCGACGGCACCGTCGTCAGCCAGCAACAAGCCGGCATCGGCATCAGTTGGGACAGCGACAACTGGCGCTGGACCTTCGGCGGCCTGCAGTCCACCCGCATCTACCCCGGCGACTCCATTTTGGTCCCCGAAGATTTCGAGGAAAAGACCGACTGGATGAAGGAGTTCAAGGACCTGAGCACCATTATCTATCAGATGGCGTTGGGTGCGGCGGCGGTGGCTTCCTTCTAGCCGGAGGCTAGGAGGAATAAGCCGAAATCTAAACCGGTATTGAACGCAGATAACATCTGATAAAGGCGGATGAAAGGCGGGATGGAGTTAAGATCAAAGATAAAAGGTTGAAGGTTTCATCTGTGAAAATCCGCCCTTATCTGCGTTCGAAAAAGGCTTTGACTGCTGATTTTCAAGGTTAAAACAAAAATCAACACCCGAATTGAACGCAGATAACATCTGATAAAGGCGGATGAAAGGCGGGATAAAGTCAAAATCAGGAATAAAGATTTAGGGTTTTATCTGTGTAAATCCGCCTTTATCTGCGTTCGAAAAAGGTTTTGACTGCTGATTTTCAAGGTTAAAACAAAAATCAACACCCGAATTGAACGCAGATAACTTCTGATAAAAGCGGATGAAAGACGGGATAAAGTCAAAATCAGGAATAAAGATTTAAGGTTTTATCTGTGTAAATCCGCCTTTATCTGCGTTCGAGACAGGTTTTGGTTTAGGAGGAGCAAATGGTTCGAGATGAAGCCTTCCTCAATAGCATAACCGAACAAATCATCGGGTGTGCTTATAGGGTTGCAAATACACTCGGGCCTGGATTCCTCGAAAAAGTGTATGAAAATGCTCTTTATCATGAAGTAAAAAAATCGGGCTTGATCGTCGAGAGACAACATCCAATAAATGTATTTTACGATGGTGTAATAGTTGGTGAATTTTTTGCAGACTTACTGGTTGAAAAAGAAGTGATTGTGGAGTTAAAGGCAGTCAAAGCTTTAGATGCTAGCCATTTTGCTCAGGGCATGAACTACCTGAAAGGAACAGGAAAAAAGATCTGCCTTCTGATTAATTTTGGATCAGAAAAAGTAGAAATTAGAAGAATAGTGAATTTTTAAATCTTGAAAGTCAAGACAAAGGCATATTTGAACGCAGATAAGATCTGATAAAGGCGGATGAAAGGCGGGATGCAGTCAAAAACAAAGTCTAAACCGGTTTAAGGTTTTATCTGCGAACATCCGCCCTTATCTGCGTTCGAAATGGACTTAGATTTTCAAGTTTCCAAGACCGGGGTCAAAAAGCAAACCCGAATTGAACGAAGATAAGATCTGATAAAGGCGGATGAAAGGCGGGATGAAGTCAAAAGCAAAGTCTAAAAGTTTTAATGTTTTATCTGGAACATCCGCCCTTATCTGCGTTCGAAACAGATTTTTGATTTTCAGGCCTCTGAGATCACGACCAAAAAGTAAACCTGGACTGAGTGCAGATAAAACCTGATAAAGGCGGATTAAAGGCGGGATGAAGACTGAATCAGAGATAAAAGTTTAAGGTTTTATCTGCGAACATCCGCCCTTATCTGCGTTCGAAATGGACTTAGATTTTCAAGTTTTCAAGACCAGAGTCAAAAATCAAACCCGGAATTGAACGCAGATAAGAACTGATAAAAGCGGATGAAAGGCAGGATGCAGTCAAAAACAAAATCTATTAGTTTTAAGGCTTAATCTGTGAACATCCGCCTTTATCTGCGTTCGAGATAGATTTTTTGTGTTTGTGTTAATGGCCCTTACAGATTTTTATGAAATCTATTGCTAAAAGAGCAAACAATGACTGAAGAACAAGAAGATCAGAGCCGTGAATTTGCCCGCCCCTACGAGGCGGAAGACGAAATCAACCTCCTCGAATACCTCCTCGTCATCGTCAAGCACAAGAAGATGATTCTAAAGTCCTGCGCAGTGGCTTTTGTGCTGGCCTGCATCATTACCTTGCTGATGCCCAACATTTATACGGGTACAGCTCGAGTTCTGCCGCCGAGCGAAAGCAAAGGGGGGCTTTCCGCGATGCTGGGGGGTATGAGTGATTTGGCAGCTCTGGCGGGGGTTTCGGTTGGTGGGAGTACCGGGGAGCTTTATGTCGGCATGCTGAAAAGCCGTACGGTAGCGGACGCCATTATCGATCAATTCGATTTGATGGAGGTCTACGATCAGGAATATCGCGTCAAGACCTACGCCAAGCTCGAGGACCATGTTCAGATCGCTCTCGGCAAGGACGATGGCATCGTCACCGTCTCTGTCGAGGATAAGGATCCGGAGCGGGCCGCTGCGATGGCCAATGCGTTTGTCGAGGAATTGAAGAAGGTCAACGTCAAGATCAATCTCAGCAGCGCCGGACGAGAGCGGCTTTTTCTCGAAGAGCGCCTGAAATTGGTTAAAAAGGATCTGCTGGCAGCCGAAGAACGTCTGCAGAACTTCCAGAAGGAAAACAAGGCCATCAAAATCGACGATCAGGCCAATGCCATCATCGAGGCCATTGCTCAGTTGAAAGGGGAACTGGCCAGCAAGGAAGTTCAACTCGGTGTTCTTCGCTCTTCACAGACGGAGCAGAATCCTGAAGTGATCGCCCTGAAGGAAGCCGTTGCCCAAATCAAAGCCCAACTGAAAAAGCTGGAACAATCCCCGGGTGGCAAGGGGGTTTCGGAAGATATATTCATCGCCACCTCCGCTGTACCTGAACTGGGTATCCAGTATGCGCGGGTGTTGCGGGATTTTAAAGTTCAGGAAACCCTGCTGGAGCTGCTGACCCAGCAGTATGAAGTGGCCAAAATCAACGAGGCCAAGAATACTTCCACCATCCAGGTGCTCGACGATGCCATCGTTCCCGACAAGAAAACCAAACCGAAACGGAGTCTGCTCGTTTTGGCCGCCACTTTCGTAGTTGGCTTCGGAGCCCTCCTGGCAGCCTTTGTCCGGGAGTATTCGGAGCGAATGCCGGAAGAAGATAAGGAGCGTTGGGAGGAGATCAAGAGGGCGGTGAGATTAAGGGCCCGAGGCCAAAGGTAACGGCTAAACACCTGTTTTTACCTCGGGCCTTTGGCTTGTTGATAGATTTACTTCGGCTTTTGGCCTCTGGCCGTTTGCCTTAATAACAATGATAGGACGGATCAGCATGAAACTAAACAAAACCCATCTTCGTCAACTTGAAGCTGAAAGTATCCACATCATTCGGGAAGTTGCGGCTGAATTCGAAAATCCGGTGATGCTTTATTCCATCGGTAAGGACTCATCGGTCATGCTACATCTGGCGCGCAAGGCCTTTTATCCGGCCAAACCGCCTTTTCCGTTGATGCATGTCGATACCACCTGGAAGTTTCGCGAAATGATCGAATTTCGCGATAATATCGCCGCCGAATATGGTTTCGATCTCCTTATTTACACCAATCAGGACGGGATCAGACAGGGTGTCAGCCCCTTCACCCACGGTTCGGCTCTCTACACCGATGTCATGAAGACCGAGGGGCTCAAGCAGGCCCTGGACAAGTACAAGTTCGATGCCGCTTTCGGCGGCGCACGGCGGGACGAAGAAAAATCCCGGGCCAAGGAACGGATCTTTTCCTTCCGGACCGCTCAGCACCGGTGGGATCCAAAGAACCAGCGGCCGGAGTTGTGGAACCTTTACAACACAAAGGTACGGCAGGGGGAGAGCATTCGGGTCTTTCCCATTTCCAACTGGACCGAACTCGATGTCTGGCAATACATCTACCTCGAAAATATCCCCATCGTGCCCCTCTATTTCGCAAAAGAGCGACCGGTGGTCGAACGGGACGGGATGCTGCTGATGGCCGACGACGAGCGGCTGGTGCTGCGTCCGAAAGAAAAAATCGAACAACGAACGGTGCGCTTCCGCACCCTAGGCTGCTACCCTCTGACCGCCGCTGTAGAATCGACCGCCGCCACCCTTCCGGAAATCATCCAGGAAATGTTGCTCACCCGAACATCAGAGCGCCAGGGCCGCCTCATCGACTTCGACCAGGCTGGATCGATGGAAAAGAAGAAGCAGGAAGGATATTTTTAGGGACAAGGGACAAGGGGTAAAGTCACTGGACCAAGACCTTAAACCTTAAGCCTTGAACCTTGAGCCTTAAGAAATCGGAGATTTCAAATATGACCCCCCAATCCGCACTTATCGCAGAAGACATCCACGCCTATCTTAAGGCACAAGAAGAAAAGAGCATGCTGCGCTTCATTACCTGCGGCAGCGTCGATGACGGCAAAAGCACTTTGATCGGCCGTCTGTTATGGGACTCGAAGTTGATTTACGAGGACCAGTTGGCTGCTCTGGAGGCCGACAGCAAGCGCTGCGGCACCCAGGGGGAGGAGATCGACTATGCCCTTCTGCTCGACGGGCTGCAGGCCGAGCGCGAGCAGGGGATTACCATAGATGTCGCCTACCGCTTCTTTTCTACGGACAAGCGCAAGTTTATTGTCGCCGATACCCCGGGCCACGAGCAGTACACTCGCAATATGGTGACCGGGGCTTCCACTGCCGAGGTGGCCGTGATCCTGGTCGATGCCCGGAAGGGTATCCTGACCCAAACCAAGCGTCACAGCTACCTCGTCTCACTTGTTGGAATCCGAAATGTGGTGCTGGCAGTTAACAAGATGGACCTTGTCGAATTCGGTGCTTACCGGTTTCGAACCATTATCGAGGAGTACAAGGCCTTCGCCGCAGATCTCGGTTTCGAACAAATCATCTGCATCCCCATATCGGCTTTGAAGGGCGACAACATCATCGCTCGGAGTGAGAACATGGGGTGGTACGAAGGGCCGACCCTGCTGGAATATCTTGAGACGGTGCAGGTTACCGACCTTGCGGTTGACCGCCCCTTTCGTATGCCGGTGCAGTGGGTCAATCGGCCTAACCTCGACTTTCGCGGCTTCTCCGGCACCATCGCTTCGGGAACCGTGCGTCTCGGCGACCCGGTGGTGGTGACCTCCTCCGGTCAGCAAAGTCGGGTGGCGCGTATCGTCACGATGGATGGAGATTTGTCGGAGGCTTCCGCCGGCGAGGCGATCACCTTGACTTTGGAAGACGAGATCGATATCAGCCGGGGGGACATGCTGGCCGCAGCGACAGCCCGGCCGGACCATGCCGATCAGTTTGCGGCTCAGGTGGTCTGGATGCATGAAGATTCTCTTCTACCGGGACGAAGCTATCTTCTGAAGATCGGCACTGCCGTTGTCCCGGCTCAGGTCACCGATCTCAAGTACAGCGTGGACGTCAATACCCTCGAGCACCACCCAGTCAAAAAACTCGGACTGAACGAGATCGGCATCTGCAATCTGAGCGTTTCCAAAGCGATCTCCTTCGATCCCTACAGGGACAATCGAGCCACCGGCAGTTTCATCCTCATTGACCGTTTTACCCATGCCACGGTCGGTGCCGGAATGATCAACTTTCCCCTGCGGCGGGCCAGCAACATCCACTGGCAGGCGCTCGACATCGACAAGGCCAGCCGTGCCGCCCTCAAGGGGCAGAAGCCCCGGGTGCTCTGGTTCACCGGCCTGTCCGGTTCGGGAAAATCGACCATCGCCAACCTGGTGGAGAAGAAACTGCATTCCATGGGTAAGCATACGTATCTGCTTGATGGGGACAACATTCGTCACGGCCTGAACCGCGACCTGGGCTTTACCGATGTCGACCGGGTGGAAAACATCCGCCGCATCGCCGAGGCCGCCAAGCTTTTCGTCGATGCCGGAATGATCGTCCTGACATCGTTCATCTCACCCTTCAGGAGCGAACGGCAGATGGCCCGAGACCTGCTGGAGAAGGGTGAGTTCATCGAAATTTACGTCAACACCCCCCTCGAAGTTTGCGAAAAGCGTGACCCCAAAGGCCTTTACAAAAAGGCCCGCGCCGGTCAACTCAAAAACTTCACCGGCATCGATTCGGCCTACGAGGCCCCGGAAAGTCCTGAGATTGTTGTCAACGGCGCGGAGGCAACTCCCGAGGAATTGGCGGAGAGGATTGTGAGGGAGATTTTCGGATAAAGAAGGGACGAGGAACGCGGGACGAGGATTTTAAAGGCGTACTGCCCGCAGCGAAGCGGAGGGTAGCATGCGATTCGAGGATCTGGAGGTTTGGAAGCGTTCAGCGCGTTTGAGTGCCGAAATCTATAAAGCCTTAGCGAATGTCGGGACTACGGGTTTCGGGATCAGATCACAAGATCCGGTCTGTCTATCCCCAGTAACATTGCCGAAGGGATCGAACGGGCCAGTCCCAGGGATTGTATAAAGTTTCTGCTTTATGCCAAAGGCTCGTGTGGCGAGCTTCGGACCCAGGTCTATATTGGCATTGAGATTGACTACATTGAAAAAAAGACAGGAAAGAAGTGGGTCGAAGAAACGGAGGCGATCTCTTCACTTTTACGCGGCCTGATCAGGGCCAAAAGAAAATCGATTTAGTAGAACGCGGCCATAGAGAGATTTTGACTTCCACGTCCCCCGTCCCGCGTCCCTGCAAGGAGAAATTTTTTGAATAACATCGACATCAAGGCACTCTGCACTCTCGCTAAAAGGGCGGGAACGGCAATAATGGAAATCTATAACGGCGAAATCACCGTCGAAATCAAAGACGACAAATCCCCTTTAACCGCCGCCGATAAAGCCTCGCACGCGGTCATTGTCGCCGGTCTTCAGGAATTGACGCCCGATATCCCTGTTTTGTCAGAAGAGGGGAAGGATATCCCCTACGAAGTGCGGAGGAACTGGAGGCGTTTCTGGCTGGTCGATCCTCTGGATGGAACCAAGGAATTTATCAAGCGCAATGGCGAGTTCACGGTCAATATCGCTTTGATCGAGGGACAGGAGTCGGTTTTGGGGGTGGTTTATGTACCAGCCCAGGACAAGATGTTTTGGGGAGGAAGAGGACAAGGGGCTTGGTGCCGTGAAGGGCAGGGCGAGGCTGTCGCCATCCAGGTGCGAAAGGCCGATCCTGAAAAGGGCCTGACGGTCGTTATGAGCCGCTCTCATCCTTCCCCAGAGCTCGAAGAATACCTGAAGGATATCAAAGTGGCCGATGCACTGCCGGTGGGTAGTTCCCTAAAGCTTTGTGCGGTAGCGGAAGGACGCGCAGATCTTTACCCCCGGCTCGGCCCGACGATGGAGTGGGATACGGCGGCGGGTCATGCGGTGGTTGAGGGAGCTGGTGGGACAGTGAAAACCCCGGAGGGGATGCCACTGTTATACAACAAAGAAAACCTTCTTAATCCATTCTTTATTGTAGAAGGATTAGGTTGAATTTACCTCGGTCCTCGGCCTGGAACCTTTAAACTATGGTCCAAATCTTTCACAGGAAAATGAGTAAAATCCTAGCAGATAAAAAATTTTCCGAGATCCTCACTGGCTCAGCCTTTGCTTTAACGGGAAAGATGTCGGGGGTCGGACTGGCTTTGCTGTCGAACGTTCTCGTCGCCCGATTTTATGGGGCCAGTATGATGGGTGTGTTGGCGATTGTCCAGGCCTTCATGATGATGGCCTCTATCTTCGCAGTGATGGGAACGAACGTCTCGATTTTACGCCTGATTCCAGAGCATCTTACCAAGTACTCGGTGACCTCGGCTTTCAATATATACCGTAAAACACAGTATCTTGTGGCTGTAACCTCACTTTTGGTTGGAGGAGCTCTATATTTTTGTTCTAATCTGATCGCACAGAAAGTTTTTACTAAGCCTGATTTAAATTTTTACATAGCTGTGACAGCTCTCAGCGTTATTTTCAAGGCGCTGATGGATCTTAATACAGAAGCGGTTCGCGGTCTTCGATTAATTCGCATCTTTGCTTTTATGCAAATTCTTCCACATGCGATGATGCTGTTGATTCTATTAGCGCTGATGGCGATCTCAAAGCAGCCCAACGATCCCTTTTACGCACAATTGGCGGCTTGGGGAGCGACGGCGATTACAGGGGCTCTTATTATGGACAGAGCCTTCCGTTGCCAAATGCGGCCTGATGATCAGGTTCGGCCGCTCAAGTTGGTCGAACTGCTTTCAATTTCAGCCCCTATGTTGATGACCGCGTCTATGAATTTTATCATCGGCCAGGTTGGCGTCCTTGTTTTGGGAGTATACCGCCCAGCGAGCGAAGTGGGGTTTTACGCCATCGCTGTAAAATTGGCAACTTTAACTTCGTTCGTACTGCAAGCGATAAATTCCATGGCCGCGCCAAAATTCTCAGAGCTTTTTCACACCGGGAAGCTTGACGATCTATTCTATGTTGCAAAGAAGTCCACAAGGCTGATTTTTTGGACAACGACCCCAATACTTTTGTTCCTCGTGGTCTTCGGCCGCCCCATTCTAGCCCTATTTGGAGAGGATTTTACAGTCGCTTACCTTCCGATGTTGATTCTCGTGGTAGGCCAGTTTGTCAATTCAGTATCGGGCTCCACAGGGTATTTTATGAATATGACGGGACAACAGAAGGCTTTCAGAAACATTATTGCGATATCTTCCTCTATAAATATATTTCTCACTTTGTTTTTGATACCAAAATTTGGACTTTTAGGTGCGGCGTTGGCAGGGACCTCAAGTATGGCTCTTTGGAATTGTATGACATTATTTTTCATAAAAATAAAGTTTGGAAAAACAATAGGTTATATCCCATGGTTCAAAAATTTTTCATCGCCGTAAGTAAAATATAATTAAATTTTAGCTTTTATGTGACTTGGATTCAAGAAATTGTACTATGATGGGCAAGATGAGAAGATAAAGTATTTCGAGAAAATCTTTAAAAAAATTTCTAGTTTTCCCTATTGATTGGAAACAGAGTTAAATTTTTGGATATGATTATGAAATCAACTCCTAAAAAGCCAAATTTTTTTATTGTTGGCGCAGCTAAATCTGGTACGACGTCAATGGCTTATTACCTAGCACAACATCCAGAAATTTTTATTTCGGCAAGAAAAGAGCCTTTCTTTTTTATAAAAGATGCAGGAATGAACAATATTAATGAATATTATTCACTTTTTAAAAATAGTAAAAAAGCTAAGGCTATAGGTGAAGCATCAACAGGATACCTCTTTGAAAAAGAATCTGCACAATTAATAAAAGAATTTTCTCCAACTGCAAAAGTAATAATAATTCTTCGAAATCCAGTTGATATGGCTTATTCCTACTGGAAATACATGTCTTTGATTGGCAATGAGGAAAAATCATTTGAGGAAGCTATTAGTCATAATGAAAGAATTTTCCGAAATACAGAAAAATTCAAAAGATCTTCCTTAAGGTGGTGGGCTAGTTATCTCTACCTCGAAAGAGGTCTATATTATAATCAGGTAAGAAATTATTTAGAAGTTTTTGGAAGAGAAAATGTAAAGATATATATCTTCGAAGAGTTTTTTTCGAACTTAAGTTATTTTTGTCAGGATATTTTTGCATTTTTGGGCGTAAATCGAGGGTTCTCTCCAGATTTTAAAAAACTCAATGAAGGTGGGGAAATCAGGTTTAAGTTTTTGCATAAGATCAGAAATCGAAGATATCCGCTACTCAAAAAATTCTTACCAGTAGCGATAAGAGTTAAAATTCAAACTACATTACTGAATTTAAACATAAAAAAAGGCAAAAAAGAATCAATGCAAGCAGAAACAAGGAGTTATTTGGAAGAATTCTACAAAGATGACATAGTAAATCTTGAAGGCTTGCTTGGCAAAGAAATCAATTTTTGGAAATATAAATTACAATAGGTTTGAAATGAACAAAACAATAAATATTAACTCCCCTGTTTTCCTTATTGGTATGCCACGCAGCGGAACTAGCATTATTTCCGAAGCTATATCACTTCATGATGATTTGGGATGGATCTCTAATTGGGTAAATGCCTTTCCTAGATGCTATTGGTTGTCTGCATTAAATAGGGCCAATTCCCTTCCAGTTCTAGGAGCACATCTAAGGGGGAAGAAAAAGCAGAAAGAAGATATTTCAAGTACCCTACGAAAGTTTCTTCCCTATAGCATTGAAGCTTTTCCGGTTTGGGAATTTCTTTGTGGCAAAAAGTTTTCCTACCAATACCTTATTGATAGTTGTGCTACTGAAATCGAAAAAAAAAGAGTACTCAGTTACATAAAAAATCTCTTATTTTTTCAAGGAAAACAAAGATTCTTTTCCAAATTTACAGGACCGCCGCGTATTAATTTTTTAAATAGTATATTTGAAAGACCTTTTTTTATTCATGTGACTAGAGATCCAAGAGCTGTTGTTTCTTCGCTTCTAAATATAAGTTTCTGGAGGGAAAATGGATTGCAATCCCCTTGGTGGGAAGGCGGTCTTCCGGAGAATTATATCCTTGAGTGGATTGAAAGCGGAAAATCTTCTGCAGTTCTTGCCGCCATTCAATGGAAACGGATTCTCGAAATTTCATGGCAGGAGAAAGAAATTGCAGGCGAGGATAGGTATTTGGAGCTAAAATACGAAGATTTTGTTAAGTCTCCGCACGAGCATTTAAATAAAATTTACGATTTTGTAGGACTATCTGAATCTAAAAAAGCACATGAATACCTAAAGTCAGTCGGAAAAATGAAAGACATGAATTACAAATATAAGGAAAACCTTTCTGAAAAGGAAATAATAAGTATTGAAAGGACAACCAGAATCGTTGCTCGCAAGGCAGGATATGAATTCTAATTATCCGGTTGACAAAGGGGTCATTTGCGATGAGAAGAAATCCCTGATTTACCGAAGGATTAAATTTGCAAGAGTGTTAAAAGGAGTTGCCGTCTTTATTTTGGTTTTGCTCCCATTTCAGAAATTTCCTGAGACGGTCATTTCGGGGGGAAAAGACCAAGTAGCAATTCCTTTACCAATAAAAATGTTTGGCCAGATTGACGAAGCTAGTTTTTTATTTTTTACATTGGTTCTAGTTTCCTTTTTGTTACTTAATCCCAGAAATTATCGCCTTAATAATTATCCATTTTTCAAATGGATCATTTCTTTCCTGTTTTGCGGAATTCTATGGGTATTTGTTAATAACACGGGAAGCATGCAAGGGTTTTTGGGAATTTACGGATATTTAAAAAATGTAGCAGTAATCATTCTTTTTGCATGGTTAAGTTTTGATATAAACGATTTTAGAAAATGCGTAAGCGCTACAATTCTAGTGGCCGTAGTTTTATCTTTTGGGGGTATTATCGGCGAAATATTAGCTTTAGGTTTTAATTTAGGAATAAATATTCTCGTTGATGATACCCAGAGATTCGGCCTGTATAGAGTAATCTCGTTCACTGGAAATGGTAATTGGAATTATATAGGTATCTATGGGGCACTAGCTTTTTTCTTAGTTTATGCAAAAAATAAACAAAAATTTTATTATTCTAAACTTACTTTAATTTTAATTCTTGTATTACTATCTTTGTCAAGACAAGCATGGATCTGTTTCATTCTTATGTTTTTGGCGATAGTTAAAATAAATAAAAAAATAGTTTGCATAATGACGCCTTTAATTGTTTGTGCAAGCATTGCAGTAATTGTTTATTGGGGAGGTATCACAAGTTCGGCAAATATGTCTGGCTCGTTGGACGAAAGCAGATATTTTAGATATTTTACTTTCTTGCAGGCAATCGAGATAATAAATGACCATCCTTTTTCGGGTATTGGACCTGGCATGTTTGGTGGCGTAGCATCTGTCATTTTCGAAAGCCCTTACTATGATAAATGGCCGAAATCCTTCAAAGAGCAAGTTTATCAACAAAAAGGCCTCGATCAATTCTGGGTAGGCCTTTTTGCGGATATGGGTATAATTGGAGGAATCTTATTTGTAGCTATCTTTGTATCAATCTTTTTGGTCCTAAGGAAAGCCAGTAGATTTTATAAAAGAATTGATAATAAGGAAATGGAGATTTTCGGGAAGACATTTTATGTATTTATTTTTTGTATATTTATCATGGGATTGGCTGGTGGTATAAATTGTGCGTTCCTCACATTTACGTATTTTTCTTTGTCTGGAATTTATATATCTATTTATAATAAAAATAGAAAGGAGGAATACTTTGGATAAAGTAATTTTTCTTTCTTTAATTGTATTGATTTTTGTAATGCCAGAAAAGGCTGGCGCGCAAAGACCATTACAAAAGGGCTATCTCCTTGTTCAGTTTCTATCGACAAAAGATAATCTAAAAGGGAACGAAGTTCATAATATTAAAGATGCTAAGGAAATTTTTAGTAAAATAGAAGGAAAAATTGATGGTCTGGAGTTTTATCCAATAAAATACACACCTGAGGATGTTGAGTTGCATAGGTCGGTAGCTCAAGAAGCTGAAAAATTTAAAATAGATCTTTGGATTTCTTCATGGAGGTTAACGGAACGGTTCTTACAAAATTATGAGATACCGTGCGAATTTCAAGCTTATGTTATGAAGCCAGATGGGACCATTATTAAAGCAAAAAAAAATGGATCTGCGGTTTTTGATAAGCTAAATCCAGCAGCAGTTCAATGGTTTTTGAGAGAATATGAGGAAAAATATCTTAGAAAAATGCAAGGCTTAGTGAGTGGATACTTTTTTAACGAAGATCACATACCATACTTGGGCAAAAGAAAAAATAACCTTCGCTTCAATTATTGGGAAACGGCGAGTTACAGCCCGGCAGTTTATAGTTCTTGGAAATCATATTGTGTCAATAATGGAGTTTATTACAGAGGAAAAATTGTCGATAAATTCCCCGTATCTAAACCTGAAATGGTTCCGAATGGTAAAGGGCAAACCAAATATTTTCCTGGGTATGATGTTCCTGAAAAAATTAAATCTGGCCAAAAATTTGTTGATATTGCAAAGCCAACGGGCGTATGGAAGGCATGGTATGATTTTCTTTGCGAGCAATTTTTAAAAAATTGGATTGAGCCGGTTGCTGAAATTGTAAATAAAAATAATTCAAATAATCCTGAGTGGTATGGGGTAATGTATTTTGGTCTACATCAGTGGCTTCTTTCATATCACAAAATTGAAGATCCTAGTTTTAAAGTGTCCAAAGTACACAACCTTGGTGCATGGGGTAGGGAACGAGGGGTAGACCTTTTAAAATTGAGTAAAAGTCCCTTTATCGATTTCATCTCTTTAGAGACCCTTCCGCCCATACAAGGTGCAAATATTGAATCTTTTGTCAAAGAGTTTAAATCTCAAATCTCTGGTTCAGATAAAAATTTCGGTTTAATGGTTCACAGAGATGATCGCTGGAAAATGAGCATTTCTGAAGAAAAAGAAAGATGGCTTTTGATTAATAAATATAAGCCAGACATTATCTTGAGGTATAAATTGCATAACATGATTCCTGGGGGAGAATATTTCTCATCCGAAATCGAAAAAAATTTCATGGATAATCTGAAAAATTACAAAAAAAATAACAATTTAAAGTGAGAATGGTGAAAGAAAAAATGGAACCTTTTTTCATTATCGGATCTCAAAGATCAGGTACAACATTATTTCGTCTTTTACTAAATGCTCATTCACAGGTGGCGATCCCAGAGGAGGGAACTTTCTGGATGCCTTTGTTAAAAACCAAAACACTTATATGTTCAGACCCCTTGAAGGGAACTAAACTAAAGAAATTTTTGACTTATCTTAAAAAAAACTCGCAACTTGTGGAATGGAATATAGACCATGAAAAAATACTGAAAGAACTTTTCGATAAAAAAGAATGTCCTTTGGATTTTCTTTTCTCTTCGCTTTATCATGAATTTGCTAGATCCACAGGAAAATTATATTGGGGAGATAAAACGCCTAGTTTTTTTAGGAAAATTGAGCAACTTTCTAAGATATTTCCAAAGGCGAAATTTATTCATATTATAAGGGATGGACGAGACGTTTATTTGAGCCGGCGAAAAATGGCCGGTCGGAAAAACATTTCTGTTGCTGCACTAGAATGGAAACATAAAGTTTTAAAAGCAAGGAAATCATTAGCTAAATTCCCCCCAGGCCAATCCATGGAAATCCGATTTGAGGATGTTCTTGTTTCGCCAAATGAAATTTTGCAAAAAGTCTGTTCCTTTTTAGGCCTCAAATATGAGGAGGAAATGCTTAATTTTTGGAAAACAAGTCATGATTTTATTGGAACTCATCACTCAGACCTGATTTTCAAACCCATCAGCCCTTCGTCCTCTGGTAAGTGGAAGAGCAAAATGTCTGAAAAGGAAATTTTGCAGTTCGAATGTATTTCCGGCGACTTGTTAAAAAGTTTGAACTATGAAGTTTCCTCCAAAAGAGTTAATGCTTTTGAAACAGTTAAATCATATCTGTCTTTGATTTATGGATTTCCCGTGCGTCTTTTCGAAGTTTTCCGAATTGCAACTATGCTTCGCATATGTGCCCTTCTCGGTTTAAAAACAAATGCCGCTGGTGGGAAATAAGTCACATTTTGTCCGTTATTGAAATTCCGGAACAATGGTCAAGTATTAATGTTTTATAGAGAAGCATAAAGGTGTAAAAAAGTTAATATGCGCATTTTATTAATAAATAAATTTTTTTGGCGTAAAGGCGGGAGCGAAGTTGTTTTCTTTGGCGAAAAAGAGTTACTAGAGCGTAATCGCCATGATGTTGTGCCTTTCTCCATGAAGCATCTAAATAATGTTCCATCTGAATTTGAAAGGTTTTTTATCGAAAATATTGATTATGAAAAAAATGATTTTTTTGCGAAATTTTCTTTAGCTACAAAAATTATTTACTCTTTTGAAGCAGTGAGTAAAATCAAAAATCTCTTAGAAAAGAAAAATTTTGATATAGCGCATTTACATATTTTTCAACACCAGATTTCTCCTTCCATCTTTGGGCCTTTAAAAAACAAGGGCATTCCCCTTATTTTAACACTTCACGACCTAAAACCTATTTGTCCAAATTATAAAATGCTCGTAAAGCAATCAATTTGTGAGCGTTGTAAGGATCGCAAGTTTTATAATTGTCTTTTGCATAAGTGTTCAAAAGGATCTTTATTTAATAGTCTAATTAATACCATCGAAATGTATTTTCATTATGCAATGGGCTATTATCAGGGTGTTGATCAGTACATTGCTGTTAGCCGATTTTATCGAGATAAAATGATTGAATTTGGCTTTGAGCCTAGACAAATTTCATATGTTCCAAATTATATTGATGCATCTTTTTATCAACCTGTCGGGCAAGATTATGGTTATGGTTTATATTTCGGTCGGCTCTCAGAAGAGAAGGGATGCATGACTTTGCTACAGGCTTTAAAATTGAATCCCGATTTACCATTTTTATTTATCGGGACTGGTCCACAGGAAGAGGCGTTAAAGAAGAAAGCAGCAGAGCTTAATTTATTAAACGTTAAATTTCTTGGATTTAAAAGCGGGGAAGAGTTGAAAAAATTGATTGGGGAGGCAGCCTTTGTTGTAATCCCCTCCGAGTGGTATGAGAACTGTCCTATGTCAGTTCTCGAATCGTTCTCTATGGCAAAACCTGTCATTGGTGCCAACATTGGTGGTATCCCAGAATTAATTGAAGATGGTGAAGATGGATTGACATTTGAAGCTGGGAACGCTGAACAGCTAGCACTGAGAATTCGTGAGCTATCAATGGATGCAACCAAGCGGGAGTTAATGGGAAAAGCAGGCCGACGGAAAGTGCAGCTTAAATTCAATCCCGATTTGCACTATGAGCGGCTGATGGAGGTCTATAAAGCCGTCCAAAAATGAGGAGAAATTCTGTGGAAGCTTGTATCATCGTTACTTACCGTTGTAATGCCCAATGTCATATGTGCAACACCTGGCAATTTCCTTCAAGGCCAGAAGATGAAATTTCTCCCGATATTGTCCAGAAGCTGCCGAATGGTCTGAAATTTATTAACATTACGGGCGGTGAGCCTTTTATAAGGGAAGATTTGGAGGATATCGTTGCTATAGCTTTAAAAAAGGCTGCCCGGGTTGTCATCTCTTCCAACGGATATTTTACTGAAAAAATGATCCAATTAGGCAAAAGGCATCCCGATCTCGGATTCCGTGTTTCTATTGAAGGTTTGCCTGCTGCCAATGATAAACTCCGTGGGATTCCTAACGGTTTTGATCATGGCTTGAGATCTCTTTTGGGGCTACGCGCAATCGGGCTGAAAGACCTCGGGTTCGGTATCACCGTCTCGGATGTTAATGCAAAGGACATGATCGACCTCTATCGCCTTGCTGATGCAATGGGGCTTGAATTTGCTACAGCCTCTACACATAACTCCTACTATTTTCATAAACATGACAATGGATTCAACGACTGTGAGATGATAGCTGGTGAGTTCGAAAAAATTTCATGTGAGCTTTTGAAGACATGGAAAGTCAAAAATTGGTTTCGGGCTTATTTCAATCATGGCATGGCAAATTATGTACGAGGTGGCAAACGTTTTCTCCCCTGCGAGGTAGGCACAGACATGTTTTTTCTCGACCCTTTCGGAAAAATTATGCCTTGCAATGGCCTCGATCAAGAGATGTCCATGGGTGATTTGAAAAAACAATCTTTTTCTGAGATCTGGACCAGTGAGCAAGCACAGCGGGTAAGGGATGTCGTAAAAAATTGTCAGAAACAATGTTGGATGATTGGAAGTGTCTCGCCGGCAATGAAAAAAAATGTCCTGACGCCTATTAAATGGATACTGCGTCAGAAACTCGCACTCTGAAAAAATTTTATTCCATTCAGTTATTGGAGGGAACAATGAAAATTGCCGTTCTGGGTTTACGCGGCATACCTGAAGTTATGGGTGGAGTTGAGAGGCACTGCCAGGAACTTTACCCCCGTTTGGTAATAAAAGGTCATCAAGTTACCCTTTTTGCCAGAAAAGGATACGTCCAATCGGAACCCTACGAATACCGGGGTGTTCGGGTCTTCCCTCTCTGGGCTCCCAGAAAGAAGAGCCTTGAGGCTATTTTTCATACCGCCTACGGACTTCTTATTATCAGCCTTCGCCGGAAGGAATTTGACCTGGTTCATATTCATGCGATCGGTCCATCTTTGATGGTGTTTCTCGCGAAGATTCTTGGTCTTAAAGTTGTCATGACGCACCACGGACCCGATTACGATCGTAAAAAATGGGGCAGGATAGCAAAATTTGCTCTTAGAATGGGTGAACAAGTCGGGTGCCGCTTTAGCAACGCTGTCATAACCGTTTCTCAAAATATTCGGCAAAGCATTAATAGGATGTATCATCGAGAGGGAGTTTACATTCCTAATGGGGTTCCCCTCCCTGAAATATTAAACCCAGGTGAGTATCTAGAAAAATACCACCTTTTATCTGGAAAATACCTTTTGACAGTAGGCAGATTTGTCCCTGAAAAGGGCTTTCATGACCTATTGAATGCGTTTAAAAAAATAGATACGGATTGGAAATTGGTGATAGCTGGTGATGCCGACCACGAGGATGAATACAGCCAAGAGCTGAAAATAATGGCTCTGCGGGATAAGAGGGTGGTTTTGACTGGCTTTATCAAAGGCAGTGAACTTGGCGAGATCTATTCCAATGCTGGTCTTTTCGTTCTTCCCTCCTATCATGAAGGACTGCCAATCGCGCTTCTTGAGGCTATGAGTTATGACCTACCCATTTTGACCAGCGATATTCCAGCAAATTGTGAACTATCTTTGGAAGAAGAGAGGTTTCCTGTAGGGAACGTCGCTGCTCTCCGCGAAAAAATTTGTCATTTCCTAGATGGCTCTTTTGAAAAAAGGGGAAGTAGGGATTTTGTGGCGAATCATAACAACTGGGATGTCATTGCCGAAAAGACTGAAATTGTTTACTGCGATATTCAATCCGCCGCTTGATGCAATAATATCCTCGGATAACTCACCCCTGATGACAGGTAAACCAATTTTATAGCCGTCATCGGTAGTACGGCGTTTTTTTTAATCACTCTCTCTGATGGTAACCCGGCAAGTTTCGGCAATACATAATAATAAGTTTCAACTGCACTGCATTGTTGGGGCAAAATGACAGGAGATGGTAAAGAGCCCCTTTTGTCTTATTCTTAATTGGTCTCTGAGGTAACATAATGCTCAAACAGCAAGCAAAACTCATTCGCAAACTGGTTATCCTGGTCGATGCCATTCTTCTGCTTGCCGCCTTTTTCGTCGCCTATCTCATTCGGGACCAACTCCAGGGTGGGCTTTCACGCCCGGCGCACGGTTACCTTTGGATCATGCTTGTCGTCATGCCGGTCTGGTTCTTTCTTCTGATCAGGGCCGGCTTTTACTCTTCCGTTCGCAGAATTTCAAGCTTTGAATTGACCTACCGTCTGTTCAACATCCATTTGATAGGCGGAGCTTTGGTGGCCTCCATTATCTATTTTACTGATAATTTTGGATTCAGCCGCGGTCTTTATCTCATCTTCCTCGGTAACTCTTTCCTGCTTCTCGCCTTAGAGAAGATACTCCTGCGTAACGGGTTGATGTGTCTGCGGCGGCGCGGCTACAATTACCGTAACCTGCTGATCGTCGGGACCCGTGAAAAAGCAATACGTTTTCACGAGCTGGTCGAGGACCATTCCGAATACGGTCTTAAAATTCTTGGTTTTATCCAGGTTTTCGATGGATCCTTTCCTGAGGAGATCAGCGGTCATCGGGTGCTCGGGCATGTTCGAGACCTGACGGAGATCTGCAAGCAGCATCCTGTGGATGAAGTTATTTTTTGTCTCCCGAAGGATCATCTTGTCAATGCCGATGAATACCTGAAGGACCTGGAGGAATTAGGGATCACCGTACGAATGGTTCTCGATTTTTTCGAGGTCTATCGTTCTCGGCGAGAGCTCAGTTTTTTTCACAACGAGTTGCCTATCCTGACATTTCACTCCAAATCCTTTGATGCCGGGCAGCTTCTGGCCAAGCGCGTTTTCGATATCGTGGGTGCGCTTGCTGGACTGACCATAACGGCTCTGCTTTTCCCTTTTATCGCCTATGCCATAAAAAGAAGTGATCCCGGTCCCGTTTTTTTTGGTCAAGAGCGGGTCGGGATTTCCGGACGGACATTTAAATGCTGGAAGTTCCGTTCCATGTATATCGACGCCGAGGAGCGAAAAAAGGAGCTGATGGCACAAAACGAAATGAAGGGGGCGATCTTCAAGATCAAGAACGATCCCCGTATCACCCCGGTGGGTCATTTTCTGCGAAAGACCAGTCTCGATGAGCTGCCCCAGTTCTGGAACGTCCTCAAAGGGGAAATGAGTCTGGTGGGAACCCGGCCTCCCACGCCTGGCGAAGTGGCCCAGTACGAGAACTGGCACCGGAGACGCATCAGCATCCGTCCTGGGATCACCGGCATGTGGCAGGTCAGCGGCCGCAACCGGATCGATGATTTTGATGAGATCGTCCGCCTCGATCTGAAGTACATCGATGAATGGACTATCTGGCTGGATCTCAGAATTCTCTTCAAGACCGTAGCGGTGGTTTTTGCCCGGGAGGGGAGTTGTTAAGCTGTGTCATTTGATGCAATCGTGACCCTCGTTGTGGTCGGCCTCATGCTTCTTGCGTTAATCCGGGAAATCCTTGCCCCGGATGTCATAGTTTTCTCCGCTCTCGGCGTGTTGCTGCTCACAGGTGTTTTGACTCCTCAGGAAGCTCTCAGCGGTTTTTCGAACAGCGGAGTGTTGACCGTCGGCATTTTGTTCATTGTTGCATATGCAGCCCAGTCCTCTGGTTTGCTCGAATTTTTTGCGGACCGGGTTATGGGGAAGAGCCGCAATGGACGAAAGTCCCTTCTGAGAATGATGGTACCGGTTATCGGTGCTTCGGCCTTTCTCAACAACACTCCTATCGTTGCCATGTTCACTCCAACGATTCGAGATTGGGCCATACGCAATCGGCTGGCTCCTTCAAAATTTCTGATACCGCTTTCATACGCATCGATTTTCGGCGGAATGAGCACGCTGATTGGAACCTCAACCAATCTGGTTGTCAACGGCATGCTGCAGCAGTCATTGGGAAGGTCCTTATCCATGTTTGAATTGACCTGGATCGGGATCCCCTGCGCACTCGCCGGAACGGCCTTCATTTTATTCTTTGGCTATCGGCTGTTGCCCGATAATACGGATCTCGGAGAAGACTTCCAAAGAGCCGGTCGGGAATATCTGATCGAAATGCATGTTCCAGAGGGCAGTTCTCTGGCGGGCAGAACGATTGAAGCAGCCGGTCTGCGTCACCTCGTCCAGGCCTATCTGGCGGAAATCGTGAGAAATGGGGAGACTCTGGCACCGGTGAGGCCGGAGGAGATATTGAAGGAAGGCGATACCCTCTTTTTTTCCGGGAATGCTGAGGCGGCCATGCGTTTGCAGCAGGTGGCAGGGTTGTCGCGTGGTGAGGAACCAATTAATCTCGGTCTTGTAAAATCCGGGCGGGTGCGAGTACTGGAGGCAGTTGTTTCCCGATCATCACCCATGTTGGGGAAAACCTTGAAGGAGGGGAATTTTCGTGCCCGCTACGACGCAGCGGTTCTCGCAGTGCATCGCCATGGCCATCGTCTTCAAGCCGGTCTGGGGCTTTTGGAACTCAAGCCTGGCGATACCCTGCTTCTGCTGGCCGGCGACGACTTTTTCAAGCGTTGGAAACACTCGCGCGAATTTTATATGGTGAGCAAGGTTTCCGACATGCCGGTGTTAAACCGGAAAAAAACGATGATCTCCTTGGGGTCTCTGTTTGGCATGGTCGCTCTTGCCGCCTTTGGTTTTCTGGACATTCTGCAGGCCGCAATTCTTGCTGCCATTGTTTTGTTGCTTACCCGCAGCATCACGGTCGTGGAGGCGCGGCGCTCCATAGAACTTAATGTCTTGATTGTCATTGCCGCCGCATTGGGGATCAGTCGAGCCCTGGAAAAAACAGGTTCAGCTTCCCTGCTTGCTGATTGGATTATCAGCAGCGTAAAAGACTTTGGACCCATTGGATTGCTGGCTGCCATCTATTTGGCCACTTCGCTGATGACGGAGTTGATCACCAACAACGCGGCCGCAGCCCTGGTATTCCCCATTGCAATAGCTGCAGCCGGTCAGTCTGGATTTGACCCGATGCCTTTTGTGATTGCCGTCGCCATAGGGGCATCTGCCAGCTTCTCCACCCCCATCGGATACCAGACCAATCTGATGGTCTATGGTCCTGGGGGCTATCGCTTCAAGGATTTTCTGCGGGTAGGCATTCCCTTAAACCTATTGTTCATGGCCGTCGCCATTGGCATCATTCCACTGATCTGGAAATTTTAAAACCATCATTCTTTCAAAATTCTTCCTGCCGCTGACCTGCCTGTCTGTTATTCTTCCCTGCAATACCTAGTTTTCGCATTCGCGCTCTCAATGTACTGGGGTTGATAGACAACAATCCGGCCGCACCGCTGGGCCCGTCGATGCGACCTGCCGTCTTCTGCAGGGCGGTTTTGATATGTCTGGCCATCGCCTGGTCGAGTGTTTCGATTTTCGCTGTATGAACTGTCGGTTGGGTCGTGGCGAAGGGATCCTCCAGGTGAGGGCAAAATTCACTGCCTAAAGCTTGTCTTATTTTTAGACAGCTGCCATTGCCCAGGATGGCTGCCCTTTCAATCACAGCTGCAAGTTCACGGATGTTTCCAGGCCAGGGGTAGTTCATGAGGTACTGCATGTCTTCACTGGTCGGGATAAGTGGCGGGGCCCCGAGTCTCTTGGCGGCACCGAGCGCAAAATGAGTGGCAAGGGCAGGGATATCCTCTCTACGTTCGCGCAAAGGCGGGATGGGAATAACAAAAACGGCGATGCGGTACCAAAGATCCTCCCGGAAGCTTCCCTGCCGAACCATTTCTCGTAAATCGCGATGAGTTGCGGCGACGATTCGAAGGTCTGTTTTGATGGATTTTTGCCCACCGACCCTTTCAAAAGTGCCATCCTGCAGAATGCGCAGCAGACGAACCTGGGCGGGAAGGGGCAACTCAGCGATTTCATCCAGAAAAAGGGTGCCTCCGTCGGCCCGCTCAAACCATCCTTTTTGTGAACTGTGAGCGCCGGTAAAGCTGCCTCGTTCATGCCCGAACAGTTGTGAATCGATAAGTTGCGGAGGGATGGCCCCGCAATTTACCCGAATGAAAGGCCCTTCCTTGCGCGGCGAAAGCGTGTGTACGGCTCGAGCCACGACTTCTTTGCCCGACCCGGTTTCGCCCAACAGCAGCACAGGGACATCGGCCTGGCTGACCTGCCCGACACGCTCCATGACGGTCCTTAACCCGGTTTCGGAGCCTACGATTGAATCGCTGATATCCTGTCTGTCAAGTCGAAACAAAAGTTTCTGCCGATCTGCCTCGGCGGCCTCCCGCAGTTTTTTCAGTTCCTGCCATTGCCGGTGGTTTTGAAAAGCCACACCGAATGCTTCGGCGAGCTGTTCACAGGTTTTCAGGACCGGTTTGGGAAGAGCGTGGGCGGTAACCAGCAGTAGGCCCGGTGGATATTCCTGTCCGGAAAGGGGCCCGATCCAGAATTCCCCCAGTGGCGGTCTGAAAAGTAAACCCTGCATCAGGATCGGAGCGTCCGCTGCCAGGCCATGGATAGACCTTCCGTTAGTGAAATTTCCGGTGAAGCATTGAAAGCTTTGATCACTCCAGACCGGTTCCGGTGTAGTGGGCCTGTTGGTACGTCTGGCAAGCAGGCCTATTTGCCTCCGGGCCAAATCTGTTTCATACAGATGCAGTTGCAGCTGAAACCCGGAATTCTCAAAAAATTCACCGGAAAAATCCAGTAATGACTCCAGGGATGCATGTCTGGCGACTTTTTTCCAGAGCGTGATAAAAAATTTTTGCTGCTCTTTCGTCATATTTCAAGACCTCCAGTCATATATGGCGAAAAATTCTATCATATATGATAGGGAAAATCATTTTTTTTCAAAATCTTAAATAAAACAGTGATTTAGGTTTTGGTATGGTTGCTGCTTTTGTTGGATTGCCACCACTATTCAGGAGACATGATATGAAAAGCAGGAATTGGTTCGGAATTTTCGCGTTTGCATTGATTTTTGGACTGTATTTGAGCCACGCAGGTTGGGCGGAGGAAATAAAACTCCTCAATGTATCCTATGACCCAACGCGGGAACTTTATCAGGAATATAACGTCGCTTTCGCTCAGTATTGGAAGGAAAAAACCGGAAACATCGTTACCGTTCGCCAGTCACATGGGGGGGCCGGAAAGCAGGCCCGGGCGGTTATCGATGGATTGGAAGCCGATGTCGTAACGCTGGCCCTTGCATATGATATTGATGCCATTGCCAAAAAGACCGGGTTCCTGCCTTCAGATTGGCAAAAACGTCTTCCCCACAACAGCTCTCCATACACCTCGACCATCGTATTTCTGGTACGCAAGGGCAATCCCAAAAAAATCGTGGATTGGAATGATCTGGTCAGACCAGGCGTTTCGGTCATTACGCCGAACCCGAAAACATCCGGCGGTGCTCGATGGAATTATCTGGCTGCCTGGGGGTATGCCCTGAAAAAATACAAGAATGATGAAAAGAATGCCAGGGCGTTCGTCACACGGTTATACCGCAATGTGCCAATCCTTGATTCCGGTGCCCGCGGAGCCACGACGACATTTGTCAGGCGAGGCATGGGCGATGTGCTTTTGGCCTGGGAGAATGAAGCCTTCCTTGCGGTTAACGAACTGGGGCCGGACAAGTTCGAGATTATTGTTCCCAGTGTCTCAATTCTGGCGGAACCGCCGGTGGCGCTCATGGATAAGGTGGTTGCCAAGCATGGTACAAAAGAGGTAGCCAAGGCGTATCTGGACTACCTTTTCAGTCCCGTTGGGCAAAAACTTGCTGCCAGGCACTATTATCGACCGGCCTTGCCGCAGCATGCAGATGTCCATGATCTACAGAGATTCCCGAAAGTTGATTTGTTTACAATCGATGAATTGTTCAATGGATGGCAGGCAGCTCAGAAGTTACATTTCGATGATGGTGGGGTGTTCGATCAGATTTATGGCGCAGCCTTGTAAAGTAAACGTACTGTATTGGAAATACTGTTATGAGTTTTTTTAAAAGAAAACATAGTGTAATTCCAGGTTTTGGAGTGACCATGGGATTTACGCTTTTATACCTGACCTTGATTGTCCTGCTGCCACTTTCCGGTCTCTTGCTGAAAACGGTTCATCTGACCTGGGGTGAATTTTGGGCAACCGCAAGTTCTGCAAGAGTGTTGGCTTCCTTTCGCCTGACTTTTGGCGCCGCATTTTTAGCAGCTCTGCTAAATGCCTTTTTCGGATTACTGGTCGCTTGGGTTTTAGTTCGCTACCCTCTGCCCGGGAAGCGCGTGGTGGATGCGCTCGTAGATCTTCCCTTTGCTCTTCCTACAGCGGTTGCGGGCATAACATTGGCAGGTCTTTATTCCTCCCATGGCTGGATAGGGCGTTTTTTGGAACCCTTGGGCTTGAAGGTGGCCTATACGCCTCTTGGAATCGTGATCGCTTTGACATTTATCGGGTTGCCTTTCGTAGTACGTACCGTGCAGCCAGTGCTGGAGGATCTGGAACCGGAGTTGGAGGAAGCTGCCGCCTGTTTGGGTGCCAACCGCTGGCAGACCTTCTCCCGGATCATCTGGCCGTCTATCGCACCGGCGCTACTGAGCGGGTTCGCCCTCGCCTATGCCCGGGCGA
Organism: Syntrophotaleaceae bacterium; assembly: GCA_041390365.1. Lineage (NCBI taxonomy): Bacteria > Pseudomonadati > Thermodesulfobacteriota > Desulfuromonadia > Desulfuromonadales > Syntrophotaleaceae > Syntrophotaleaceae bacterium. Next base: position 204,831 of record JAWKQB010000003.1, on the reverse strand, counting down.
TCGGTGAGTACGGGTCGGTTATCTTTATCGCCGGAAATGTGCCGATGATTTCTGAAATCATGCCTTTGCTGATAATAACCAAGCTCGAGCAATACGACTATGCCGGTGCCTCCGCTATTGCCACCGTCATGCTCACCTCCTCATTCTTGATTCTGCTGTGTATCAATCTGATTCAATGGTACAGCCGGCGCAGGTGTGGGGGCTGAAGGAGATTTGTATGCCTATTCATTCGACAGTATCCCATCCTTCACCTGATGTGTTAACCGAGAATGTGGGAATCAGGTGGCTCTTGACGATGCTGGCACTTGGCTTTCTCTGCCTGTTTCTTGTCGTACCTCTGGCAGCCGTTTTTGTCCAGGCCCTTGAGAAAGGTTTGTCGGTTTACTGGACCGCGATAACTGAGCCTGATGCTCTGGCGGCAGTACGCTTGACCCTGTTCACGGCGGCCATCAGCGTTCCACTGAATCTTGTTTTCGGGATTGCTGCTTCCTGGGCAATCGCCAAATTTGAATTTCGCGGAAAGAGTTTGTTGAATACCTTGATTGATTTGCCATTTTCCGTTTCTCCGGTGATTTCAGGGATGATCTATGCACTCCTTTTTGGATTGCAGGGGTGGTTGGGCCCTTGGCTGGCTGCCCATGATTTGAAGATCGTCTTTGCCGTTCCAGGCATCATTTTGGCGACGCTCTTCGTGACCTTCCCTTTTGTCGCACGCGAACTGGTTCCGTTGATGCAAGCTCAAGGAAATGAAGAGGAGGAAGCTGCAATTGTCCTAGGTGCCGGCGGCTGGACGGTCTTTTTCAGAATAACGCTGCCCAATATCATCTGGGGAGTTCTTTACGGGGTGATCTTGTGCAATGCGCGCGCGATGGGCGAGTTTGGAGCGGTGTCGGTTGTTTCCGGTCATATACGGGGTTTGACCAATACTGTTCCACTGCACGTGGAAATCCTCTACAACGAGTACAACTTTGTCGCTGCCTTTGCCGTTGCCTCTCTACTGGCTATTTTGGCTCTGTTCACCCTGGCCGCCAAAACACTTCTCGATCACAAGGTTCGCCAGCAAACAGAACACACATCGGGGAGAATTGATCCATGGGGATAAAAATAGAAAAAATATCCAAAAACTTCGGTTCTTTTAAAGCTTTGGATCAGGTTGACCTGCAGGTTGTATCCGGAGAGCTTGTTGCTCTGCTTGGCCCGTCGGGTTCAGGAAAAACGACCTTATTACGTGTCATTGCGGGACTGGAGAGGCCCGACAGTGGCTGCATTCTTTTTTCCGGACAAGAGGCGACGCGCCGCCATGTGCGTGACCGGCAGGTGGGATTCGTGTTTCAGCATTATGCCCTGTTTCGCCATATGACTGTATTTGACAACATCGCTTTCGGCCTGACTGTAAAACCGAAACGGGAAAGACTGGAAAAGGCGCGCATACACAAAAGGGTCAACGAGTTGCTGCAGCTGATCCAGTTGGAGAATCTGGCAGATCATTATCCTGCTCACCTCTCAGGAGGACAGCGACAGCGGGTGGCATTGGCGCGCGCTCTCGCCACCGAACCCAAAGTCTTGCTTCTCGATGAGCCTTTCGGAGCTCTGGATGCCAAAGTGCGACAGGAATTGCGCCACTGGTTGCGGAGACTTCATGATGAGATCCATGTGACAAGCGTTTTCGTTACCCATGATCAGGAAGAGGCCCTGGAGGTGGCCGATCGAGTCGTGGTCATGAATCAGGGTCGGATAGAGCAGGTCGGGACTCCAGAAGAAGTCTATGAAAAACCGGCTAATCCTTTTGTTTTCAGGTTTTTGGGCAATGTTAACCTGTTTGATTGCCGGCAAGTGGAAGATGGACGAGCCATCGCATTTGGGACCGAACAAAGAAAGCCGGTTATTGGATATGTGCGGCCGGGGGATATACAGGTCGGACGACGCGTCGAGAGCTGTTCGGATATCAAGGCTCTTGTTCAATTTGTGCAGGGCGCCGGCCCCTTGCCACGCCTCGAGTTACGGCGGATCGATAACGGAGATATTGTGAAGGTCGATTTGCCTCGTGAGGAGTATCTTCGATTGGGTTTGCAGATGGGGGAAACGGTTTTTTTCAGACCGGTCCGGATCCGAATTTTCGAACGAGATGAAGATTCGGCAGGGAGCGCAGGGGGAATTTCCTTCAACCTCCCTGCCATTCAAAATAAGATACTCAGATCTGTAAGTCAGGGAAGCAATTGAGACTGGTCGAGCCTCAAGGTTCTTGACCTAGCTCGATTACACAGGCATGCTCTGCACATGGGGGCCTATATGGGAAATATTGCGGGACCTTCGGTTTGGGCCTGATCGGCCCCCGTCTTTCTGCGGCCGTTTTTATTCAGATTTGCCCCTGCAATAATGGCAGGATTTGGCGAAGAGCCGTTGTTGCAGCCCATTAACCTTTCCCATTGCGCCGACTCCGATTATAATGCGCGAGGTAATGGGGGGGTTAAGAGAGCGGCTGTATGTTCTTGAATGCGATGGGAGCAAATCGTGGAAAAAATCCTTGTCACTGGAGGATGCGGTTTCATCGGGTCCAACTTTATTCGCTTAACGCTTGCAGCTTTCCCAGAAGCGCAAATCATCAACCTGGATAAACTCACTTATGCCGGGAACGCGCATAATCTTACCGATGTAGCGTCTGATCCCCGCTATTGTTTTTATAACGGCGACATTTGCGATGCAGAACTGGTCGACAAAATTTTTTGCGATGAGGGAATAAACACGGTGGTCCATTTTGCCGCCGAATCCCATGTCGACCGCAGTATCTCCAGCCCCGCCGCCTTTATCCAAACCAATGTCGTGGGGACCTTCACTTTGCTGGAAGCAGCACGCAAGGCATGGTCGGGCAAGGGAGAGAAATGCCGTTTTCTTCATGTTTCAACCGACGAGGTTTACGGCTCCCTCGGTGAAGCCGGGTTGTTTTCCGAACTTACCCCCTATGACCCCCGCTCCCCCTACTCAGCCAGCAAGGCTTCATCCGATCACCTGGTCAGAGCCTATCACCATACCTATGATCTGCCGGTGCTTATTACCAACTGCTCCAACAACTATGGTCCTTATCAATTCCCCGAAAAACTCATTCCCCTGATGATCAACAACGCCTCGCATGGTAAAGAGTTGCCTGTGTACGGGGATGGCGGGAATATACGGGATTGGTTGTTTGTCGGGGATCACTGCGAAGCCCTGTTGACTGTTCTGAAGAGAGGGATGATCGGGCGGACCTATAATATCGGCGGGGATTGTGAAAAGCTGAACATCGAGGTGGTACGACGTATTTGTGATCTGATCGATGAAATGGCGGGACCCCTTCCCTCAGGAAAACGCCGTCAGGATTTGATCCGTTTTGTCGAGGACAGGTTCGGGCACGATCGACGTTACGCGATCGATGCCGGCCGCATCAAAAGTGAACTGGGATGGGAACCCTCTGTAACCTTCGATGAAGGTCTTCGCATGACCGTGAAGTGGTATTTGGACAACCGGTCATGGTACAAAGCGATTCTAAACGGATCCTGTGGGCCCAATTCCGAACAACTGTTCGCGGCTCTCTGAAGATGCGACATCCTGCGAAAATAGCCCTTGTCGGCGGCCGCGGCATGTTGGCTCAGGCCGTTTTGAAAGCTGCACCGGCAGCTTATCAGGTGCATGTGCTCTCCCGCCCCGAAATCGACATTACCGACGCCGGACTGGTATTCAGGGTTCTGCGGGATCTGCGGCCCGATATCGTTATCAACTGCGCCTCCTACACCCGGGTGGATGAATGCGAGGCGCAGGCTGAAACGGCCATGGCAGTGAATGGGGAGGGGCCCAAAAACCTGGCTTTGGCAGCAGGCGAAACAGGGTCAACCCTCGTGCACGTATCATCCGATTACGTCTTTTCCGGAGAGAAGGATATTCCTTACCGGGAGTCAGATTTACCGGGGCCGCTTTCCGTTTATGGCAGAAGTAAGCTCGCCGGAGAAGAAGGAGTCTTTAACTCCGGCCTGGAAAAGTACTTCATCGTTCGTACCGGCTGGCTCTACGGGCCCGGTGGAAGGAATTTCGTCGAAACGATGGTCCGACTGGGCAAGGCACGTGAAGAGCTTCGAGTGGTCGCGGATCAGCAGGGGACTCCCACGGCAACCCGCGATTTGGCCCGTGCTATTTTTAACCTGCTTGAACTCCCGGCCGACGGCGACAATGCCTCCTACGGAACCTATCATTTTTCCAATGAGGGGACCTGCTCCTGGCACGGCTTTGCCAAAACCATTCTGGAAGAAGCCCGGGCCGCCGGTGAGCCGATTATAGCCCGACGGGTTGTTCCCATAGACTCTGCGGAATATGCCTTGCCTGCCAAGCGGCCTCAATACTCGGTTCTGTCCACTGACAAATATCGTAAAGCGACAGGGGCTCCCGTCCCCCATTGGCGGGAGAGCTTGGCCTTTTATTTTCGCAAGGAGAGGAAGTAGGATGGCAGGGATTCGCAAAGGGATCGTGCTCGCCGGAGGTGCCGGGAGTCGGCTGTACCCATTGACGTTGATCGCCAGCAAGCAGCTTCAGCCCGTTTACGACAAACCGATGATCTACTACCCCCTGGCGACGCTCATGCTGGCGGGAATCGACGAAATACTGATCATTTCCACACCTCAGGATACACCTCGTTTTGCAGCGCTGCTCGGTAACGGCGACCGGTTCGGCATCCGTTTGCAGTATGCGGTCCAGCCGGAGCCCAAGGGGATAGCCCAGGCTTTTTTGGTGGGTGCGGAATTCATCAATGGCGATCCGGTCTGTCTGATCCTCGGGGATAACATCTTCTATGGAAAAATGGGACTCGACGCTATCGTCCGTGATTTCAAAAGCGGAGGCCAGGTTTTTGGATATCCGGTGCAGAATCCCGGCAGATATGGCGTGGTCGAGTTCGATAAGACCGGCAAGGTACTGTCCATCGAGGAAAAACCGTCAGCCCCGAAATCACACTATGCTGTTCCGGGTTTGTACCTCTATGATTCGAAGGTTGTAGAGATCGCCGGGAATCTCAAGGCGTCGGCCAGGGGGGAGTTGGAAATCACCGATGTCAATCTGGAGTACCTGCGGCGCGGCGAACTGCGGGTGGAGAAGCTCGGCCGCGGCATTGCCTGGCTCGATACCGGGACTCACGAAAGCCTGTTGGAGGCAAGCCACTTCATAGGTACCCTGGAGGTCCGCCAGGGTCTCAAAATTGCTTGTCTCGAGGAGATTGCCTTTCACAGGGGTTTTGTGGATAAAGCCGGTTTTGAAAAAGTCATCGCCGAGACCCCTGAATCCGGATATAGGAATTATCTGGAAATGGTATTGAGGGACAGTTTGCAATGAAGGTCATTCAAGCGGCCATACCGGCGGTTTACATCATCGAGCCCAAGGTTTTTGGTGATGACAGGGGCTATTTTTTCGAGAGCTTTAACCAGCGGCAGTGGGAGGAAGCTACCGGTGTGCAAGCTTCTTTTGTTCAGGATAACCACTCACGCTCAACAAGGGGGGTATTGCGCGGACTGCACTACCAGATAAAACAGGCTCAGGGAAAACTGGTTCGCTGTGTCTTGGGAGAGGTGTTTGATGTTGCGGTCGATATCCGAAAATCCAGCCCGACCTTCGGGCAGTGGACAGGGGTTATCTTGTCCGCAGAAAACAAGCGGCAGTTGTGGATTCCGGAGGGCTTTGCCCATGGATTCCTCGTTCTCTCGGATGTCGCAGAGTTTTTCTATAAAGCAACAGATTACTATGCCCCGGAGCATGAGCGTTGCATTATCTGGAATGATCCTGATATCGGAATCAAATGGCCGTTAGGCAATGAACCCAAGCTTTCCAGCAAGGATGCACGGGGTTTATTTTTAAAATCATCGGAAGTATTTTTTTAATCCGACTTCTCATCAGGGAGGACCCAATGATTTATAGGACGACAGATAGCAGAGGGTATTCAGGCAGGGGGGCAAGGATATTTCCTTCGATAAGACTGGCCTGTTGTCTGAGTATTTCGATACTCTTCTGTTCCATCTCATGTCTTGCAGGATTTGTCCGGGCGGAGCCGGTGGACTGGTCCGATATGCCCACCATCACTATTCGTCTACCTGGAAAAGTGGATGCCGGGTGGAAGGAAAGATGCACCGGAGACCAGACGAGCTACAAGTGCAGCATGGACCGTTTTTTGACGCTGACCGTCGCAGATATGGAAAAATATTATGGCGAGGTCGGTCCGGGATTGGCCTTCGGTTATCGGGCCTGCCAGATCGCCTTTTCCAGGTTGTATCCGGGGGAAATTCCAACCCGCGGAGATCTGTTCGTAGTAGGCAGCCATTCAGCCTGCCCGGCCGATCCGGTGACCTTCATCACGGGAGTGCGTTACGGAAAGGATGCCCGCAACATTTTCAACGGAGACCTGGTTTTCGATGAGAAGCTGGAAAGATTTTCCTTCATATTTGTCAGTCAGGCCAGCGGCAAGGCGGTCAAGCTTACCTGCAGGTATCCTTTGCCTCAGGATTTTCTGGATCTGATGATTAAAAAAAACCAGGATCCCTCTTTGGTTGAAACCTTCTGGACCTATGCCCACTGTCTCAGCCGCTATATTTTTACGGCCCCGGAAACGGAAATTTTCGAAGTGACTCCTCTGGACAACTTCGACTGGAAACAATACCTTCCGGAGCCTGCCGCTTAGACAACCGCAAGTCGGCCCTGGCCCAGGGCGTTAAGGCGACTCTTCTCACAAGGAAAGGGCATTTTTCTTTCCAGCGATGAAAACTTCAATGTCCAAGCTGGTGAGGTACAGTCCAGAGATATCTCGCTGCTGTAAAGGAAGCTGGCATCGAGGTCGAATTTGCTGTCGTATTTGGCTCACAGGCCAAGGGAATGGCCCATCAGTGGAGCGACATCGATCTTCTGGTGATCTCTCCTCAATTCGATTCCATGCAGGACCGAAGCGCAATTAATCTCCTATGGCGTCTTACTGCCCGTATCGACAGCCGCATCGAACCGATTCCCTGCGGCTCCCGGCAATGGCTGGAGGATGATTCCAGTGCCATTATCGAGGTGGCGAGACGAGAGGGGGAAATCCTGCAGGCGGCCTAGTCGGCTGGCCGCTTCTGAGGCCGGACCAGTCTTACTCTGGGTGGTTAATTTTCTGCCCTGCCGCTTCCCTGATTTCCCGGTAGCGAAAACAGTCGGTGGTGTGATCGTTCACCATGCCGACCGCTTGCATGAAGGCATAGCAGATTGTCGATCCCACGAAATTGAAGCCAAGGCGTTTCAGGTCCCGGCTCATGGTGTCCGACTGCTCGGTCCGGGCAGGGATTTCCTTGATCGAGGTCCAGGCGTTCTGGCGGGGAGTGCCGTCCACGTAGCGCCAGAGAAAGGAATCGAAACTCCCGTACTTCTCTTTGATATCCAGCACGGATCGGGCATTGCGGATGGCTGATTCAATCTTGAGGCGGTTGCGGACAATGCCGGGATCGGCGAGCAGGCGTTCGACGTCCTCACGGTTGTAGGCGGCCATTCTTTCACAATCGAAGTCGTGAAAGGCCTTGCGGTAATTCTCCCGTTTCCTGAGGAGCGTCAGCCAGCTCAAGCCTGCCTGCGCGCCGTCCAGGATGAGCATCTCGAAAAGCCGTTGGTCGTCGTGCAGGGGAACCCCCCACTCGATATCATGGTAGGCCACGTAAAGGGGATCGCTCCCGCACCATGAGCATCTGGTTTTCATTTCACTCCTCAAGTCGTAACTCGTAAAGCATAATTCGTAATTGATGAAAAGCTTTTTCATTCAACCATTTACGCCTCACGCATTACGCCTTTCGAATATTGTTTAACTTACACCATCTTCCGAAAATGCCCTCCCACCTCGGCCAGGGCCGCCGTGATCTGGCCTAGCGTGGCGTGGCGCACCGTCTCCAGCAGTTCTCCGAACACGTTGGCGCCTTCCGCCGCCACCTGCTTCAGGCGAGCCAGATAGAGTGGAGCATCTGTCTCGTGCCGATTCTTGAAGTCCCGCACCCGGAAGAGCTGCCGCTCCCAGTCTTCCGCTCCGGGGCGGATGACTTCGACCACGGGCGGATACTTGGCCGGGTGGCCTTCGGGCAGCTCATAGGCGTTGTACCCGATGATCCGGCGCCGCGGCGGCTCCTGTTGTCTGTTGCTTCGGCGCCGCTGCTGCTCGTAGCGGGCGCTGCTTTCGGCGATGCAGCGGCGCTGATAGCCTCTTTCCGTGGCGGGCCCGACTCCACCGAGCTGGTCGATCCGGTCGAATTCCTCGAGAACCCGCTTCTGCACCTCCCGCATCAGGGCGCGGAAGGCGTAGGAGCCGGACAGCAGATTCTGAATGACGAAGCCTTCGGCTTCCTCCAGCAGGTAGTTGGGAATCAGGGTCGCCTGACGAACCCATTTTTCTCCGGGGGTGGTCATCGGTTCGTCAGCGGAATCGACGTGCAGGGAGTTGGTGTTGGCCAGCAGACCCAACAGGGCGTGGTAGGTCAGGCGAATTGGATTGAGGGTGCTCCATTCCTCGGCCTGCAGGGCCCGTCCCGAGGTCTGGGTGTGGAACTTGAGTTTCTGGGAGCGCTCGTCAGCCTGGTAGAGGTCGCGCAGGGCGATGGCCCAGATCTTTCGGCAGACGGCCCCGTAGGCAAGCCACTCGGCCTCGTGGGACACCTTGAAGAAGAAGGAGAGGTTGGGGGCGAAATCGTTCACCGCCATCCCCCGGGCGCGGAAATTTTCGATGTAGGTGAAGCCGTTGGCGAGGGTGAAGGCCAGTTCTTGGACCGGGGTGGCGCCGGCCTCGCCGATATGATAACCGGAGATGCTCAGCGAATAGAATTTGTCCACGCCATGGGCGATGAACCAATCCTGCACGTCACCGAGCAGTTTTATGGCGAAGTCGGGCTGAAAAATGCTTTCGTTCTGGGCCTGCACCTCCTTGAGGATGTCGGCCTGCACCGTTCCCCGCAACTCCTGCACGGTCTGCCGGCAGAGCTCCTTCCTCTCCTCCTCGCTCAACCGGATTCCCTGCTCCCGCTCGACCCGCTCCAATTCGCTCTCCTGTGCGGCGACGAAATACATGGCGAGGATGATCGGCGCCGGGCCGTTGATGGTCATGGAGGTGCTGATGTCCGGGATGCGGAAATCTTTCAGCACCAGCTTCATGTCCTCCCAGGTGTCGATGGCCACCCCGCCTTCGCCGATCTTGCCGATGCTGCCCGGGTCGGCGTCGCTGTCGGCGCCGTAGAGGGTGATGCCATCGAAGGCGATAGACAGGCGCGGGCGGGCCACCCCCTGCGCGAGCAGGTGCAAACGGCGGTTGGTATCCTCCGGTCCGCGCAGGCCCGCGAACTGGCGGGTGGTCTGACCGGCCGAAAGGGTGCGGTAAGGATAGATGCCGGTGGCGAAGGGGAACTGGCCGGGCAGCCCTTCTTCAAGAAGAAACCGAAGGGTTTCGGCCCTGTCGGCGGGATCGGGCAGGGCCACCCGCGGCAGGCGGAGACCATTGGGGGTTTCCAGCACCGGATCCACATGCAGTCTGTCGAGGGCCGGAGCGGACAGCTCCCGCCATCGCTCGGGCCATTCCTCCAGAAGTCTGGCGCTGGCCGGGTCGAGAAGGGACGACGCGGCCGGGTTCTCCCGCACAAGACGCAACTGCTCGGCTGTCCAACGGTCGTAGGCCCGAACCCGCTCTGCAATCTCCGCCAGATAGGCCCGCCGTCGGTGGGGCACCAGCACGTTCTGCTTGGCATAGGAGAAAATATCCTCGGCTTTCTTCTCATCCGGTTCCGGCCAGTCCAGGTTTCGGCAGAGCGCTGCGAACAACCGGTCGAGGCCGGGATCACGGGCCGTCTTGGCGGTTACCGGGAACAGCGTCGCCTCCCCGCGTCGGCCCTCCAGCAGGGCGCGGAGGTCGCCATAGGCGGCCTCGCTTCCTTCCAGGTCGGCCTTGTTCAGCACCACCATATCGGCGTCGCGCAGCAACTGATCTTTTTGCAGCTGCAGGCCGCCGCCATACTCCCGGGTTTTCACGTAGAGCAGCAGGTCGGCCCTCAGGGCGGTCAGGTCGAGCCCGGTCTGGCCGGTGCCAGGCGTTTCCACCACGATCAGGTCGAAACCGCCGCCGCGCAGTACGGCGAGCAGTTGGGGCAGGGCCGGGCTGAGGGGGGCGTAGGGGCTGCCGGTGGCGACACTGCGGAGCCAGACCCGCGGGTCGTAGATATGATTCATCCGCACCCGGTCGGCGAGCAGGGCGCTGGCGGTGCGGCCGTTGCTGGTGGTGGGATCGTTGGCAAGGATGGCGATCCGCTTGTCCGGCAGATGGGTGAGGAAACGGTGCGTCAGCTCGTCGATCAGGGTGCTCTTGCCGCTGCCGCCGTCGCCGGCAATAGCGACAACCCGGGTATTTCCCCCGTCGACTCCTTTCCAGCTCAGGGAGGCAAGCATGTCCCGCTGGTGTTCCACCAGGCTGAGTAAACGAGTGAGGTCGACAGGAAAGGAAGGGATCCAATCCCGGCCGGATGAATCTAAGCAGGGACGTCGCAGGGCGGCTTGGTCGAGTCGATCGAGGAGATCGGCGACAATGGTATCAAGCGGCCAGCCCGGTCGGTAAATGCGGGCGATTCCCTCGGCTTCGAGGGCGGCGGCTTCCTCCTCCAGAATCGTGCCCCCGCCGCCTCCGAAGACCGGTACTTCCGGTAATCCCAAATCCCTCAGGCGTTTCAGCAGGTAAGGAAAAAATTCCATATGTCCGCCGTTGTAGGAGCTGACCGCCACCGCGTCCACACCCTCCTGCAGGGCGGCCATGGCAATCTTTTCGCTGCTCATGTTATAGCCGAGGTAGATCACCTCAACCGGTCTCTCCGCGACCAGCAGTGCGGAATTCAGGGCCAGTATCGAAGCGTCATGGCCGTCGAAGGCCGCTACGGCTGTCAGAATCCTGAAAGGTCGGTTGGTCATGAAAAGCTCTCCTCCTCCCCATCGTTGCAGCAGGTGTTCATGCTGCTTAAAGTGCCGATATCTCTATATTATACCAGAGGAAGGAATTTATCGGGGTCGGGGTCAAACTGAGGCGGCTTTGGTTGGTGGCACTTTTCGTTGTCAGTGACGCGGTAGCGGAACGGTTGTCGTTGTCGTGATCGATGTGATTTATTCGGGATCTATAATTACGACAACGATAACGACAATGATTGGGAATACGGACTTGTCTTTATTTTTTCAAGAGTTGTATACTAGTTCGGACGCAACCGGCAGCCCAAAAAACCGGGTTGCAGAAGGGCAAATGTGATGAGTAACAGTTCCTCCGGGAAAACAGCTCCGCCACTGATGCCACCCGGCGGCGCCCGATCCGTTTTACTTCATTCCTGCTGCGCCCCCTGCTCGGGCGGGATCATGGAAAGACTGGTCGAAGCCGGACTGGCGTTGACGGTTTTTTTCTGCAACCCCAACATTCATCCGAAGACGGAATATCTCAAACGGAAGGAAGAGAACCAGGCTTTCGCCGAGAAGCTGGGGGTGCCCTTCATCGACGCCGATTACAGGCTGGCGCCCTGGTTCTCACGCGTTTTCGGTCTCGAGCAGGAGCCCGAGAGGGGGCTGCGCTGCACGGCCTGTTTCACCTTTCGCCTGAATCAGATAGCCAGGGAGGCGGCAAGACTCTGCATCCCCGTGATCGCCACCACCCTCGGCATCTCCCGATGGAAGGATCTGGACCAGGTCAACGCCTCCGGCCGGAAAGCCGTGGAGCAGGTGGCTGGGGTCGATTACTGGGAGATCAACTGGCGTAAGGCTGGAGGAATCGAGCGGATGATTGAGGTGTCGCGACGGGAAGGCTTCTATCATCAGGAGTACTGCGGCTGCCTCTACAGCCTGGCGGCGACGAACCGTATGCGCGAGGAAAAGGGGCGGGAGTTGATTCAGTCTGTAAAGCGTGAGGTGTGAGGTGAGAGGGGTGAGGTGTTGGAATCCAAGGCTAAGGCTATAAAAAATATACCTATTAAATATGTTTCGGCTTAAATTACTCCTCACTCCTCACTCCTCACTCCTCACTCCTCACTCCTCACTCCTCACCGAATTTCAGATAATCCCCCCCAACAATCCGTATCAGTCCGTCCGTCGGCCGGTTGTAGACATACACCCAGGCCATGACCGTTTCCCCGTTCGCCAGCGTTACTTCCACCCGCTCGCGACGATATTCGCGAGGAGCGGGAAAGCGGTCGGCGGCCTCTTCGTATTCATCCAGACGGGACAGGACCGCGATGGGATCGGTCAGTCGGTAGACCTCGCCCAGCACCTGGTCCGCGGGGTCATCCGATGGCACGGCTCCCGGGTATCCGGCAATTTCGAAAAGGCTCCCCTGCATCCGCCCGGATTCCAGCAGCTCCGCCCCTTCCGCCAAAAGCCGCAGGGCCGGATGGCGGAGGGACGGGCGCAGGGTGCCGTAGACGAAGAGATGCTCGGGGGCTGCCGTCATGCTCAGCGGTTCTCCAGATGCTGGCGCAGGAAGGCGGCCAGCAGGCTGTCGAAGAGCTGCAAGCCGGTTTCCACCAGGTACATCCGTTCAAAAAACAGGGCTTGGCGCTCGCTGTCCGGGTCGACCATGTCGTCCTTTTCCAGCTTGACCGACGGCGCCTTGAAGGAACCGAACTGGAAAAGCTCCCCCTTCAGGGTCAGTTTCCAAAGGTTTTCGTCCTGTTCCAGATAAAGGGTCGCCTCGCAGATGTTCTTGCCGTTTTCCAGCGCGGCCATCACCTCATCGAAGCGGTTCTGCGGCCCGGCCACGGTGACCTTCTGCCGTCCTTCCTCGTCTTCCCCTTCCAGTACCAGCCGGTCATTGATGTAGGCGACGAATTCTTCCCCTTCATTGGCCGGCCCGGGGCGGCTGACGCGGTAGCGGCAGCTTTCGTTCATGGTCTGGTCGACCAGCCAGCGCAGAAAGTCCCAACCCAGCCAGCGGTTGTCCTGGATCAGGTCGAGCACAGTGTCGTTGCTGGCGCGGTTGGCGGCTGCGAGGGCCTCGCTCAGATTTCCGTCCACCACCTTCCGGGCTCGGGCAAAGGGGTGCACGGCGACCAGTTTCAAGCCCTCGAAGGTGACCTTGAACAGGTCCTCGAACTGCTCGATCACCTGACTGTTGAGGGTTGCCAGAGTCAGCACGCCGTTTTCCGTGTCCCAGACGGTATCATAGGTGGCCGGAACCGGCAGGGTCTTGGCCAGCAGCGCGCCGCGGACAGCCTCCCGCAGTTCCTCCCGGCGGGGTTTGGGGACCCGCTGCAGGCCGGGGTTGGCGGCGAGAAATTCCTGTTCGGCCCGCTCCATATGGGCCTTGAACAGCCCGGCTGGCACCCGGCGCCGGTCGCGACGCAGAGTAAAGGTGAGAAACCGGTCGCGGCAGAAGGTGCGGGGGTCGGCGAAGGCGGCGGATTGAAAGTCATCCAGCTCCACCCAGCCCAGGGAAAGCTCTTCGGCGGAGTGTTCGATGGTCTGGAAAGCCCGTTTGCTGAGGCATTCGGCGGCCCATTCCCCGGCATGCCCCTCGGGAAGGGTGCCGACGACCTGGAATTGACAGCAACTGACGGTATTGGCGAGAAGGCCCATGATTGCTCCTTGCAAGTTTAATAAATAACTCCCTTTCCCTAGGGAGAGGGTCGGGTTGAGGGTGGCCCTACCTCTTACACTGTATGGTCGCTGCGGGCAAGGGTTTTTTGAAGGGCGTGAGAAGTGAGGGGGGAGGATGAGGAGTAGGACCGTCGTATGCCAAGCCTTTACATCATGTCACGATCCGCCTTATACTCATTGAGTAATTATTCTACTCATTGCTAAGGTTGCGACCATGGATCCTTTCATCAACGCCCAGCTTTCCCTTCTTTCTGCCAAGATCAACGGCTACGGCAAGGAGAGTCTCGACGATATTCTGCATGTGCTGGCCAAGGCCGTCCACCTGGTCACCGGCCGCAACATGTGCCGGGTTTATCTGGAGGACCTCACCAGCGGCAGCCTGGCCTGCGCCATGGCCACCGGCCGCCAGGCGGCGGCGATCCGCGAGCAGAGCTTTCCCATCAACAACGTCGATTATCCCGTGTCGCTGGTCTATCACACCCATGAGGAACAGCAGTTCGGCAATATGTCCGAACTCGAAAATCCGTTAGTGCGGCACATCGCGGCGCAGTTTCATACCCTTTCGAGCTACCAACTGCCTCTGATTCATCGCGGGCGCGCGGTGGGGGTCCTGTGTGTGGACAGCAGCCGTCCCGAGCAACTGGTCGATCCTGCCCAGTGCCGCCAATTGCGCAGTTTCGTTGACGGCATCGCACCGGCTGTCGACCAGGCCCGGCTCTATCATCAGCAAATGGTGCTGGCCCGGCGGGTGGACGAGGGCAAGAAGAAGGAAGCAGCCTACTACATGGTCCAGTCGGCGGTGAAGCTGATCGACAAGCTGGCCCTGGCAGCTGTGCTGGTGCCCTGTCCTCTGGGAACCGAGAATGGCGAGGAGGGGTTGCAGATCCTGGCCTCCTACTCGAATGTGCTGGAAGACAAGCAGGCCTACGAGAACCAGAAGCTGATTAACCTGGGCCCCGGCCAGTCGCTTTTGTCGCGCTACATCAACAGCGCCGGGGTGATCATCGACGAGACATTGCTCGATCCCCTCTATTTCCCCACCCTGTCGTCGGAATTCCTGCAGAAGCGCTATCTGACCGAGCAACTTGGATTGAAGTCACTCTATGTGGTGCCCCGCTACGACCCCCGCACCCGCCGGGTCATCTGCCTGGTCAATTACTACACCCGGGGAACCCACAACTTCAGCGAATTTGAAAAGGGTCTGCTTGAGGCCCACGCGGAAATGGCCCAGCGGATTATCCAGGAGATCGGCGACGAGCACATGGAAATCCAGGTGCTCTCCGAAATCAACGATCTGCTGCAGGAAAAGTTCGAGAGTCTGCCGACCTTCCTCAACAGCGTGCTGTCCAAGGCCACGGAGCTGATCGGGGCCGATACCGGCAGCATTGCCCTGGTGCGCCGCAAGCCGACGGAAAGCTGGCTGGTGGTGGAAGAGCCGGACGGCAAACTGGTGGGCGCAAAGAGCAAGCAGCGGCTGAAGAAACACATACCTCCCCTGCAGGTGGGGGGGAGGGACCTGCCACCCGAAAAGCGCAGTCTGACCGGGTTCGTGGCCTATAGCGGGCGTCCCTACGTGGTGGCGGATACGATCGAGGAAAAGCGTTCGGGAGGGTTCTATCGGGAAATCACCAACATCATCCGCAGCGAAATCGGGGTGCCGGTGATCTGCGACGATCAGGTGATCGCGGTCATCTGCCTCGACAGCCTTCGTCCCCACTTTTTCACCGACGAGCACAAGCGGATCCTGCAGATCATCAGCCGCATGATCGCCCGCCACATTGCCGACATGCAGCAGATCGAGATGCTGACTGTCGAGGTCAACCGGCTCGGCAGCGATGCAGCCTACAAAAATCCCAACGTCTCGAGCTACAAGCTGGGCAACCTGATCGGCAATTCTCCCCGGGCAACCGAGCTGGTTGAATTCATCCAGCGCATCACCCCACCGCTGTTCAATCGCATCACCATGTGGTGGCAGAGCGACGTGGCCGAGGCGACCCTCGGCCTGCCCTCGATCCTCATCACCGGCGACACCGGCAGCGGCAAGGAGTTCCTGTTCAACAACCTTTACTCCCGTCTCAACGATTTCTATCGGGACAAGATCAATCCGAGAGGGGAACTGCCGGTTAAAAAGACCAACATCGCCGCCTACAGCGGAGAGTTGACCTACTCGGAGCTGTTCGGCCACAAGCGGGGAGCCTTTACCGGTGCCCACGCTGATCGCAAAGGTATTCTCGAGGAGGCCCACGGCGGACTGGTGTTTCTCGACGAGATCGGTGATGCCGATCCGAAGACCCAGGTGCAGTTGCTGCGGTTTCTCGACAATGGCGGATTCGTGCGGCTCGGGGAGAATCTGACCCGGTATGCCCGGGTGCTGCTGGTGGCCGCCACCAACAAGAATTTGGACCGCCTGATCGAAGAGGGGGTGTTCCGCGAGGACCTCTACCACCGCCTCTCGGAATTGACCATGGAGGTGCCGTCCCTGAATGAGCGCCGGGAGGATATTCCCGACCTCGCCATCCATTTTTTGGGCAAGCTGCACAAGGTGTACAAACGTCCGGAAGAAAGCGAGGAGGACGCGCCGACCCTCTCCCGAGGTGCCCAGGAGCTGCTGGCCTCTCATTACTACACAGGCAATATAAGGGAACTGCGCAGTATTCTGGTGCGGGCTTTGTTCTTCCGTAATGGCCGGGTCATTTCGGAGCAGGACATGAAAAGGGTGCTCGGCTCCTTCGGCCGGAACGGGGACGAGCCGGCCAGCGAAAAACTGACCGGCCAGGTGGCGCGGGAGATGCTCGATTCCATCCTCGGTGGGGAAACCGATTTTTGGGACGGAGTCCACGCCCCCTTTACCGAAAAGCGCATCTCCCGCGACGTGGTCGCAGCGGTGATCGACCTGGCCCGCGCCCGGGGAGCCTCCACCATGCCGCAAGCAGCAGAGATGCTGCGCGCCTGCAGCGATCCCAACGGAGATCCCGATCAGCGGCGGCAATTCTACAAGTTCAAGAATTTCCTCTACAAAACCATAAGGATCTGATCAATTAATAACTTTTTGTAAGGAGTCATATTTATTCATAATTAGCAATAATATCAATAACTTACCTGTTGATTCAAAATTTTTTTGCTGCTAAAACTTTTGCATAGGTTTAGCAGCTTTTTTATTTCTGGTCGTACCCATTTCATACCTAGCCCTTTAAACCGGATAAAACGTGTTAAAGGTACGAACACTTGAGGAGCAATATGCCAAGGATTAAATTTACCAAAGAGGATATTGAGAACTTGCAGTTCACGGGACGACCGATTGACTATTTCGACTCTGAAACCGCTGGTCTGGGACTGAGGGTTGGCAAAATCAGCAAAACCTTTTTCTGCAAAGTAGACGTGAAAGATGCAAGTGCAAAGAGGGGATATCGAACCGTTCGCGAAATTATAGGACGCTTTGGTGACATAACCCTGTCTCAAGCAAAGAAACTGGTTGGGGGATATGATGATAGGGGAAAGACGTTTGTGCCAGGAAGACGTCTGGAACTGAAACGTAGCAAAACAAAAGTAGAAGGTTTGGATGTGACCCTACTTGAAATGTTCCATCAATATCTTTCTGAAAAGAATACTCCAAGAGGGAATAAGCGTAAAGAGGTTACAAAAACAGACTACGAAAGAAGATTCAATCAACATTTTCAATGTTGGCATAAGATGACTTTGCCAGAAATTGCAGAAAAACTTACTAATGTTTTACTGATTGATCTCCACACTAAGATCTCCATAGCCAACGGCAACTATGCGGCGCGGAACGCTTTCGTGATCCTCAATGCAGTCCTTAACCATGCCTGCTTTAAATACCCAGGTGCTATGCCTTCCAACCCCTTAAAGTCAATGATGGATAAGAAAGCCGGGATTCTGGCCCCAATTAAAACCCGCAATGAATGTCTTCGGAATGAGGATTTCAGGAAGTTTTATATAGGAATCCAGACGTTTAATCCGGCCACGCGGGATTGTTATTTGCTGGCATTATACCAAGGATTGAGAAGCCAAGAAGCTTCTGCACTCAGATGGGATCAAGTTAGCTTAGAAAAAAATGAGATACGAATTCCGGACACAAAGAACCGCGAAGACTTACATGTCCCACTTGCTCGGCAGTCAATTGAAATAATCCGTCGGCGACGGCAAGAAGTGCCTGATGAAAATCCATGGGTCTTTGCTTCTTCTTCTCGACTGAATAAAACGGGACATGTTCGACTGACGGCGCAATCTTTGAGAGACAAGACAGGACTTAAAATGACAGTGCACGGATTACGGCGTTCCTTTATTACTACAGGCCGAAAATTGCAACTAGCCAGGGAAGCAGATCGTTTGACAAATCATCTTGATCCATCCATTTCAGGTCGAAAATACGATGAGACAGAAGCAGAAGACTATAGAGAGCCACTGCAAAAAATCGTCGACTCGATGGAGCGGCTCATGAAAGACTAACCGGAAATTCTGTAGCGCTTTCATGCCTGCCAAAGGTGACCAGTATATACATCACAGGCTGTTAGTTCTCCGCCAGCTACTGCGCCGGTATCGAGTGCAATCTCAAATTTGCTGATTTGTGGGCTGGAAACCGGAGTGTGCCCGTGGACGACACACCGGTTCCAGCCGGCACAATATTGCCAAAATCCTTCCCTGGACCACAGCAGATGATAAGGATCCTGCTCTTCTAGGCTCTTGCTTGCATTTACCCCTGCATGAACAAAAAGGAAATCACCCTTCTCATAACAGAGCTGGGTAGATGCCAGGAATTCGATATGTTTGGCAGGGATTGGCTCGAATGCTCTGCGATAATCGTCCAGCCTCAAGCCTTTATGGTCTCTTTTCAGAAAAATGCCGTAACTTTTCAGAGTCGCATAGCCGTGGTTGTGCAGCCAAAGCAAAATGTTCTTGTCTTCCGAGGTGGGCATCCATGCCGTTTCCCGGTGCCAGAGGCTTGAACAGGAATTAAGTAAAGGCGTGCCTGTGTCGATTCCGGCTTCCCAGAGAGCGTCAAGCATTAGCCACTCATGGTTGCCTCGTAGACAAACCGTTTTGGGAAAATTCTCTTGGAAATTCACTAGAAATTCGATGACTTCACATGAATTAGGGCCACGATCGATATAATCCCCCAAGAAAACCAACTGGTCGTCTCGCCTCGGATCGATCTTTCCGATTAAAGTTTCGAGCTTTTCGCTACTGCCGTGAATGTCCCCAATTGCTAACAAACGCATGATTTACTCTAACCCGCTACTGAACTTCAATTTTTCAATTTCCCGCTCAGCCAGAGCCAGTGATTTTTGTAGTTCGAAATTAGTGGCCCGGAGTTCCTGAATTTCAATTTTTTGCTCGCCAATGGTATCTTTGGCTTCCTTCTTTAATTCCAACAAGGACTCTTCAAGGCCATTGCTTCGCTGTTCAGCAACAGCCCTGGCTCGTTCTGCTTGAAATTTTTCTTCCTGCATTTTCGTCAACTGAACCTCGAGTTCTCGCGCTCTGGCGTCAGCTTTTTCCAAAGATTGACAGTCAGATTCCGCCCGCGTAAGTGCTCTTGCAGCCTCCATCCTTGCCCTTTCTCCTGCTTCAATAAGATGTTTGCGTTCGGCTTCCAAAGGGCCAACACGGTTTTTTAAATCTGCGATTTCCCTGGCCGAGATTGCAGCAGTTTTTTCGGCTTCTTGTCGGCCCCGGTTTGCCTCGTCGATGACTTCTTTAAGCTGTTTCTCCAGAGTTTCGACCTTTTGTTCAGACTTGGTCAGATCCTCCAAAGCTTCGGATTCCCGCGATTGAGTTTTCTCCACTTCCTTGCGTAGACTTTCGGTAGCTTTTATTACCAAATTCGTGACTTCTGCTAAGAGGGCCTTTACCAAGGTTGGCGGCAGCTCTGCTGGCAATTCAATTCCGTCGGAATCAGCCGCTTCGATTTGTTTGAGAAGACGGTTGATTTCATTGGGGTTGCCGCCGCCCAGAAAAGTTCTTATTTTTCGTTGGGATATTCGTTCACCTTGCGATTGTAGGGTGGTAATAGCTTCTTGGACGGTTTTTAAGGTGACTCTCTTTTCCACTTCAAGCCTCTTGTTTTGATATTTATAAAAATAACGATATCCGTTATTATAATGAATAACGAAAATTTAAGGAAGATAATAGTTGAAAAGACACGATCCACTTAAAACATGACCTCGTGACGAAAATGCTTATTTCAAAATCCAGGGATATTGCAAAGGGGCTAGCTAGTTCGTAGGAAAAAGGTTCGGTAGGGCCTGAAACTAGCGATGATTATGCTGCCCATGCGATGACGACGAGTCATTGCGAGATGGCGGCCGAGCGAATGGCAAAAAGATGAAGAGCAAAAAGATTGATCGCGAGGAGTTGTTTGTTCTGATCTGGGAGAGACCTGCTACGGAAGTTGCCAAGGAGCTAGGGATTTCCGATGTGGCTCTAGGGAAATTGTGCCGTCGCCTTCAAGTGCCAAAGCCACCGAGAGGGTATTGGGCAATGGTAAAAGCGGGCAGGGTCCCCAAGCACCCGCCCCTTAGAGCATTTTGCGAGCAAACCGAAAAGCGCATAAAGCGCCGTCAGTCCAAAAAAGACGAGTCTGGGCGGAGCGCATTGATAAAACTTTCAAAGCTGCAGAAGGACTTTCTGAAAAACGTTTTGCAGGAATTGTCTATCGCCGGAGTGGAGACAACTCAATGTGAACTCGCATATGACGGTATCCGCTCCATAGACGCCGCCTTGGCCGCCCATATCCTGATTTTGGTACAAAATCGTTATGAAAAGTGGATAAAAGAGGGAAGTAACGCGGTGCGTAGTCGAACGGGGATTTTTCAGAGTATCAGTGGTCTGGTAACAAAACTCCTGCCCCTGGCCAAAGATCAGATAGTGCTTTTCCAGCGGGAAGATCGCCAAAGTGAATACGACCCAGGACCAATTATTACGCTCCGACTTTCTTCGCAGCTCCAGCAGAGAGTTGCTCACTTGTGTCTGCTGGCATATGAGAACAGGCTTCCGTACGTCACATCGGAACTCAAGGGATCTGACTTTGCTTGGTCCGTTCGCTATGTGGACACCCCTGGATCATGTGCCAGTGTGAATACTTTACTTTGCGTTTCTAATCAGGATATATGGCTTCAATGCGAGGTAAGGAGGATCTGGGATTCAAGACCCGACCGATTCGATACGGTGCATCTTCCAATACAACAACTAGTCCCGGCTGAATTACTGCCAAAAAGCAAGATTGAATTACCCGCGGTCGTGCCCCAAGTGAAGGTACGTCCCTTCGCAGATCGCTTGAGAGCCTTAAAAAAGGTTGAGCACATATACGATTCATTGGTGGCCACTTTGTATGACATGGAGAGGGGAATCCCCGATGATCGCCTGGCCTTGGCGGACAGGTTGTGGTTTGGAGAGGGAGATTCGGGCCCCTTTCTCAGTGCCCGTCGTGCTTGGCGCAAAATGGAGGAGAGGCTGGAAATTTGGGAGATGTCCCTTGAAGCTGAAAAAGCGGAGCTCTGTAGGGATGTCCTCGGAATTGAGAAAGGTGATATCGTCATTCTAAAGTCGCAGGGGCAAATGGTGCGAACGCGAATTGATGGCGCCAGTATCTATCTTTATGACTCAGAGATGTGTTTCAGGATATGGGGAACAAGATTTCGAAAGGACGGAACGCTGGGTAAGAGACAAGACTCATTTCTTTTACATGTAGAAAATGACGCAAAATAGCATGCGGAGATAAAGTCAGATGAAAACCATAACCATTGGTAATTTGCCAGGATTTTTTTGTACAAGCTTTGAAAATGGCAATGTTCTTTGCTATTGGAAAGGAGACCTTGAGGGAACATTGCTACATTTTTTCCTAATCTCCTCAAATGACACAATTGTAAACAATGGAAAAATTACGGTTCTTGCGACTTTGCAATTTGACTTTTTTATTAAAGATATGAAAAAAGCTCAGGTCTTGGCTAAGGGGAGTTGGAAAAAATATCGTGAGCATATCTTATTAGCAGACGGGGAGCGTCTGGACGCCAGAGATTTGAAGCGTAGATAATATTGTAATTTCAGCGTTTAATCTTTCCTTAAATTCAGACCCGCAAAATATCATCAGAATCATTGAAATGGTTTCAAATTTTGTCACTAGTGTGGGAAACAGAGAGTGAATTAATTACTAAAAATAGTAAAAATAATAAATTTCATAAATTTTCCAAAAATATCATGGTTTATAACTTTCCTAACATGCTGAGTCTAAATCACCACCGTGTTTGCCTAATGGCGGGACAGTTTATAAAGCGTTTACAGGCCTGTGCCTGAAAGTGAGGTGGGGTAATTGGAAAAGCAGATAATAGATCGTCGCAAAAAAGAAAATAATTTGAAAGAAATTAAGAATCCTATCAAGTACTTGCGGAAATTACTAAAGTCATAGAACTAATTTTGTTCATCTATGTTTTGGTAGCTTTTGGAAATTTTTTCCCATACTTTAGGTGTTTCAGAATATGTCGGCGGCTAACCAGTCGGTTTACCTTTGGAGTCAAGGAGGAGTTGTGATACATTCAGTCAATCTTTCCCTGGACTATATACTTAAGGCGTCTGGAGACATGTCACTGACAATTAGAGACAGTGCGTGGCTAATGAGGTTTAAACAGGCCGCATACGTTTCAGGGGGAAACCATGCAGGTTCGTGCCGCAAAGGCCTGGGGTAGTCCCCATCCAGGGACAGTCCAGGTTTAGCTGACATTCACCCATGCGGGTCAATTCCTGCGAATCACCACTCCTTAAACTCGAAAAAGCCACCCGGTTCTCCAGATGGGCTTTATTTGAAGTGTCATGAATTATGAAAAAAAATCGACCAGATCGAAAATGTCCTCGCTGCCGAGCGACAAGACAACTTGGAGGTGCTGCTTCGCATTGAAAATGCTCTTGTGTGGGATGATCTGGACGCTGGACTCCGCAAGACATATGCCGAGGAAATTCCCTACAGGCGGCGAGTAGTAAAGCACTTGGACCATTTGCTAAACTGCTGCAAACATTGGCCCGCCGCGCCGCCTGATGTTTCCGGCTCTGATCTGGCACGCGACCTGGATGATGGCCTCGACTGGCCAGAGACCATGATCATCGAGGGTATTGACGACCTGTCGAACGATGAGCAGGATTACTATGATTACATTCGGCGATGCAGTCGACGGTGGCGACTAGATCAGCAGTGATAGTGGCTTTCCCGAACCTAACTCTTTCTTTAACGCGAAATGCCCGCCTGGCTAACCGGGCGGGCATTTCACAAAGACCAGGAAAGATTTGACAGGATCTCCGATGGGCATGTCAAATCAAGATATTCGATTTAATTTGGATTTTGAAAGTTTGCCATGAATCTCTGCCCACGCAATATTCAGCTAACCCATCCAAAAAACTTGAATGCCTCTTTTGACGCGGAGGTCATCGTAGGGGTCGGGTTGCACAATCAGGCATCTACGATAAGGCGATGCCTCGATAGTATTTTTGAGCAAGAACTTCCGGGCAGGAAACTCGCTGTTGTGCTTCTGGATGACTACTCCTCAGATGATTGGCAAATTTGCGTTGATGAATATCTGACTCGCCCGGAAATGGTTGTTATTAAGGGGAATTGCGGGACCCCGGCGCGGACACGTAACGCCATTCTCGATTTCGTCGATGAAAACTTTCCCAAGGCCAAATGGATTGCTCGACTTGATGCAGATGACCGTTTTACCGGTTCAGCCTCTTTAGCTGCTGCATGTAACAGGGGAGAAATGGCGAACGCTCGATACGTCATTGGGGGAAACCGCTTAGTGCAAAATGGCCAGTTAATCTGCAGAGAAAACCCAGCAACCAAAGACCTTCTGAATGATCATTTTGTGCTTTCGATTCTTAAAGACATGGCGTCTGGAGCGGCCACAAATGAACTTCCATCATGCAATCTGCTGCTCTCTGCGCGTAGCGGCTGGCGTTATCCTGATATCAGAAGCGCAGAGGATCATTGGCTTGTGACAGACCTTTTGTTGAATCACGCGCATGAAGGGGCCATTCTTGAATCGGCATATTATTGTGACTATTCCCTAATCGGATGCGAAACAGAGCGAAATTTAGCGGCTTCCCGGCATAAATTGACGCGGCAGAAGTTGTATCAAGCCGCAGGCTTATGGGTTAAGATAAAAAAATTAGGTGGGCAAATTCTCGGGCATGGTCAGGAAGGGATTGTCCGGCGGATAGAAGGGGTTGTGGAAAAACACTTTTATCCTGAGGAGCTATCCGATGCCGGAGTTGATGAACTTAATAAAATTCTAAAAATGACATTCCCATTCCTCCCAAGTCCTGATTGGGTTTTTGCAGATGGGAGTTGGGTTTGTCGTTATCCTTATCGACCCTCAGAACCTGTCAACCAGATTTCCATTGCCCAAGCGCATGAGTTTCTGGCTTTTTGCTTAACAAAAGGATTTGTTTGCAAAAATATTAAACGCGAAAATTTCAGAATCGCTCCGGATGGGAAGCTATTTATGGCGGATATCGGCAAGGATATCGTAGCCATGAGGGCAGATTATTTCAGGGACTCGGCGGCACGTCTTTATGCAATTGCTGCCTTGAATTGTCCCGACGGGGAATTTTTGCGAAGAAAAGATCAACGTAGACAGGAGGATGTTCTCAGCGAGATCCCCGGTTTCGAGAGCTTTTACCGTGAACTTATCTTGACGCATGTACAGGCTCAATGGCAAAAAGCGACGTGTCCGGATCCAGTTGAACTGCCATGCGCGAAAGACGTCACTTTATTAATCAAGTGTTGTTCAATGGATGCCGAATCTCTGGAGCACCAGGTGCGGTACATTGTTTCGCTCTTGTCCAAGCCGCGCAAGTTCCGGGAAGTTTTGTTGCTCGTCGACCCTTACAAGGGACCTTTTTTGCGGCAACACTGCCCTGGCAATTTTGAGCTGCTCATTAAAAAGGCGAGAAGGCTAAGAGCGGCAGGGGTAATCAACCGCCTGATGGTCATGCCTGAAGATAAAGAAACTATTCGGGAGATTAATTCAAGATGGTTTGACCTTGATTGCTTGGCGTCACATACGACCAAATCTGCCCCTGTCGCATCACAGCTATGGGGTTTCGATCAGGTCAGGACGCGGTACGTCTTGCAATGTGATGTCGATGTGCTGATTGGCAGGCGTGACATGGAACATGACTACCTGACCGAAATGATTGAGGCATGTTGTGGTCAGCAGGATACATTCGGTGTCGCTTTCAACATCCCACATCCTAAAGGGACCCGGAACCCTTATGGGGCTCCCCCGGGTGAATATGTCCCAGAGGTGCGTTGTGGTCTGCTCGATCTTGACCGAATAAGGTCCTGTCTTCCCCTGCCCAATAGTGTGTTCGACGGAGCACTCAATTTGACCTGGCACCGCTCGCTTCAACTGTTTCAGAAGCGTAATTCGTTTAGAACCCTTCGAGGGGGGGATGAACGAAGTTTCTACGTTCACCCTGAAAATTTCTGGAAGAATAAATCCGACAAGTTGGCAGTTATTCGCGACCTGATTGGACAGGCAAGCCTGCCATCCTTTCAGCTGAAAGAGTGGGATTTGAAAGGAGGGGAAGAGTCATGGTCTTATGCTTTTAGGGGCGAAGATATTGTCTTCCTGCTTAAGGGTCGTAATACACCAAAAGAAAAGCTGAGGCGTTGCATCGCCAGCCTCAAGATGCAGGATGAACAGAGTTTTGGATTGGTTGTCATTGACGATGCTTCGGATACAACTGATGCTACTCTTCTCCAGCATTATTTAAAGCCCTTTGGTTCACGTGCCACCTTGATCCGTCGCCACGTGAAAGTTGGCCGAATCCCCAATTTTATCACCGGGATTAGAGATATCTGTACCAACCCAGAGAGCCTGATCGTCATCCTTGACCTTGATGACGCACTAATCAATCCAAAAACTGTGTCAATGCTGCGCGAAAAGAAGATTTCCGGACATGACGTAATTCTTGGTGGGATGTTCCGACCCGATAAACCGCTTAAGATTTACAATCCTAGTTTCGAAGATATCCGCTGGAAATGGGGTAGCGACGTTTGGATTCATCTGCGCTCTTTCCAAAAAAAGCTTTTTGATTCCCTTCCCGATGCGTATCTGAAAATTGATGAAGATTGGATTGATGAGTGCACCGATTATGCAACCATGATCCCTATGGTTGAGGCTTCTTCGTCTCCGACATTTGTCCAGGATTATTTTTATTATCACGAGCCGACTACAGTCCGCACGCCTGAGGTCCGCTTGAGAAAAGAAAGGCTGATTAAGCTGATTCTCTCCAAAGATCCGCATTTGCAGCATGAGATTCTTGACGTGTCCTGTCAATAGTGGACACTCGCATCTCAAGCGGCCGCTGTCTGAAGGTTGAAGTTTTGCAAGAACACGGCCGGCGCCAAATAGCCAAGGCGCGAATGACGCCGTTGGCGGTTGTAGAATATCTCGATGTACTCCCGGATAGAGGCTTCAGCCTCGGCCCTGGTCGCGTAGCGGCAATGATGCACCAGTTCATTCTTGAGGGTTCCCCAGAAGCTCTCCATCGGTGCATTGTCATAGCAATTGCCCTTGCGTGACATCGACGGCCTCATACCAAACTGCACAAGGAGATTTTGGTAGTCGTGGGAGCAATACTGGCTGCCACGGTCCGAATGGTGGATCAGCCCGGCCGTGGGCCGTTTCTGTTGCGCCGCCCGGAATAGCGCCCGACTGGTCAGCTCCTGCGTCATGCGCTCCGCCATGGCGTAGCCGACGATTTCGCAGGTGAATACGTCCTTAATCCCTGCCAGGTAGAGCCAGCCCTCGCCAGTAGGGATGTAGGTAATGTCTGAAACCCAGACCTCATTCGGCGCGCTGGGGGTAAAGGTTTGTTCCAGCAGGTTTTCCGCCACCGGCAGGTTGTGTTTTGAATTCGTTGTCGCCTTGAATTTGCGCCTCTGTCGACACCTTATGCCCAATTCCCGGCGTAACCGGGCAATGCGATCCCGTCCGGCGATAAAACCTTCAGCCGCCAGCTCCGGCTGTAATCGCCGCGAGCTGTAACTCTCGCGAGTACGCTTGTGGGCGGCCTTGATAGCAACCTTGAGGCGTTCATCTTCTTGCGCACGTTGGGACGGTTCTCGTGTCAGCCAGGCGTAAAAGCCGCTGCGGGACACATCGAAAACCCGACACATGATCGTAACGGGAAAGTGGAGTCGCCATTGCTTCATGAACGCGTACCGGGCAGCGACTCCCTGGCAAAGTACGCCGTCGCCTTTTTTAAGATGTCACGCTCCATGCGGGCCTCGGCAAGCTCCTTGCGCAACCGGGAATTTTCTTTCGCCAGTTCATCGGCAGAAAGCGCCCCAGGCGCTATTGAAAGGTTGGCTGCCCTGGATTCCGCTACCCAGTTCGCCAGTGTGCCCTTGGGTATCGAAAGCCGTTTGGCTGCTTCCGGCTGCGATAGACCCTGTTCCGTTACCATTTTCACCGCCTCAGTGCGAAACTCAGGCGTATACCGTTGCTGTCTTTTCATTGTCACTCTCCTGCCTGGCAGTTTACCAAGCGAGAGTGTCCACTGTCACCAGGATACATCATCTGGCATGACAAGCAGACCGAGTTATATTTGCGCCGCCCTTGTTGCAACGAAGGACCGTTGGGAACTTCTGACGCAAAGGGCTTTGCCGAGCATTCGAAGCCAAACTCTGTCTCCCGATCTGGTTGTTCTGGTAAACGATGGTAGGCCTATAGAAGAAGATAGATTGCTTGAATTGCCAAAGATCTTGGGCGACATCCCGATCGAAATCATGCCTAACAAGAGAAGCCCAGGTGCGGCAGGCGCTTGGAATACCGGCTTGAGGTACCTGAGAAATTACGGATTTGATGGTTATGTCGCAATCCTTGATGATGACGATGAGTGGGACAAAGACCACATCGCGCTGAATATGTTTCAGGCTAGGGAAACGGGAGCGGACCTTGTCGTCTCAGGCCTTCGACGCGTCGCTTCGGGAAAGGCCAAACCACGCATGTTGCCAACCGGCCTGCAAGACTCTGATTTCCTGCGCGGGAACCCAGGCTTACAAGGATCCAATACCTTTGTTTCCTTATCTGCATTGGAGAGAGCCGGGGATTTTACCGATGGCTTGCCGAGCATGAACGACCGGGATCTGGCTGTCAGGCTACTGCGATCATCCATTAAAGTGGCATACACTAAGCAGTGGACAGCCACCTGGCATCATGGTGTCGAAAGACAAACGTTATCCTCTCCTCGCTCAAGGGAAAAAGTTCTAGGGCTTCAATGGTTCTGGCGAAGATACAGCTGTGAGATGAATGATGAAGAGATAGCTGCTTATCTTGATCGCGCTTTCAAGTGTTTCGGTGTGACGTCTGAAGAGGTTTTAGACAACTGGGGAATTGATGGAATTGGCGCGAAAAAAATGTGACCGATTGGCGGGAAGCTTCAAACGAAGTTCAGTTTATCCGTCCAAATGGCTTTTTTGGGGGAAGTTTTGGTACGGTCTGCGCTCCAGGTATCGGAAATGTCGAGTTTCCAAATTCTTAACCGAAATACTGGGTCCACAGTACAGGCGTAGCCGGAATTTCATAGAGATCGATATTACTTACCTTTGTAACTTGCATTGCCTGAACTGCAACCGCTCAGCCTCACAAGCGCCTCAGACATTGCATATTTCGATGAAGAGAATTGAGGATTTCGTTGATGAATCGATTGCTTGCAAGCATCGCTGGGACCGCATCAGAGTCCTTGGCGGCGAACCTACCCTGCACCCCCAATTTCACGAAATCATAGAACGTCTGCTCAGATATCACAAATGGAACCCTGGTTGTTTGATTGAGGTTGTGACCAATGGTTACGGAGAGAAGGTCCGTTCTGTTTTGGCTTTACTGCCTAAAGATATCTGGATTGAAAATTCCAGAAAAACAGGGCAGGTTCAAAGCACCTTCGGCCCCTTCAACCTCGCACCATGCGATGATCCAAGCTTTTCTGGTGCAGACTACCGGAATGGCTGCGCGATTATGGAAGAATGTGGTATGGGGTTGACGCCGATGGGATACTATCCCTGTGCAATTGCTGGTGGCATCGACAGGATAGCGGGCTGGGGTGTCGGTTACAATAAGCTCCCTGCGTCAGAAGATGACATGCTGGAATTGGTTGATAGGTGTTGCACATTTTGCGGTCGGTTCCAATCAGGACATTTCATTCCAAAGAATCTTCGACCGAATTTGCTTGAAACCAAAATGTCAGCTTCTTGGTTGAATCTTTACAGAAATTGGGAAGAGACTAGGAAGATTAGCTAAGTGACCACCTTTGCCAAACCGGCAAAAACAGCTTTAACCCATCGCCGATCATCAAGGTGTAACTATGAAGCTCATTGCAATCGGCGACATCCATGGACACTTGGCAAAACTGGAAAGACTGCTGGAGATCGTCGGGCCAGAAACAAATGATCGCCTAGTGTTCCTGGGCGACTTTATAGATAGGGGACCGGACAGCAAGGGGGTGATAGATTACCTTCTGAGCATTGCCGATCGTTTTCCTGCTACGGTTTTTCTGCGAGGAAACCATGAGAGATGATGTTGGATGCATTGGCTTTCGACAGCCCTGCTCGTCTTCCTCGCTGGAAGCGGCTAGCCGAGTTAGACCGAGGCTACCACATACAGACTCGGCACAGATCGGATTTAGAAATCTGGGTCGGCAATGATGGTTTCGATACCCTTGAAAGCTACGGTGTAAAAAAGGAACAAATCCGCAACCAGGAGATCCCCTGGGATTTAATCCCACTTACGCACGTCGATTTTTTGGCTCAAACAAAGCTTTGGTATAGGGAGGGCGAGTTCCTGTTTGTTCATGCCGGGGCCATTGAGGGGCGCTCCCTGGCGGAGCAAAAGGAAACATTGCTATGGGAGAGATATTGTCCACCAGGGAAGGCAGCGATCCACGTGGTCGGGCACCATCCTACACCTGACGGTGAGCCGTATTTTGAGGCTGGCCGCTATTCCATCGACACTGGGGCCGCGTATGGACGGAAGCTGACTGCCTGCGATGTGTTGACCCGGAAGTTTTGGCAGGAATGAGGCATTGGGCTTTTCCTAAAATAAACCAATCGTCAGATGCGAAAGGCCCACCAGAAGAATCGTCGGGCCTTTCCTATTTCTGAGGGTCCTTGACTAAGGATTCGAGGACTCTGAGCTTGAAACGACAACTTATCGGTTTAAAGCGGATCCTCAGATTTCTAATTTCCTGAAAATACGCGAAAACCTTGTATACAAGAATGTTGTATACAAAAATGTATATTATGCGTGCCTCATTTCGCGAGAGGGGGCTTCTTTCTGAGTGATCGCTATTTTTAAGCCGCCCGCCGTGCAGGGTCATGTATCGATCCTTTTGTTTTGAGAGCGACGATGGCGCCTATCGGCCCCCACTGCACTCAAAAATTCAGAGTGATACCATACAAAATCCAAGCTGTATGGTAAATTTCGTGTAACATGTTGAAATCTTGAAACTTTTACTTTTTCAGGTTGAAAATTTCGCGCTATGGATTCCGTATCTTATTTAAAGATACTGCCGTAAGTTTAAATAAGTGCTTTTCTTATTTAAGTTTCCTCGGCGCATTAATTAGACGATTAGACGAATGCGGCCTCCCAGATTACCGGACGCAGGTGTCTGGCGGGAATTATCGCTAACGCCTAAAAAAGACGGGGTGCTAGCATGAATGCTTTCGCCTGGTGAAATATCGATGGTCAACCAAATCTAGGATATTCCTATGAAAAAAGGTCGAAGAGCGCAAGCGTAGAGAGAACAGAGAAGCCATCGCCGCCTATAATGCGCATATCGAAAAGGATGTTATTTTCGGTTCCAGCAAAAGGAGGTTTTGATGGCTGATGGGGATCGAAACGAGTCCATCACCCGGGGCTTGCAGGAACTTCGCACCGGTGAAGAAGAGATCGTGGCTGAGAAGGATGAGTTCTTCGAAACTATCAAGCGGGAGACCCGGGAGCGCCAGAAGGGACCGGGTTGTTGCAGGTATGGCGAAATCGGATATGGTCCGCTTATGTGATACTGGTGGCAGACAAGCAGAAGGGATTAACGCCTTAATTGTTTGCAGAAGCGTATTACATGTCCGAGCGAGTTTGGACTGGAAAAAAGGGAGCAAAATCACCACAAATGGCATTTGTGGCGCGGCTCATGGTGTTTCTCCTTGTCAGAAAAAAATTGGCAAAGCTCATAATGACGATCGATGTAATGCCCTGGCGTCGTCGAGGGCATGATGCCGCCGGCCGCCGCCAATGAAAAAGGCCTCCCGGACTTCGTGATTAATTGTGAGCCCGAGGTCCGATAGAAGACCGAAGTACAGGTCCGGGGGAAAGCCCCCCAAAGAACGCAAGAGTCTCTGGGCAACTTGGTGGTCGAGCGGACTGTCGGCGATTATCCGAACAGGGCCATGAAATTCAGCAAACCAAGTGGCCAGTTCTTTTGCTGCCTGCCGGCGGGTGCGCCCAACTTTCCCTTTGATCAATTCGGCCAGTTCCAATCTAGATAGAGACTCTGCTAGGCGAGGGATAGCCGCGGCCGGTAAATCGATCATTCCAGTGTGTTCAAGTGCCCAGCGATGCTCATGAAGCATTGCGCGTTGAACTGCCGGGCTAGCGAGGAGCATTCTTCGTTCATCAAGATTCTCGGCCGTTAGCCACCGCAACACGTCGAACAAATCTCCTAGACAACTGCGAAGGACTGTTTTTGCATCTTCATTGTCGAGCAAGGGCAGTACTTGCCCCAGGACAAACAAGCTACAATCCTGCAGGCCCCAACCATCGGTCAACTCGGCATAGAATTCCCGGCCACATATAGACACAAGGCCGATGCTGATGAGTTTGGGGGCATCAAGATGAGTGAACTCTGTATCCAAAAAAACAGTGGTCATCTTTTCCATCTCTTCTTTCCTTGCGGCTTTCGGCGATATTTTGGCGGAAAGTTCACTAAACTTTTTTGCAATAGGGATCAGTTTTGTCCGGTTAGCTTATTGCAGACACGGCAATTTGCAAAAAATAGCATAAAAATGGCGCCTTATAAAATTTCTGTTTTTGAAACCTCTTGAAATTATAAGAACATGAGACACGAGGTCACTAAAGTGAAGGTAGTGTCTAGAAACTTTACAATAAAAGGGCCTTGTGTTAACTTTTATTATCGTTATGATCGAGTGGTCTCATTTTAAGAGCCCGGGAAAACCAGGGCGCTCACAAGCGACAATGTAAATAAAAATTGACATTTTTTCTGTCTATTGTTATTTTTTATTATCGTTATGCCAAAGAAAACAACACACATTTATCCCGGCTCGAAACGGGAACTCGAAGCACTCGGACAACGGCTCCGGGAAGCGCGACTGCGCCGACGGTTTTCCGTGGAAACAGTCTGTGTCAGGGCCGACATTTCACGTCCGACGCTCTACAAGGTGGAAAAGGGCGACCCGTCCGTCGCCTTGGGCATCTACGTGCAGGTCCTGCGCGTATTAGGGTTGGTCGACGATTTGTCCTTGGTGGCTAAGGAGGATGCTGTCGGTCGGCGCCTTCAGGACGAGTCGCTGCCTCTGCGGCGCCGTGCCCCCCGACGTAAGGGCACAACAGGCAACGATAATGACTAGAGCCCGAAACGAAGAACTCTGGGTTTGGCTCGATGATCCGGCCTTCGGCCCTCTTCAGCGCATCGGGACCCTTTCGCGAGGCGATCGCGGCGCCATTCGCTTTGCCTACGAGCCAGCATGGCTCAAGCATGCTCATGCCTTTCCCCTCGACCCGGAAATTGATCTATTTCCCGGTGAGTTCTTCCCAGCCCAATCCAACTTCGGCGTGTTTATGGATTCATGCCCCGACCGCTGGGGGCAGGTTCTGATGAAACGCAGAGAGGCGATTGAGGCCAAGGAAGAAGGCCGGCCGCCGAAAACACTCGGGCCATGGGATTTCCTACTAGGGGTTCAGGACTGCACACGCATGGGCGCCCTGCGGTTTACCCTTCCGGGCGCCCCCACGTTTCTAGCCGACGAAGCCCTATCGGCGCCCCCCGTGGCCAGGATGGCCGAACTGGAACAGGTCGCATTCGAGTTGACCCGACCGAAGCAGGATGACCTTGGGAGGGTCAAGGAGTGGCTGAAAGTCCTCGTAGCCCCCGGCGCTTCTCTGGGCGGCGCACGCCCTAAAGCCAACCTGCTGGCAGAGGACGGCAGTCTCTGGATCGCCAAGTTTCCGTCGGCCGAGGACGATTACGACGTCGCCCTATGGGAAAAGCTGCTTCATGATCTGGCGGGAGAATGCGGCCTCCGTGTTCCCGAATCCCGCATCATGCGTGTCGGAGGGGGCTACCATACATTCATGGTCAAGCGGTTTGATCGTTGCGGCGACGAGCGACGCTTTTTCACCTCGGCCATGACCATGCTCGGGCGTGTCGATACCGAAGATGCGAGTTATCTGGAGTTGGCGGAATTCATCGCCACGTATGGCGAGCCCGGTCACTTGACGCATGATCTGGAGGAACTCTTCACCCGCGTCGTTTTCAACGTGATGACAGCCAACCGGGACGATCATTTGCGCAACCACGGCTTTCTCCGTAGCCCCGCTGGTTGGCATCTTGCCCCCGCCTTCGATCTTAACCCTTCCTTCAAGAAGGACGAACACGTCCTTTCCTTAGACCTCATTGAACGTCGCCCGGACATTGAGACTGTATTTGAAACAGCATGTTTTTATCGATTGGACGCTGAGAGCGCCAGGAAGATCATCGACAGGGTGCGAAAGGTGGTTGGGGGATGGCGGGCCAGAGCGCGCAGACTTGGCCTGTCCGCCATGGAATGCCTATCCGCGGAGCACTTGTTTGTCAATTAGCCAGTGGGCGCGGAGGTCGGAGGAAACAAGTGCATACCCCAATTTTGGTCGTGAACGGTTGAGCTGTAGAGAATCTTCGTCCAGGAAAAGTCCTCAATCCAGGGATAGAGGGCTTTTCCTGTAATGCGCTATTTTTTTGAAAATACTTCTAGGGAGCAGCTTTCCGGTGCTTATTAAGGAGTGGTTGTGAGAAGTGAGCAGCCATTCCCTTGTTATCTCTCCATCGTAATCTGAGAGGATTTATCGGACATCTGAAATACTTGACCGGGGGTCCCTAGTGGGCTACATTGATGCTGCCTTATTTTTTCATTGTACGTTTAACTGATTAATATTGCACGGCCTTTTAGCCGACTGGGGAGATGCTATGGAAAAGCTTTTAAATGTAATAAAAGATTTCCGTGGTCCGGCAGAAGACAAGATCCGCGAGAAGGGCCGCAAGATGATCGAAAGAACCTTTGAGGATCAGAAATCTTACGGATTGAAGTTGCAGGATAAGTTCGAAGAACTGACAAATGCTGATATCTTGACGACGGCCTTGCCGTTTCGCGCTGATATCCCAAAAAATTATCGGAATCGCCTTACACAATATCGAGAGAAGGTAAGAGAAATTATTTTTGGCATCGCAGTTGAACTGCAAAATCAGAAGTTCAAGGGACTTGATAATGACATCAAGGAGGCCGGTCTAAGTAAGTACCAAGAGCGGCGCTATATAAAGGTTCGCGATGCGCAAAAGGAGCTTTATGCTAGTTATGATGCAATTCGTGAAAGCCTTAACTACATAACCGATTTCAATAATAAGATCTTAAAAAAAATCAATGAAGCAACTGGCGCCAAAAAGACAGACCTTTTATTGCTCAACGCCATTATCGTTTATGAGCTAACGGATGCGATTATCGATCTTTTGGAAGACTTCCAGCTTAGAGGGAAAGACACCTTGCAAAGCATTAACGATCAGGTCTTAGAAGAGTTAAGGGGCCAAGAAGCACACGATGAGGACCTTCAAAAACGGGCTAGTCATGGTAACGGTCATGTTGAAAAGGGGGTTCAAAGATCGATCAAAGAGAGAAGAGAAATTCGGCAAATTGTGATAAAAAAATGGAAAAAAATTTGGAAGCAGGTTACGGCGCTCGAGGCTAATATTTTGAACGCGAAGGGGCACCTGGAAACGCTTAAGCTGATCAGAGACAATGCAAAGGGGCAGATTAATATTTTGGAGGTCATCGGAATTACACAAATTGTAGAGAGCAATATTCGTAACTTCCAAGAGATTTGTGCAGTGACCAATATTGAGCTGGCACCTCTCACTAAAGAAGATGTATATGGTCTGATAGGTAGAGTTGAAAGCCACGATTAGCCTGAAAGCTAGCTGGTAATGATGCCGGAATTTCCAAACCTGATTACTCAACCAAGGAGGATGAAATGGCAAAGTATTCGCTCGAAACAGATGGCTTTGAAGAGGTCAAGGTCGAAGATGGGATGACAGATGGCAGTTTATACACCGCCAACTGCTCTGGTGGCCGCTCTGACTGTTGTACCAGAACCTGTTCGAGAGACAGCAACTTTACTGCCTCTGAGGAGGCATGGGAAGCATACTTGGAAATTGAAGGCGGACAAGTTCAATATTGACACGAAAGGGGGTTAAAGCCCCCTTTCGTTTTACCAATTCAAAGTAAATCATGAATCCATACCTTCGCGACGGCATTGATGTCTACATAGAAGACACTCCTGATAAAGGTCTCTGCACAATTATATTTGTGTTCCTTTCGACTCGAAAAAGAATACAAATCAATGCAAAGAAAGATTTTTTGAAGGTACTTCCACTGTTGGACGGTGATCGAAAAATTGAAGAGGTTTCTAGTATTGTCGAACTCCCACAACAAGAGGTTGCGAAGTTCGTTGATTATCTTGAGTCGCGCAATATTGTCACTTCAAAAAATTGGTATCTCGAACTAAACTTTGATGATAGTTACAAGTGCCTGATTGAGAAGCAACTCTACTTTTTGATGGATATGCTGCATTCATCAACAGATGTGTACGAAATACAAAAGAGGATAAGATCGACTCGGATAGGAATCTTCGGGCTAGGCTCTATAGGAAGCTGGATACTTGTGGAGCTTTTGCAAATGGGATTTGAGCTGTTTGCCTTGTTTGATTTTAAGCCTCTTGCGAAAGATTCCGTTTCAAGGCATGCATTCTTTTCAGAAGATTGTGTCGGAGAGTTTAAAGGTGATTACTACAAAGACCTAGCAAAGCACGTCAATCCCAACGCCGAGGTTGTCGCAAAGAAAATTTCTATAAGTATAGACAGTAATTTCACTAAAGAACTCAGTAGCTTAGACTTCCTTATAAATTGTGCTGATGAGCCTTATGTCGGTTATACAAGCATCGCTCTTTCTCGGTTTTGTGTAGCTCACGGGAAGGTCCTTTTTGTTGCTGGAGGGTTTGATGCTCATCTGGGTTGCTTTGGCGAAATGATTGTTCCGCAGAAAACGCCTTGTTCAGACTGCTATAGCCAATACTTCAAGGCATCACTAAAAGACTGGAAGCCAGTGAATCATCCGGTAAAGAACAGGGCGAAAGGCTTTGGTGGCCTTGCCCCTCTTAGCGTATTTTCTGCCTCGACCGCAGCGTTGTCGATTCTGAGATACTTTCTGAATGAAACTCAGTTTCTAGAGGCGGCAGGTGGCAGAGGGGAATTCAAGTTTGATGACTACACCATCGATGCCTTTGAAGTAAGAAGGGATAGCAATTGCGAGGTATGTGGTGACAGAAAGTAAATTAAAGTACCGATTGCGGCCTTCTGTCAGCTTGGTTCCGACTAGGGACGAAATGATTTGGGAGTTTTTTCAGTCCAATACGAGAAGGTTGAAACATATCCGGGTGCAAGACCAGTGGTTGATTGAAGCCATTAAGGAACTTGATGGCACATGTGTCGATGAACTAGTTGCGAAATATGGTTTACCTGATCAACTCCCCAAGTTTTTGGAATACCTCAGTTCTGTGTGCCTTATTGAAGAAGTCAGCATTGCTCAGGTAGTCAATGAAAGCCCCTACAATAGAGTTCTAAATTTTTTAGCGGATTACTTCCCTTCGGGTGAACTCATCAATGCATTTGAAAGGATCAGGAATTCCCATGTGCTCTTGGTCGGGGTCGGGGCTGTTGGGAGTTGGATTGCTCATTTGTTGGCCCAGTCTGGCGTGAAGCACTTGATCTTGTGTGACCCCGATATTGTTAAGGCGCACAATTTGAATAGAAGCCTTTTTGTTGATTCTGATAAAGGGAAGATGAAAACAAAGGCGCTGGGCGCCAAATTGGAAGTTATCGATCATGGTATCGAGGTAAGCTGTTTCGAAATAATGATAAATGATGTTGATGATCTTGATCAGGTTTTATCGAGATGTCAAACTTGCTTTGATTTAGTAATTAATGCATCTGATTATCCTAATGTTGATATAACATCGAAAACTATTTCCACTTTCTGTATGAGTCATAATATCCCACACATTATTGCGGGTGGGTACAATTTACATTTGAGTCTAATTGGGCCTACAATCATCCCGAAAGAAACGCCATGCTTCTATTGCATAAGTAGGAGGCTTGAGGGGGGCCATCCTGAGGACTTTTCAAGAGTGAGAAAGTTATATAGGCCTAAAAGGAACATAGGTAATCTCTCTCCATTGGCAGGTATCTCCGCTTCATTTACATGCTTTGAAGCAATAAGGGTTCTTGTGAAATCAGAGCGGCTTCGCCCTGTGATGGTCGGCCGCCGAGGCGAGTTCAACTTTTTAACCTCTAAGTTGAATTTTTCTGAATATTCAAGGATGCCTGATTGTGAATGGTGTGGGAGCATTATTTAGCCACTGCTGCCGGAACATTTTCTCCCATTCTCGATACCGCAGGGTTTTCAGACACATAAAAAGGGCCGTTTTCATCCTTGATGAAGCGGCCCTTTTTCGCAGGTCAGGGGTGGCGAGAATCAATCTCTGTTGCGTTTTTGGCACGACCAGAATTTATGCGAGATAATTTTCCGGACAATCGAAATACTTGACCGATGATTCCCCCTGGGCTAGATTGATGCTGTCTTATTTTTCGGATTTGCTGGAGGGAGTATGCAGGAAAGGCTTGAAGACGGGACCTGAGAAACCAATGAACCGCAGTTGCCGATTGTACGGTCTGCGGTTTTTTCGTCCTCAAGTTTTGACCTGTCCCTTTGGGGAAAGCATACGTTTCCTCACCAGGAGTTATAAAGTACTGTATAAGGTTCCATTATTTTTGCGTTTGGAATTTTCCGATAGTCAAAAAGCAGAAATATTTGCTCGGGATCGAGGCATATGTGTCTTTTCGGGCAAAAGTCTTTGGATCCCCGACTACGGTGTCAGCCCTACTTATGACATCGACCGGGGTTGATCACATCCTTCCCGCTTTTCGCGGCGGTGATAACTCCATCGAGAACGGTATTTATGCAAGCTACTTCTACAATATGAAAAAGCGCGGCAACTTAAATGACAAAAGGGTATATATTTCGTTTGGGGCGGCTGACCAATCATTTTTTTATTTCTATAACTTGGATAGAAAAAAAAAAACTTACCAGTTGTTCGCCATGATGGATGACCAGTAGCGCATTTACAATGTAGTATTTAGATATTATAAAGAAGGGAATCGAAGCGAAATAGAAATGGAGTTTATGAAAGTATTTATGGCTGGGTTAAGGTTTATGCAAAAAGTATTTTAAAGGTAGATTTTTCTTCTTGCATTAAGCTATAGAATAAAATCTGATATCAAGTAGCAGAGGCTATATGGAAAATGTTATATCTTCTTATGACGAAATTAAACTAACGAAATCCTGCAATGAAATAAAAAATTTGTTAAATAATGAGGAAATCGAAAAAATAATAAATAACAAAAAGGAAAGCTGTCCGAATTCTACCACAATCATTGACAAGGTCAAAATTGGTGGGTTTGTTGGTAAGTTGTGTTTATTTAAAAATGTTTTGATTTTTATTAGACTGATTGACGATGTCAGGTCAATATTTGTAGAAATTGAATTCGAAGATTTTGACAAATTAGTTATTATGCACAGCAGCTCTGCTAATTTTAATTTATATAAAAACAGAGAGCACCTTATTAATATCAATTTCCCAAATTATGACGGTGAAACAGTTGCCAAGCACTTTCAGCATTTAATAGTTAAAAGAGAAAATGAAATAAAAAAAAGAGAAAATGAATTGGCAAGGGCGAGGGTATTTGAAAAGTTATATCGTGAAGATTTAGAAGTTTTACTTAATGGCTACATCACTAAGATTCATAAAAATATGTTTCTAAATCTACAAGAATATAGAGAATTTATTGAAAAACTTAATTATATCACCAAAGTTTCGAAAGGATTCACATCATTTTATGAAGATTATCACTATTTCGTCAAATTTTTGAATCTTCTTACAGAAAAGTACAAAATTGACATAAGTTTACAAGATGTAAAATACGTTGTTGAATTTTTGGAAACTAAATCTATTGATATTTTTGCAGAGGAATGTCAAGAATTAGATTTATATTACACACATTCTTTACAAGAAGTATCTTTAAATTCTCTTTTATTGTCACATCTGCAAAATATTTCATCAGAAGACCCAAGATCAATTTCATTGCTTGCATGTAAGTCTATAAAAAACGGGTTAATTAAAAATTTAAGCTACGTCGAAGCTTATGAATTAATTGATTTGAAAATTGGAGAAATCAACTTTCATACTGATCTCGAATCTTATGAAAATTATCTCTTTGATAACCAAACGTTCAATTCATTTGATTGGAGACAAGTAGATTCTTTGTCTGGTGAAGAATTCGAGCTTTTAGTTGAATCTATAATGACAAAAAGTGGTTATGTATGTGAAACAACAAAAAAGACAGGTGATCAGGGTGTTGATATTATAGCAAAGAAAAACAATATAAAAATAGCTATTCAAGCTAAGAGGCATTCATACCCTGTTTCAAACTCAGCCATTCAGGAGGTGCTTGCTGGCAAGGAGTTTTATAGCTGCCAAAAGGCAATTGTGGTGGCCACTAATGTTTTTACCAAGTCAGCAAAAGAATTAGCTGCAAAAACCAATGTCATATTATGGGACAGAGATTATTTAATGCAAAAACTGCAAGAAGTCTTTTGATCCATGTTTCTACTTCGACAAGTATTGATATTGGCGAACCAGAGGGTGGAGCGGTCAGTTCTACTCTGGGTTTTCCGCGCAATTATCTTTACATATTTTCGCCGGCACTCTGCAGTCGTTTCCCCAGACCCGATAATCCTTTTTAACCTGCAAATCGTACTGTAGCAAAACGCCTGTCAGAAAAATCACCAAGTTCAAGACACGAAAGGCCCGCCAAACGAAACGGCGGGCCTTTCCTATTTCCTCGCACGTTTTCTAAAAATCCCACATATCCAAAAAGTTGTCTTATACTAGCATCCAAGATTATATGGGGATTTATAAGACATCATAAAGCCAGATCGAATTTTATTTGATTACTTATCTAGGTTATGAAATTTCTTTCTATAATATTGATAAATTTTTTTACTATGCAAATAATGCTTGTAAAAAAGATTTTTTAATATAGAGTTTTCGTATTGCAGCTTCATTCCATTTATTTAAAACAGGAGGTTTTATGGATTTGAAAATTAAGTTGAAATCTTTGCGTAACTATCTTGGGCACAGTCAAGTTACATTAGGTCAGGAGCTTGGAGTTTCAGACGCTTTTATCTCACAATTAGAACACGGTCGTCGACTAACCGATAGAAACCATTATCGGAAATTAGCCAAATTGGTTGCGGATAATCATAGCCAGGTCGATGAGAATCGAATTTTTCTTGAGTTAGTCATTCTTGATTTTAAACGTAGGGATCCAGAGCTTTATGAGCTCCTCTGTTTCAATAGATTTGATTATGAAAGGGAGGATTCCGATGCTTCATGCCCGCTCTTTCAGGGTTCGGGCGAAATCTGCAACCATGAAGGTTTTCCGTGCTGCAAAAACAAGAAAAAATAACAGAAATGCCAATGTTCATGCTGCAAAACCTCTTTGACCATCAAGCCCCCCTGAAGACCCTCCCGATTCGGGAGGGCTTTCTGGTTGGTGCGCCAGGCATGGCGCGTAGCGCCTTGACTGGCGCTGTTCCGGTTGTTGTGGTGATAACCGGATGACTTGGGGGTGTAAGTCCCCTGTGGACCCTGATGGCGGGAACCACTAGCCGAACGGCAAGGGTGTCCACCGCGAGGTGGGATCTGAAGGAAGCCGCAGGCAAACTCCCGGCCCGACGAACAGAAATCGCATACGAGGCAGTTCCATCCGGGCGAGAAGGCCAACATCTTCAAAGCCCCATAGCCATCCGGGAGGGTGGGGCTGTAGATGCGGCGGGTATATGGGAGGAAGGTCACGCGCATTACCCTGGGAGATCTGCCGATCTGCCTCGTGCTACCGGCGTCGAGAGGCGTCGGGACGGGTCGGCAGAAGTCAGCAGAGGCCATAGTAGCCGGGGTTGACCATCCCGGTGAAGGGCCGAACACGAGGCGCCATTCAGGAGACTCGAATTTCGATGACGATCGAAGAAGCAGAAGCCCTGGTTGAGATATCAGGGGCCGCGCCCGAGGGTAGCGACCGGAAGTCGCAAGAGTATGGCACAGGTGCGTCAAACGTCACGGCATGCCGGGAACCGTCCTGGACGGAAGCGGAGACGCGGCTGATGGAAGAGGTTGTCAGTCGCGGCAACATGATGGCGGCCTACGACCGGGTGGTTGGCAACAAGGGAGCCCCCGGCATCGACGGGATGCAGGTGGGTGAGCTGAAAGGCTACCTGGTCAAGGAATGGCCGCGCATCAAGGAGGACCTGCTGAACGGAAGCTACCAGCCCCAACCGGTGCGGAAGGTCGAGATACCCAAGCCCGGCGGCGGGGTGCGCATGCTCGGCATTCCCACGGTGCTGGACCGGCTCATTCAGCAGGCGCTGCATCAGGAGCTGATGCGGCTGTTCGATACCGGATTCTCCGATAGCTCCTACGGGTTTCGGCCCGGACGGAGCGCCCACCAGGCGGTACAAGCAGCCCGCAGGCATGTGGCCGAAGGGCGGCGGTGGGTGGTCGATATCGACCTGGAGAAGTTCTTCGACCGGGTCGGACACGACGTGCTTATGGCACGAGTGGCCCGCAAGGTCAAAGACCCCCGTGTACTGCGACTGATCCGCAGATACCTGAGGGCCGGAGTGCTCGAAGGGGGGATCGTCTCGCCACGGGTGGAAGGGACGCCGCAAGGCGGCCCGCTCTCGCCGCTGTTGTCGAACATCCTGCTTGACGAGTTCGACAAGGAACTGGAGAGGCGCGGCCACGCCTTCTGCCGTTATGCCGATGATTGCAACATTTACGTGCGCAGTCGGCAATCGGCGGAGCGGGTCATGGCTTCGCTGATCCAGTTTCTCGAACAGCGGCTGAAACTCAAGGTCAACCGCGTCAAAAGCGCCGTTGGCCGCCCCTGGGAGAGAACCTTTCTGGGTTACAGGATGACCTTTCACAAGAAACCGCGGCTCAAGGTGGCTGAAGGCTCTGTGAAACGGTTCAAGGCCAACCTCAGAGAGCTCTTTCGTCGGGGAAGGGGACACAGCCTCAAACGGGTCATCGAAGAGTCCACCCCGAAACTGCGGGGATGGATCGCCTACTTTCGGCTGGCGGAAGTCAAAGGCATCTTCGAAGAACTGGATAGCTGGGTCAGGCGGAAACTACGCTGCATTCTGTGGCGGCAGTGGAAGCGCTCTTTTACGCGGGCCAGGAATTTGATGCGGCGGGGATTGTCGGAACTCAGAGCATGGAGGTCGGCTCAAAACGGGCGAGGCCCCTGGTGGAATGCAGGAGCCTCGCACATGCACGATGCGTTTCGAAAATCCTTCTTCGATAAACTGGGGCTGATCTGCTTGGTAGACAGTCTCAGACGCTTTCAGAGTGCTTTGTGAACCGCCGTGTACGGAACCGTACGCACGGTGGTGTGGGAGGACGGCGGGGGTGACCCCGCCTCCTACCCGATTCACAGATTATTCAAACTTGTCAGATTTGCATATCCCTTCCAGTTTGGTATTGCACAATTACATGCTGTACCGGCCCGACGCCTCCGGACATATCACGGCTTATGTGGGGGAAAGCTCCGGACGAATCAGTCGAGTTGTTGAAGATCGCTCACGAATCAAGCGTCGGGCAATGAACGGCGAAGTTATGTTATTTTTCTGCCCGAAGCCTTTACATGATCCGGGCATGCGTAAGCTTCTAGAGGCACGCCTGTATTATGCGTTGCGACGAAGTCCCGGCTGGCATTTCCTTAATAGTAATAAAGGTTTAGGTGCAACAGCGCGCTTCCAGCAAGGATTGACGTATGTTGAGCATTGTATGGAAACGGTCTGGCTCTACTTAAGAAAAACGGGTTATTTGGGGACATCCGCCCAACCTTTTGGCTGGGTGCCGTCTCCCGGGCAATTTGAATTGGCCTTTAACCATGAGGGCTCCCTGTATTTTGCCGATGCAACCGTCAATTCCTTTGGAAATTGGGAAGTAGCTGCCGGTTCTTTTGCAAAAGCTAGTCGTTCTGTGCCCCACGATGATCATTTTTTGTTGCGTCAAAATCTGATTGCTAACAAAGTGTTGAACGCTGTCGGGAACGGCTTATACAAATTCGTACAGTCTTTCGAGTTTGCTCATCCGGCCACCGCGGCCGGTGTCATCTCCGGCCAGAACGCTCCAGGCGATTCATGGCGGCAGCGAAAAACCGGGCTCCCGATTTCCGGTTGCTCGCTCCCGGGTCACCTGGTTGGGCGCTGGCCCCGGTGTTGATGGGTTTTCTTTGTTTAGAAATTCTTCTGGCGCCCTTTGACGGTTAGGCTCGCCGGCC
This sequence comes from Syntrophotaleaceae bacterium, assembly GCA_041390365.1. NCBI lineage: Bacteria > Pseudomonadati > Thermodesulfobacteriota > Desulfuromonadia > Desulfuromonadales > Syntrophotaleaceae > Syntrophotaleaceae bacterium. The sequence goes on along the minus strand of JAWKQB010000003.1, from coordinate 161,430 downwards.
TCCGAAAAAGCATTCTTTTTTCTCGTTTTTTCCGACTTGTTTCTTCCCGGGATGCTTGCTTGCTGCTGGTTGTTTTCTTCAAGAGCGTTTGCGACTTTTTGCAATGTGTCTTGTAGCGACGCAAGCATGGGCTCAGACAATGAGGGCTGGCGCAGATTGCTCAAAGCTTGCGCTTGGTCTCGATTCGTTTGTTGAGCTGCTTCAAGCTGACCCTGTAATTTGCCTTCCTCGATGAGCGCTCTTTCCCGCTCTTGCTTGGAGAGCTCTCGCTCTTTGGTTAACTGTACTTTTAGACTCTCCGCCGTGTCCCGTGTTGCCGCTAGTTCGGTTTTTAATGCCGCAATTTCCTCATCTTTTTCTTCACACTTTTTTTCAAGCGGAATTGTGCGAATTTTGACAATTCGATTTATTTCGAGGGAAAAATCTAAAGCAAACTCTTCTGAAAATTCAGGGAGTCGCATTTCGATAGCCTCATCACGCTTTCGTTCACGTTTAAGAAGAAATTTTTCAATGTCTTTCAGGGCCCCTCGTTTTAGATTGAGTTGTTTTTGGATGCTCTGAGGTGTAACTAATACCCCATCTTTTTTGAGCGCTGCAATCGCTTCCAGAAACCCTTTTTCGTGAATGTCCATTTCTCTAACCTCTCATCTAATTTATTGAATTTATCTTTCTTGTTTTTCTAATCATACTCTTTTATGGAAAACTTTAGAGATCAGATAATGAATTTTCGAACAAAAGAGGAGAAATAGAAAAATATATTCTCGTCTTGTGTCTAAAAATCAGGTTTTTCGATACTATTTATGACAGAATAATCTCCAGGAATGGAGCAAACTAAAACAGTTGTAGTGTCTAAAAAGGAGGTTTTTAGAAACTACAACTTACCGTTAGATTTGACACGACGTTACTTCTTTTGTTAAGAAGTGGGATATTAGACACGACACGTGGTAATTTTTGAGAATTTTACCTTCTGGAAGATTGGCTTTTTTAGGGGGTGGGGACAAAAATCGAAGAAATGACCAGAAACTAAAATAGCCGATTGCCCGGAAGGTTTACTGAGACCGAAAATTGGAATGAGGTTCCCGGCAGCGGGTCTTTGACCAAGGTTCTCTTATTTCGGGTTTCAAGGCCACAGATTTCAATTTGACTCAAGACATAACTGGGCACTGAATCTAAAATTAGAACGCTTGACCCACTCCCCCTGCTGACGTTATTTTTATTCGGATTAATTTTCTGTGAAATGAAGTGATTTTCGGAGGGCAGGGTGTTGGTCGAAGATCGGGCAAAAAGTGTTTAAAAACCGCTCTGTGCCTATAAGGCGCGGGCGGTTTTTTTTTCGAGTTTGATATTTTTTTGAAGTTTAGATACCTGCATTAGAGATGACCAGGTGAAATTCCAGTTGGAGGAAGTTGTATGCCACAACAAAATTTTAGTGTTATTCACCTCATGCCTCACTTTTCTGAAGTCTTCCAAGGCAACTTTTCTTCTTCCCACGGCTTGAGTGCCGCTATTGTCTTGTTTTTGTTGGTGGTAGCAATTGGCTTTCTGTCTTTCGCCATTTCAAAATATCTTCAAGCAAAACGACAAATTCTATTTTATGAAACCCTTGTAAGTGGAATTAACCAGTCTGAACTGGCAGGCCGGCAGCGAGAGATTACTCAGAATGCTCTACAGCATTCAGATTACGGCAAACTTTGGAAAGAGTTTGACGAAACTCTTGTTATTTCTCCCGACGGCACCCGGCTTTTCAATACACTTGATGCAGAACATTTTTTTAATAATCATACTCTTGCCCGAGGTTTAACTGAAAACAGATTACTGGCCGCTGTTCCTGGTTTCCTCACCGCAATCGGAGTCATCGGTACTTTTGCCGGTTTGCAAATGGGATTGGGGTCCCTGGAATTAAGTCAGCAGGCCGGGGTTGAGGCCCTGCAGCAGGGCATCGGTCATATGATCAAGGGTGCCTCCGTTGCATTTCTAACTTCGGTATGGGGCGTTTTTACAAGTGTTCTTTTTAATTTCATTGAAAAAATGCTCGAAAGGGGTGTTAAGAAGCGAATCGCGAACTTGCAAAATTTGATCGACTATCTTTATCCCCGAATCAATGCTGAACAATCCTTAGTTTCCATCGTCGACCACACTCGTAATTCAAGTGAGACTTTGCAGGGCTTGGCGGAAAAGATCGGTGATCGTCTTCAAGAATCCCTTCTCCAAGTTTCGGATAATATCCGGACTGGATTGGAAGAAAGTCTAAGCCTGATAATGGCGCCTGCGATCCAATCGTTGGTGGAAAATGCCAATAGCGGTTCCCAGCAGGTCCTCGACAGTTTACTCAACAAGTTTCTGGATGGAATTGGCGATGCGGGAACTTCACAACGAAAAATGATGCAAGAGGCATCGCGAGATGTTCAGGTTGCTCTTAGTGGTTTGGGTGACCAGATGTCCGGTTTTCTAAAACGTTTGGACGAACAGTCGCGGCAGACAGAAAATGCTGCTATAGAGCGCCAAGCTTTCCTTGAAAAGCAACTTGAGGCCCTTGGAGAGCAGCAAACAGACCGCCAAAGGAAGCTTGGAGAGTCCTTTGAGAACATTTTTGAAAAAATGGTGGAACAACTGAACCAACAGCAAAATGATTCTGACCTAAGGGAAAAGGAAAGAGCAGAACAACTGCAGGGTCAGCTTCGCCTGATTGTTGATCATGGTAATCAGGCCGTTGAGAACATCGGAAGCGAGGTCACTCGGCAGTTTAAAGAACAGCAAACGCGTGATGAGGCCCGGCAGAAGGAGTTTGCGGACAATGTAACATCTATGCAGCAGATCCAGAACCAACTTATGGACCGGGTCGAATTTATGCTGTCCAATCAAAAGGAGTTGTTTGACGCAGTTCATCGTCAAATGGTTGGCCTGCAGGAGCAATTTAAGGGGTTGGCTGAAGCCCATAGCCTTTCCGGAAATGAAGTATCGAACGCGGCTCAACAGATGAGGCAGGCGAGCAATCAACTGGGTCTTCTGTCGGCTAATATCAGGCAGGCAACAGAGGTTCTGTCCAGGGATGTAGCTCAAGCCGCAGAGACTACGGCTGGTCTTGCAGATGAAAACCGGAAAATCAACCAGGTCATGCAAGAAACTCTGCAGGGTTACGGAAGTTTCAGCAAGGAAATGGATGGTATCGCCGATAAGCTGAATTTGGCAACCGCAAGCGCCCAGAGTGGTTTTGAGGCTGTTCATAAACATCTGGACCATTTTAAGAATTCACTCAAAGCTCATATCGAAGAAGTTGAAGACCACGTAGCCAAACTTCTTAGCGATTACGCCGCCACTGTCCAGAGCCAGACCGGTGAACGTATGCGGGAGTGGAATGCTCATACCAACGAGTACATCGCCATCATGACAAATGCAGTCAAAGCATTGTCTGACGTGGTTGATGGAATGGAAACGAAATGTAGCGCCGCATGAAACTGAGCAGCTCCCTGAAACGAAATGGACAGGTGGATGAAGAAAATCCGTATTGGATCTCTTTTTCGGACATTATGTCCGGGCTATTGGTAATTTTCGTTCTTGCCTCTTTGGCCTTGATTCTTGAGTTGACTCAAACCCGTGTTGTGGTCAATGACGCCATCCGAGAAATTGCCAAGGCGGAAACCGTGCGTCGAGATATTCTGCGGGAAGTGGCGTCCGAACTTCAGGGCAAGAATATTCCGGTAGAAATCAGCGACAACGACACGGTTCTGCGAATCCCAGACCACTTGTTGACTTTCGAGACCAATGAGTACCGAATTCCTCCGCAAGCCGGTTTGGAGAGAACTGTTCTCGAAATAGGTGCGGTTTTGTTCCGGGCCATAGACCGAGAAAAGAGGTGGCAGTACCTCGATACGATCTTTATCGAGGGGCATACAGACCGTCGCGCTTCACCCAGGCATATGGGCAACTGGGGACTCTCGACCTTTAGAGCAATATCGGTATGGAATTTCTGGAACGAAAAACTTCCCAAGGAATCACGTTTGGAAGATCTTGTTAACCATAGTGGAACGCCTTTATTCTCTGTGAGCGGATATGGAAAGACAAGACCCGTTCAAGTGGAACAGGAGACCGAGGCCGATTTTCAGAAGAATAGAAGAATCGACATACGATTTACCGTTCGACGTCCAGCCATGAAAGATTTCCAAAACATCAAGAAATTGATGGATGAATGATGAATTTTAGATTGCTAAATCTGGTGTTCCATCTTCCCGAATGGAAAACCGCGGATTTTGCCGTTCTTGAAAGGTGCAAGAACAAAATGCAAGATCTTGCAGGGAAGACGGGTAAAGGATCCGACCGCTTTAAAAAAGCCTGCCAACGGCTTTGGAAATTGGCAAAAGATGGCAGGGGCCATGCCATGGCCGGCGAGATCCACAGCTCTATTGATGTCCGGGCTTTGACCCATTTGCTTGGAAAAAACAAGGATTTTTTCCAAGATGTTCCAGTTACCGAAGATCTTTTGGAGAGCCTCTACAAGCCACGTCCAAAGTTAGGGCGACTCAGCCTCCTGCAATTGATTACAGCCTTTTTTGTTCATTTTGACGAAATCGCAGAGAGAGAAGTTTTTAATCGCCTTTGTGATCTTATTTGTTTGGAGATAGCTCAAAATTTTGGACAGTCGGGGGAGGGTGATTTTGCAATCCTGAATAAGCACAGGAATATTTTATTCACCATCAATGGTCCCAAAAATTTGGTGACTTATGCCAAAACCTTTGGCATTGACCTGGACCAGGCCCTAAAAGATCTGGCCGTGGATGGATGCCAGGAGGGCCGTTTTCAAAGGGTGGCGCGTTTTCACTATTACCTGCAAACAATCAGGGAACTTTCTGTTGGTGAAGACCATCCTGTGCTTACTGAAATTTGCAAACCCCAGGTCTACAATGCTCCGGCCGAAGAGGGGCGTCTCATGGGCCACGAAATTCTTACTCTGTTGATCGACAGGTCTTTACCAAGTGATGTTTCCGATACCTGGCGACGAGTCATTGTAACGATAGCAGGTGACCCTCGCGTGCCGCAGGCAAGCCAAAGGTATCAAAAATGGTGGGCTTTCCTCGGTGAAGATCGAATTCGTAAAGTCAGGGGTTGGCTTTCGCGTTTTGACCTTTTGCTTTTTCTGGGAATATTGCAGGAATACGGAGAAAGCACATGGAACTCTGATCTGATGCGAATGTTTCCAGCTCGAAAGGCTTTTCTGGAAGGGCTTTACCGTCAGGGGTTAATTTCGGACAGCAGGTTGTTCGTAGGTAAGCATGCCGAAAAATATCTGAATAAAAATTATCTCCGGCATGAACTTCCAGAATATGCCTTTGTCAAGGATCCCTATCGATCAATGATATATCTACGCGTAGGGGAAGTGCATTTGATAGAGGGAAGTCATAGCTTTAAACTTTGGGTTTTTCCTAAATTGCCATCTCAAATTAATCTCATGGATTATTCGAATAAAGAATTTACTCCTCAAGAGCTTAGTTCAGATATAAGATATGCTTATCTTAAAGAATTCAATTCTGATTGGAACAGAATTGCTGATATTATACACAATCCAAATATTACTTGGCAGGCAAAAGCGATTGAACATTTAAGAAACCTGGGTGTTGAACTAGATGTTGAAGAGCTCTTCTCTAAGGAAGATTACAGGTCCTATAAGTATCGATTCGGATTGTGATCATTATGTCTCTAACGAATTTTATTAAAAAAATCATCGCGAAAGACAGAAATGAGAGGCGCTTTGCTCAGATTGCCGACCAAGAGGGTCTTAATTTTGTTTTACCCAAAGATATATTTGAGGCCTGCGAAAACGGACAGGGTAGCGGCTGGCTTTTGCATCAATATGTATGCCTGAAGATGATGGAAGAACAGGGGATGGCACTCCGGATTGCAAACGGTTTTACCATTCCTTCCGATTTTGCAGTAAGGTTGGAGCCTGATGCCGCTGATCTTCTGGAACTTCCTCCACCTTTCAAAGGGCGCTTTGATTCCAGGGTAACCGGGCAAACCGGTCAGAGCGCCTTTTCCGTACAAATCAATCCAGTCCTGCCTACCGGTGAAAGAGTACCCGTTTATAAGTTGAAGGGACCCTGCCTTCAACTTAGTCCCCAAGAATGTTTTCTTTTATCTGCCGCTGAATGGCAGGCTCTCAAGGCGGTTGATGAGCACCAGCGGTTGGCTCCAGAAGAAAAAACCGAACATCTCAACCTTGATCTGGTTGGAAAACTGCAGGCCTCTCAAGAACATGGAATGCCTATCGACCTTTCCCATTTCAATATTTTGAAAGTCTCCCAGCCCGAGAAAGTTGGAGTAACCGCGACCGAGCAGCCAGACGGCAGCCTTGTGTTAGTTCCGTCCTTTGGAACAGGAGCTGCCACTGACGATATTCAATCACGCCTAGGACAGTTGAATCAAGCGAACGGCCTCGGCACTTTAAGGGTTAGGGACCAAATTATCGTTTTGGATGAAACGCGTCTGAAAGCTACCCAGGAAATCATCAGTAATCGTCGGATTCCAAAATCGCAAGTCCAGGCATTCCTTAAGACGCCATCGGCCTTTTTGGATGCATCGTTGGTTGATCTCGAGACGGGATTTTCCTTACGAGTGAAAGGGGCAACCCGGTTTCAGTTCATGCAGTTTGGTGAAACCGATACCTCTGGAATCGACTGGTTTTTTTCTAGTAAGTCGGCCGAAGATGCCGAGGAACTGAAGGCAGTTATTGGAAGTAAGGAGGAGTTGGAAGAGTTTCGAAAAAAAGTCGAAATTGCAAGGCAGCAAGGGGCCGAGGTTGTTGCCTTCGGCGGAAAACTTATCGACATCTCCTTCCCAGAGAAGATCGAAAAAGAATGTGCGGCAATTGAAAGGACTTTAAATAGATTTCATCCAGAAGAAAAACGTTCCCTTCCTACTGAATCTGATACAGAAGAGCGTTCCACAGTCTTTTTGGAAGAGGTTGAAGATCTTGGTCCTGAGTTGTTGAAAAAGGCGGAATCCTCCTCATATCCAAGAGCCATCGATTATTCCGTTTTCTCCCGGTCCCCCTTTCCCCACCAGGCGCAAGGCATTGAATGGATGATGGGGCTAATGCACTCATCACTGCAAGGTGAATCTGATGACGTGCAACGAATCCAGGGGGCTTTATTGGCCGATGATATGGGTTTGGGGAAAACTTACATGGCCCTGGTGGGGATTGGTGAGTTCTATAGCCATTTACGGGCTTCTTCACTTACCGAAAAGCCCGTTTTGGTCATCGCTCCGCTTAGCCTTCTTGAAAACTGGGAAGATGAGGTCGCCCAGACCTTCGCTAAATCCCCCTTTCGCGACATTGTGGTATTGCAAGCGGGAAGGGATTTAAAACGATTCAAGATAGCCGGAGCGCCACCTGAAATCCGACAGAGACTTGCTGACGAGGATGTCCTTCCCGAAGATGCCATTCGATATGCCTTGAAGGTTGGCGGTGCCTATGGAGCCGAGCGGCTGGACATGCCAAAGCGATTAGTCCTGTCTACCTATCAAACTCTCCGGGATTATCAGTTCTCCCTTTGTCGGGTCGACTGGAGCGTAGTGGTTTTTGACGAAGCCCAGAACATAAAAAACCCGAACGCTTTGCAAACCAGAGCAGCCAAAGGGCTGAAAGCCTACTTCAAATTGCTCGCGACCGGTACTCCAGTTGAAAACAGCCTTTCTGATTTCTGGTGCCTGATGGATACGGCCCAACCCGGATTGCTGGGCACCTGGCCCGATTTCCGGGAGGAATATGTCAAACCAATCAACCAGGCTCCTCCCGATGAGACTGATAATGTGCGATTAGATGTGGGGAAAAAGTTGCGACAGGACGTTGGTCCATTCATGCTGCGGCGACTGAAGGAAGACCATATTGAGGGCTTACCCGAGAAGCGAGTATTTACTGGTGTGCCCAATAATGGTTTTGGCGGATGGGCATTCAAGCCTGAGATCAAAAGTGTAATGCGGGGGCATCAGTTATCCCGTTACGACGAAATTATCGATGGCTACAGCCAGCAGCGCATGGAAGGGCAGGGAAGGGGACTTGCTCTTGGATCATTGATGCAACTACGCGAGGTGTCTTTGCACCCATCTCTTGCCGATGTGAAAAAGTTGGTGACGAGTTCTAAAAATGAAGCGCTACAGGTTCTCGGTCAATCTGCCAAGTTGGAAAACGTAGTTTCGATTCTGGAGGAGATAAAATCCCGGCGGGAAAAAGTCATTATCTTCGCCATGACGAAAAAACTGCAAAGGGCCCTGAAGGTTTGGCTGGAGCAAATTTTCGGGATAAGGATCGACATCATCAATGGGGACACTCAGGCTGTTGCATCTAAAGGGAAAAGTCTGACTCGAAAAGGGATAATTTCCGAATTCGAGGACGCTTCTGGGTTTGGCATCATAATTATGTCTCCCATTGCTGCCGGGGTAGGTCTGACTATCGTTGGGGCGAACAATGTCATTCACCTTGAGCGTCACTGGAACCCTGCCAAGGAGTCCCAAGCAACCGATCGAATCTATCGCATCGGCCAGAAAAAGGATGTGAATATTTATCTTCCGGCACTGCATCATCCGAAGTTAAGTTCCTTCGATGTCAATTTGGACAGGCTGCTGTCGAAGAAAATCAATTTAAAGGATGCGGTGGTGACACCGCAGATCGTTACACAGGAGGAATTAGAGGAAAGCCTTTTTTCTCACTGATTTAATTGCATTTTCTTTGCACATAAATTAAAACTTCTTTCATTTTGGTTTTCTTTTTTATGTCCATAGCTGATCAAATTCTATCTTCCATTAAGGAGAACCCTGGCCAAAAGGCCCGTGATCTTGCCGTAAAACTAGGGTTAGACAAGAAAGAGATCAATAGTTTCCTTTATGGGAAGTTAAATGGGAAAGTTTGGCAGGATAAATCTTATCGATGGTATCCAACTGATTCTGCACAGGAGGGACCTAGATCTGCCGACTCAACACCTTTGCCCAAAATAAATACTCCCCTAAGCAGGCTTTGCCGATATTACCTGGAGGCATTATCCCAAGATGAAAGTATGGGGGTAAGCACTTTTGCTTATAATCAATACGGTGATCCTGATTATGTCGAGCTGGATCAAAACGAGCTTTTTGATTGCCAGGGGGGAGGGTTTTTCAGCTCAGAAAAGGCTCGGAAACTATATGGGCGCGTTCGAAAAGATCGTGGCCGCTTGTCCCTTTATCTTGGTTACCCGACCAGACTCCGTCAGCATACTGGGAAAAAGGGCTGGTCGGGCTTTTTTGTAGAACCTATCTTTTTATTTCCTTTCGAATTCGATCCTACTGATAAACATGAATTGCCTCACCTCTCCGGGGACCTTCCCCATTTTAATTTCAAGGCCCTTTCTTATCTTACCGGCGGTGGAGCAGGAAGCCTCATGGAAGAGGCCATTTTCCTCGCTGAAGAGTTGGGTTTGAATAATCCTCAAGAGGATCTTCCGGAAGCCGATGATGTTTTCCTGAAAATTCGCCAGTTGAGAGCCGAATGGGACTGGCTGGAAGATCCGGACCCTCATCATTTACACCAAAGCACACCCCTTTCAGAAATCAAGAAACAGGGCATCTATAATCGCGCAATTCTTCTGTTCGGCGAGCGTTCTCCATACACGCAGGGATTGGAATCAGAGTTGAAAAAACTTTCTGAGACTCCCGAGGGCGTATATGCAAATACAGCTTTGGGACAATGGCTCGATGGGGCCCCTGTCGCAGAAATGATCGAAAGCCCAAAGGCGCTGCTAGAGGTCCTTTCACTGAATTTGGAACAGCGCGAGGCAATAAACCGTGCTCTGGTGGAACCCTTGACGGTAATTACAGGACCACCAGGAACAGGGAAGTCGCAGGTGGTAACCAACCTGCTGATCAATGCCGCCTGGCAAGGACAAAGGGTGTTGTTCGCCAGCAAAAATAACAAGGCGGTGGATGTCGTCGAAGCGCGTGTTAATGGGCTTGGCTCTCGTCCGGTCTTGCTCCGTATGGGGTCCAATGAATACCAGGGGAAACTTGCAGAATATCTGGTGCAACTCCTTGCAGCTACCTCTACCGCGGAACAGCAGGCCGAGTACGAGGAATGCTTGGCTTGCCATAAATCCGTCTTGGCGGAATTTGCCGAGCTGGATCGTCTTATAAATCAGACGATGGAGGCCAGAAACACCGTCGATCGACTGGAGCGCGCGGTTGCCGAATATCGCGAGCAATGGGGGCAAGACCTCTTTACAGCCCTCAGAGAACTCGACAGTAATGCTGCCGGCATTAGTATCCAACGTTATCAATCCGCTTTGACTGCCTGCCGGAAAGAGAAACAGCCCCTGATATCAAGGCTGTTTTGGTTCTTCAAGGTAAAGGAAAGGTTATCGGCGCTCGCCGCTGCAATAGAAGAGCAGCGCCAACTGGCAGCGACCTTCAAGATACCGGTGTCAACCAATGCGCCGTCCGAGAGCAATTTGCCCCTATGGAGGAAATTTGGCGAGGAAATGGCTTCCAGGATAGCCTCGGCCCGAGAGGTTAAGGATTACTTCGATTCTCTGGCCATCCTTCAAAAGCAGCCGTCCATGGAGTGTTTGGCCGGGCGGCAGTTGAGGCTTACACAAAAGATGGCCGGAAATTCCGAGCGCCTGTGGCAGAACTGGGTTAAACTCCAGCCCAGCCGAATCTCACAGCAGGACCGTCGGCTGTTAAGTGAGTACGCCTCAGTTCTTCAAATGATGGTTGGAGAAAGTGGCTCTAATGCCCGAGCGGACCGAAGCGTATATCGAAGGTATTACGAGCTCTTTCCTAAGGTCTCTCATATGTTGCCCTGCTGGGCGGTGACTTCCCTCTCTGCTCACAATAAGGTCCCTTTTGAACCAAGCTTTTTTGATCTGTTGGTGATTGATGAGGCCAGTCAGTGTGACATCGCTTCGGCTTTGCCATTGCTCTTCAGGGCCAAACGGGTTGTAATCATCGGCGATCCAAAACAACTCAGCCATATTAGCACCATCAGCATGAGGCAAGATAAGCAGTTGCTTGGAAAACATGGAATTTTGGACGGTCATGCCTCCTGGGGATATTCCGCCAACTCTCTGTTCAACCTTGCCAGCGGTTTGGCTCGGCCGGAAGACATTGTCGCGTTGAAAGACCACCATCGCTCCCATGCTCAGATCATTGATTTTTCCAACAGGTTTTTCTATGAAGGTAACCTCCGAGTTGCGACACGCTATGACCGATTGAAGCCGTTAAACGACGGCAAGCCGGCAGTCCGATGGACCCATCATGCAGGAACTGTACGCCGGCCAACCAACGGTGGGGCTGTCAATGAATCGGAGGCTAAAGCACTAGTTGCCCAATTACGGGACCTCATGTTGACCCGTGGGTATCCCGGTACCGTAGGAGTCGTGACTCCATTTCGCGCTCAAGCCAACAAAATTCGGGAACTGGTTCATGCGGACGACACGTTGGCTACCCGTCTTTTTCAGGCAGAATTTTTGGTCGACACAGTACATAAATTCCAAGGAGACGAACGGGACGTGATGTTCTTCTCCCCTGTGGTTTCTCAAGGGATAAGCCAAGGCGCCTTGGGATTTCTGAAAAATACCGGAAACCTATTCAATGTCGCCATCACCAGGGCGCGCTCTTTGCTCCAGGTAGTTGGTGACCGTCAAGCTGCTCTCGATTCCGGGGTGGATTACCTTGCGTCGTTTGCCGATTACACGGCACGCCTTTCTTCAGATACAGCCCGAAAGACTGATGTCGAGCAAAACGAGCTGGGTCCCGATTATCCTCCTGTGACCTATCCGGAAAGAGTTTCCGATTGGGAGCGAGATTTTTACAAGGCGCTCTATGCAGCAGGCCTAAGACCGATTCCACAATATGATGTCGAACAATATGCCCTTGATTTCGCTTTGCTGGACGACGAGCGGAAGCTGAATATCGAAGTGGACGGAGAGCGTTATCATCGCAACTGGAACGGGGAACTTTGCCGAAGGGATCAGATCCGGAATCAAAGGCTCATTGAGCTGGGGTGGGAGGTAAAAAGGTTCTGGGTCTACGAGATCAGGGACGAAATGGAAGTTTGCGTTAAGTGGGTTAAAGACTGGCTCAAAAGAAAATAAATTGGGGTTTCAAATTTCAGAACTAGGGGATTCATTCAGGCAATGTTTGACCCTTTGGACTATCAAAATACTGGAAATTTTGAATGAGTAAAAAGAACGGAAATAACAAGTCTGACAAAAAATTTGGTGACCTGGATATCGGTACCCTCTCCAGTCACCTCTGGGAGGCTGCCAACATTTTGCGTGGCCCGGTCGACGCGGCTGACTTCAAAACCTATATTTTCCCATTGCTCTTCTTTAAACGTATTTCGGATGTGTATGACGAGGAACTATCAGTTGCCCTCGAAGAGTCCGCCGGCGATTTGGAATACGCACACTTCCCCGAAAACCACCGCTTCCAGGTTCCAGACGATTGTCACTGGAAAGATGTACGGGCTATGAGCGCCAATATCGGCCATGCGCTCCAGAAGGCCATGCGTTGCATTGAGCAGGCCAACCCGGACACACTGCACGGCATCTTCGGCGATGCCCAGTGGACCAACAAGGACCGCCTTTCGGACGCGCTGCTCAAGGATCTGATCGAACACTTCTCGTCGCTCAACCTGGGCAATGAGCACTGCAAGGCGGACATTCTCGGCCAGGCATATGAATATCTGATCAAGAAATTTGCCGACCTCACCAACAAGAAGGCCGGTGAATTCTATACCCCGCGCTCCGTGGTCGCTCTGATGGTTCGCATCCTTGCGCCCAAGGCCGGGGAAACCATCTATGACCCGGCCTGCGGGACTGGCGGCATGCTCCTCGAGGCGCTACACCACGTCAAAGAGCATGGCGGCGACGAGAACCTCATGCTGGGCAAGCTCTACGGCCAGGAAAAGAACCTGACCACATCCTCCATCGCCCGGATGAACCTCTTTCTCCACGGCGCGGAAGATTTCCATATCGAACGCGGCGACACCCTGCGCTTGCCCGCCTTTTATTCAGGCGACAGCCTCGCCACCTTTGACTGCGTCATCGCCAATCCTCCCTTCTCCTTGGAAAAGTGGGGGGACGATGTCTGGATCAATGATCCCTACGGCCGCAACTTTGCCGGGCTGCCGCCAGCCAAGTCCGGCGACTTCGCCTGGGTCCAGCACATGATCAAATCCATGGCCCGCAAGACCGGCCGCATGGCCGTGGTGCTTCCCCATGGCGTGCTGTTCCGCATGTCCAAGGAAGGCGAGATCCGCCGGAAGCTGCTGGAGATGGACATGCTCGAAGCGGTGATAGGTCTCGGCCAGAACATTTTCTACGGCACCGGTCTCGCGCCCTGTGTCTTGGTCTTCCGCGACAGCAAGCCCAAGGCCCACCGCCAGAAGGTGCTTTTCATCGACGCCTCGAAGGAGTTCAGGACCGGCCGCGCCCAGAACGAGCTTCTGCCGGAACACGTGGACAACATCCATCGCTGGTACGAGGACTATCAGGATGTGGAAGGAATCTGCCGGGTGGTCACGCTCGACGAGATCCGCGAGAACGATTTCAACCTGAATATTCCCCGCTACGTGGAGCCGGTGATCGAGGAAGAATCCATGACCATCGATCAGGCCATCGCCAACCTCAAGGAATCCCTGCAGGCGGCGTATGCGGCCGAGGATAGGCTCAAGGCGCTGCTCGAAAAAGAAGGGTTAATGGCATGAGCAACACATCAACCCGAGTCGAACGTGCGCAGAAACCACGGAAATGTCCCGAATGCGGGCAGGCCCCTCTGGCCAGCATCCTCTATGGCATGCCCGCGTTCGATGAGGAGTTAGAACGAAAAATGAATGAAGGCAGGATCACGCTTGGCGGCTGCTGTATCAGCGACGACGATCCAGCGTGGGAATGCACCCACTGCGGACTCAAGATTTTCCGGAGGCAGGTGCAATGATTTCCCAAGCCCAACTCGAATCCTACCTCTGGGGCGCGGCCACCTTGCTGCGCGGTTACATCGACGCCGGGGACTACAAGCAGTTCATCTTCCCGCTGCTGTTCTACAAACGCCTGTGCGACGTGTACGACGAGGAGCTGGCCGATGCACTGGAGGAATCCGGCGGTGATAAGGAATACGCCGCGCTTCCCGAACAGCACCGCTTCCAGATAGCGGTGGACGCCCACTGGAAGGCCACCCGAACCAAGGTTAAGAACGTGGGCAAGGCCATTCAGGATGCCCTGCGGGCTATCGAAACAGCCAACCCCGACACCCTGTATGGGGTCTTCGGCGACGCTCAGTGGACCAACAAAGACCGCCTGCCGGACCACATGCTACGCGAGCTGATCGAGCATTTCAGCTCGCAGACGCTTTCGCTCTCCAACTGTCCGGAGGATGAGCTGGGTGTGGGCTACGAGTTTCTGATCAAAAAGTTCGCCGACGATTCCGGCCACACCGCTGCGGAGTTCTATACCAACCGCACCGTGGTCCATCTGATGACCGAGATGCTCGAGCCCAAACCGGGTGAGTCGATCTATGACCCCACCTGTGGTTCGGCGGGCATGCTGCTCTCCGCCGTCGCCCATCTGAAACGGCAGAACAAGGAGTGGCGAAACCTGCGGCTGTTCGGCCAGGAGCGCAACCTGCTCACCTCGGCCATCGGCCGGATGAACCTGTTCCTGCACGGCATCGAGGACTTCCGCATCGTCCGGGGCGATACCCTGGCCAATCCCGCCTTTGTCGAAGGCGACCGGCTCATGCAGTTCGATGTGGTCCTGGCCAATCCGCCGTACTCCATCAAGCAGTGGGACCGCGATGCCTGGTCCGCCGATCCGTGGGGCCGGAACATCTACGGCACCCCGCCCCAGGGCCGCGCCGACTACGCCTTCTGGCAGCACATCATCAAGAGCATGAAGGCCAGGAGCGGCCGCTGCGCCATCCTGTTTCCGCATGGCGTCCTCTTCCGAAACGAAGAGCTGGCCATGCGCGAGAAGCTGGTCGCCCACGACGTGGTGGAGTGCGTGCTGGGCCTCGGTCCCAACCTCTTTTACAACTCGCCCATGGAAGCTTGCGTCGTCATCTGCCGGATGAACAAGCCCAAGGAGCGTAGGAACAAGGTGCTTTTCGTCAATGCAGTGAACGAGGTAACCCGCGAGCGGGCGCAGAGCTTTCTCACAGACGACCACATCCAGCGCATTGTCGCTGCCTACCAATCCTTCAACGACGAGGACGGTTTTGCCCAGGTAGTCAGTAATGACGAGATCCGGGAGAAAGGCAGCAACCTTAGCATCCCGCTCTATGTGCGGGCGAAAAAGGCTGCGGCGGGGAGAGTTGCGGAGGCACAAGCGCCTTATGGTAAAACGAGTCTCAAGCAGGCCATTGCCAACTGGCAACAAAGCTCGATGGTTCTGCGGAAATCCATGAACGGCCTCTTTGAGGTACTTGAACAACAGACAGATCATTTCCCCGGCGCCGGGGAAATGGTACGGGATCAATTTCCTGAGACCACGAAATTGATAAAAACATCGGGCGAATGATCGTCGAGCGGTAGGCCTTGAGGAACGACGGTTGTCCAGCAATTGGTTGGAGATTTACAGCGGGAGTTTCCTGCTCGATCGGGCAAAGTCAACAGCACACTCTCGAAAGAAAAAGGTTTTTTTTGAGCAGATTATTGATAACTGTCAATAAAATTCAGGTATTTACAAGGTTGTCTATTGCGGATCTCTTTGAGGGTTTTATCTTTTTGTTAACTTGTCGGGTTAATAAAATTATTGACGCGGGGTGGGTTTGGATATATCCTTTAAAAACAAAAAACTTGAAAAAGAGTTCAATGAGGGGGCTCATCTCAACAAGGTACATGGGGCCACGCGAGCGAAAAAGATCCGCATACGAATGGCGGAGTTTCGAGCAGCTACAAGCCTGATGGATTTTTGGCCCCCCAAAAGTGGCCCCAGCCGATGCCATGAGTTGACTCAGGGAAAACGCAAGGGCCAGCTATCCGTAGATCTAGACCATCCCTATCGCTTGATTTTCATTCCCGATCATGACCCCGCCCCCAAACATGAGAATGGTGGTCTGGATTGGCTGCAGGTGACAGCTATCAAGATTTTGGGAGTGGAGGATACCCATGAGTAGAGCGCAAGCAAACCATTTTGTCCCGGATTATCTGGTTACCCCCGGAGAGGTTCTTGAGGACTATCTGGATGATCTTGGCATGACTCAGGCCGAGCTTGCCGACCGGATGGGTTTGGCCAAAAAAACCATCAACGAAATCATCAAGGGCAAAGCACCTATCACGACCGAGACAGCATTGAAGTTGGAGCGAACCCTGGGTCGGCCAGCGCATTTTTGGAGCAATTTGGAAACGCAGTACCAGGAGGATCGCTTGCGCATCGCAGAGCAGCAGCGCATGGAATCCGACTTGGAATGGCTGGAAAAAGTCCCCGTTGCGGCAATGGCCAAACTTGGGTGGATTCCCAAGCTGAAGACCAAGTTTGAGAAACTGGAAGCGGTTCTCTGTTTTTTCGGTATTGCCTCTCCCGCCCAATGGGAAACGGTATGGCGCGAACATCAGGTCGCTTACAGGCAGACAGATAATTTTGAAAACTGTGCAGAATCGGTTTCAGCCTGGCTGCGGCAAGGAGAAATCCAGGCGCAACAGATTGCCTGTGCTCCCTTCGACAAAAAAACCATTCAGAATGTTCTTGGTGAAGCTCGTGATTTGACCAGAGAGGAAGACCCCGGGGTGTTTGTACCCAGGCTGGTCGAACTTTGCGCTTCTGCCGGTGTCGCCGTTGTTTTTGTCCCTGAACTCCCCAAGACGGGGACTTACGGCGCAACACGATGGCTTGGTGATCGAGCGGTGATTCAGCTCAGTTTGCGCTACAAGAGCAATGACCATCTTTGGTTCACCTTTTTTCACGAGGCAGGTCATATTCTCAAGCACGGTCGTAAAGATGTCTTTATCGAGGGGAAGAATGGTTTAGACAATGAGAAGGAAGAGGAAGCAAATGTTTTCTCCCGCGACAAGTTGATCCCGCCTCAAGAGTATCGTCGGTTCCTCGCCAGTTGGGATGGGAGATCTCTTGCTCCTGTTGTTACCTTCGCTGAAGAAATCCAAATTGCCCCGGGAATTGTTGTTGGCCGGTTGCAGCATGACGGTCGTCTCCCCAAAGGAATTGGAAATAAATTGAAAGTTTTCTATCGCTGGTCGGCTGGCAAGGGAAAATGATGGCTTTTCAAGCCCTGAAATCCGGCTGGGAGATGATCAAGTTTGGCGACATTGCACATATCGAGGTGCCGCGAAAATGGTTGAGTAAGACAATGGTGCGGCACGAGAGAGCAGATACGCTGGAGAACAATTATGGCGACAGCTAAATTACTGAGACAGCTAATCAAAACCGGATCGGAAGGAAACCATGAAGCATTTAAGCGCGTTTCCGAGCAACTGATCCAGGAAGAGCGCGTTAAGAATCACCATCTGCTGGCCAATGATCTTGAAAAGATTCTTTATGGCCGTCGAAGCTCAACTGTGCCATTTCATTCCGTGTTAAACGACCGATTGCCAAAAGATAAAGAGCGGAATTTACCTCTGTTGCAAATCAAAGAGCCTGTAAGGCGCCTAGAAGACGTTGTGCTTTCGGATGAAAATTCCTCGCTCCTGGATGAACTCCTTCAAGAACATCATCGGGCCGAGACATTGAATAGCTATGGCCTGCATCCGGCAGATAAGTTGCTGTTTTGCGGCCCTCCGGGATGTGGGAAAACTCTGACCGCTGAAGTTCTAGCCAGTGAGCTTGGCTTGCCGCTGGCAATAGTACGCATCGACAGCGTGATTTCCTCTTTGCTGGGCGAAACAGCGTCCAATTTGCGGCAAGTCTTCGATTTTATCTCTACCGTGCCGATGGTAGTACTGTTCGATGAGTTTGATGCAATGGCCAAGGAGCGTTCAGATGAGGCTGAGCACGGAGAACTGAAGCGGGTAGTGAATGCCTTCCTCCAGATGCTCGATGCTTATGAAGGTAAGAGCATTCTGGTGGCGGCAACCAACCATGAACGCATTCTCGATTCCGCCGTTTGGCGGCGATTTGATGAGGTGCTGATTTTTGAATCACCAAATCTTGAACAGTTGCGTCGCTTATTATCCGTCAAGCTTCACGGTCTTCGTAGGGAATTCGAAGTTGATGATGCTCGCATAGCAAGTCTGTTTAAGGGCATGAGCCACGCCGACGTGGAGCGCGTTCTGCGCCGTGCCGCGAAAGATATGGTTCTGGCGGGTAAAGAGTTCCTCAGTGAACGCCACCTGCAATCAGCCATCAAGCGCGAGGATGCTCGAAGAGCACGCACCAAGAGGAGCTAATCGGTCATGGAAGAAACCTTTCCCCACCTTGCTCTGCAGCGCGAAGCGCCGGTCAACGAGAAACGACCTGGAACCTATATGCCTCCGAAGGCACCTAGTGATGTCTGCGGACACGGTCGCGGGCTGTTACAGAAGCTCGCCAATGCCAAGGAACAAGCTACTGGTGATGTGGGTGGATTTGATGATCGCAGGCTGTTCCGGTTTTCTGTGCACAAGGGATTTGACCCCGAGGATCTGCGCAAGATTTCACCGGAAATAGAATTTGTCAGTCAGGAAGACGAAACGGTCGTCATCGGTTTCGCCAGCAACGCGGCCCTCGCCCAGTTCGAGTCGCGTCTCTCGACCATGGCCCGTGGCGGCGATGTCACGAATAAGCAGGTCATTTATGCCCTGCAAAGTATCGATGGCTGGAGTTCCGAGGACCGCAAAGGTTGGGCGTTGAGGAAACAGGGTCTCCCGGAATCAGATGAATTCCTGCTGGATATCGAGCTTTGGCCATTGGAGGATAACCATCAGGGGCGTGATCAAGAATGGGCTAAGTTCGAAGAATGGCTGACGCAGCAAAGCATTGAAAAAAAGGATCAGGTCAAACAGCCCGGGTTGACGCTCTACCGGATTCTTTGTAACCCCGCTCAGGCGGACCAACTCCTCCGGCATCGTGATGTGCGTTCTGTTGACCTGCCGCCCAACTTTGGTCTGAAGCGATCCGTTGTTTTTCAGGATATACAGAACTTTCCCGAGATTATTGATCCAGGCGAGGATGCACCCGGCGTCGTTGTCCTGGATAGCGGTCTCGCGACAGGACACCCCCTGCTGGGAGCTGCCGTGGGCGAGGCGCAGAGCTTTCTGCCTGGCGAAGGATCCCATGACGAGAACGGTCACGGCACCCATGTCGCCGGTCTGGCCCTGTATGGCGATTTTGAGTGCAGCTTACGCGACGGTACCTTCGTTCCCAGCCTGCGCCTGTTCAGCGGCAGAATCCTCGACAAAGACAACGAAAACACGACCGGTTTTGTCGAGAATCACATTGAAGAGGCGGTACGCTACTTTACAGAAGAGTACAACTGCCGAGTCTTCAATCTCTCATTTGGTGATGCGAATAAACCTTATCTCGGCGGCCATCTGAGAGGGCTTTCCATGACCCTGGATACTCTTTCGCGGGAATTGGGCGTCCTGTTTGTGGTTTCGGCGGGTAACCATCGCATCGGCGAGGACTCGCCTGATGGCTTGACGTGGCGTGACAACTACCCGAATTATTTGCTGGACGATGCTTGGCGAATCATAGAGCCAGCACCGGCACTGAACGCCCTCACCGTGGGCAGCTTGGCACGGCACAACCAAAGTTGGAACAGTCAGACCCACACACACGACCCTTCAGAGGTACCGATAGCTCAACCTGATCAACCATCGCCTTTCACCCGAGGCGGCTATTCCGTTGACGGTGCCATCAAGCCGGAGCTGGTGGCGCATGGTGGCAATTGGGCCATCAATACGCGGGCGGGTGACGTGTCCTGTCAATAGTGGACACTCGCATCTCAAGCGGCCGCTGTCTGAAGGTTGAAGTTTTGCAAGAACACGGCCGGCGCCAAATAGCCAAGGCGCGAATGACGCCGTTGGCGGTTGTAGAATATCTCGATGTACTCCCGGATAGAGGCTTCAGCCTCGGCCCTGGTCGCGTAGCGGCAATGATGCACCAGTTCATTCTTGAGGGTTCCCCAGAAGCTCTCCATCGGTGCATTGTCATAGCAATTGCCCTTGCGTGACATCGACGGCCTCATACCAAACTGCACAAGGAGATTTTGGTAGTCGTGGGAGCAATACTGGCTGCCACGGTCCGAATGGTGGATCAGCCCGGCCGTGGGCCGTTTCTGTTGCGCCGCCCGGAATAGCGCCCGACTGGTCAGCTCCTGCGTCATGCGCTCCGCCATGGCGTAGCCGACGATTTCGCAGGTGAATACGTCCTTAATCCCTGCCAGGTAGAGCCAGCCCTCGCCAGTAGGGATGTAGGTAATGTCTGAAACCCAGACCTCATTCGGCGCGCTGGGGGTAAAGGTTTGTTCCAGCAGGTTTTCCGCCACCGGCAGGTTGTGTTTTGAATTCGTTGTCGCCTTGAATTTGCGCCTCTGTCGACACCTTATGCCCAATTCCCGGCGTAACCGGGCAATGCGATCCCGTCCGGCGATAAAACCTTCAGCCGCCAGCTCCGGCTGTAATCGCCGCGAGCTGTAACTCTCGCGAGTACGCTTGTGGGCGGCCTTGATAGCAACCTTGAGGCGTTCATCTTCTTGCGCACGTTGGGACGGTTCTCGTGTCAGCCAGGCGTAAAAGCCGCTGCGGGACACATCGAAAACCCGACACATGATCGTAACGGGAAAGTGGAGTCGCCATTGCTTCATGAACGCGTACCGGGCAGCGACTCCCTGGCAAAGTACGCCGTCGCCTTTTTTAAGATGTCACGCTCCATGCGGGCCTCGGCAAGCTCCTTGCGCAACCGGGAATTTTCTTTCGCCAGTTCATCGGCAGAAAGCGCCCCAGGCGCTATTGAAAGGTTGGCTGCCCTGGATTCCGCTACCCAGTTCGCCAGTGTGCCCTTGGGTATCGAAAGCCGTTTGGCTGCTTCCGGCTGCGATAGACCCTGTTCCGTTACCATTTTCACCGCCTCAGTGCGAAACTCAGGCGTATACCGTTGCTGTCTTTTCATTGTCACTCTCCTGCCTGGCAGTTTACCAAGCGAGAGTGTCCACTGTCACCAGGATACATCAATCGTGGTGGACCGTATCGATCTGGACACCCAGATCACCGCTACCTTCAACGCCGCCGACATCCCGAACATGATCGGAGCCGCCACCCGGCAGGAGCTGCAAAGCCTGCTGGCGGCCGATACCCGCAAGATCATCATCACTACCATTCACAAGTTCGGCGAGGCGGACGGCCGCCTGAACGAGCGCTCGAACATCATCGTGATGGTGGACGAGGCGCACCGCACCCAGGAAGGCGACTTAGGCCGCAAGATGCGCGATGCGCTGCCCAACGCCTTTCTCTTTGGTCTGACCGGCACGCCGATCAACAAGCGGGACCGCAACACCTTCTGGGCCTTCGGCGCGGACGAGGATGAGCAGGGCTATATGAGCCGTTACTCGTTCCAGGATTCGATCCGGGACAAGGCCACGCTGCCGCTGCATTTCGAGGCGGTGGACGTGAAGCTGCACATCAACAAGGACGCCATCGACGAAGCCTACTCACAGATGACCGATGAGCTGAGCGAGCTGGATCGTGACGACCTGGCCAAGCGGGCCGCCAAGATGGCGGTGCTGATCAAGGCCCCGGCCCGGGTGAACGCCATCTGCCAGCACATCGTCAAGCACTTCCAGGAGAAGGTGGAGCCGAACGGCTTCAAGGCCCAGGTGGTGACCTTCGACCGGGAGTGCTGCGTTCTCTACAAGAAGGCCATGGACGAGTTGGTCGGTCCGGAGGCCAGCGCCATCGTCATGCACACCCAGGGTGGAAAGTCCGATGATTACGCGGAATGGAAGCTGGCCAAGGACGAGGAGGAAAAGCTCCTCGACCGGTTCCGCGATCCGAACGACCCGCTCAAATTCCTGATCGTCACTTCCAAGCTGCTGACCGGTTTCGATGCGCCGATTCTGCAGGTGATGTACCTCGACAAGCCGATGAAGGATCACAACCTGCTGCAGGCCATCTGCCGTACCAACCGCGTCTACCCCGGCAAGACCCACGGACTGATCGTGGATTACCTCGGCATCTTCGATGACGTGGCCACGGCCCTGGATTTCGATGAAAAGGCGGTGCAGAGGGTTATCACCAATCTGGATGACCTCAAGAAAGAGCTGCCCGGCGTGGTGGCGAAGAGCCTTTCGTTCTTCCCTAGCGTGGACCGCACCGTCGGTGGCTACGAGGGGCTGATCGCGGCGCAGGATTGCCTGCCGGATAACGAGACCCGGGACAAGTTCGCGGCGGAATACTCGGTGCTCTCCCGTCTGTGGGAGGCGCTGTCTCCCGATCCCTGTCTCGGCCTTTATGAAAAGGACTACAAGTGGCTGACCCAGGTCTATGAATCGGTGAAGCCGCCGAGCGGCAACGGCAAGCTGCTCTGGCACGCCCTGGGGGCCAAGACCATTGAACTGGTGCATGAGAACGTGCATCTGGAAACGGTGCGCGACGATCTGGACACCCTGGTGATGGACGCCGAGGTCCTCGAAGGGCTGCTCGATGCCAAGGACCCGGACAAGAAATCCAAGGAAATCGAGATCAAGCTCATCGCCCGCCTGCGCAAGCACAAGGACAACCCGAAGTTTGTCGCCCTGGGCGAGCGCCTCGAAAAGCTCAAGGAACGGCACGAACAGGGCCTGCTCCACAGCCTCGACTTCCTCAAGGAGCTGCTGACCCTGGCCAAGGAGGTCGTCCAGGCCGAGAAGCAAGTGGACCCGGTCGATGAACAGGCCAAGGCCAAAGCTGCCCTGACCGAGCTGTTCGCCGAGGTGAAGAACGGCAAGACGCCGATGGTGGTCGAACGGATTGTCAACGACATCGACGAAATCGTACGGATGGTCCGCTTCCCCGGCTGGCAGGATACCAAGGCCGGAGAGCGCGAGGTCCAGAAGGCCCTGCGCAAAGTGATTTACGTGAAGTACCAGGTCAAGGACCAGGATCTGTTCGACAAGGCGTATAGCTATATCAAACAGTATTACTAATCTCTCCTTACAGGGGCTGGGCTATTAAAATGAAGAGGATTGTTCTCATCTCCTGTGTCAGTCAGAAGCAGACGAGCAGATCCTTAGCAAAAAATCTCTATGTGAGCCCACTGTTCCGACTTAGCCTTCGTTATGCGCAGCTATTAACCCCGGACGGCATTTTCATCTTGTCGGCCAAATATGGTTTGGTCGAGCTTGACGACGACCTCGACCCCTATGACCAAACTTTGAACACCATGAAGGTTCAGGAGCGAAAAGAGTGGGCGGCTGCAGTTCTTGCCCAGCTTGCAAAACGGGCCGATCTTAAGAGAGATCACTTTGTTTTCCTGGCAGGCGATAAATATCGAAAATATCTTCTTGCCCAACTGAGTTTCTATGAAATACCCATGCGAGGATTAACTATTGGTCGCCAGCTTCAGTTTCTTAAGCAGGACCTGAACCAGGTTGATTTGTGACCATGAACCGAAAACAAGACATTGAGCGGTTTTATACCATTCTTCGAGCCTTGCGGCGACGGCAGGGGATAAGAAAGTTATCCGAGAGTCATGGTCGCATGAACTGGCCCCGCCGAGGTGTCTATTTCTTCTTTGAAGAGGGAGAATTTAGAGAGAATGGGCAGGATCTGCGAGTGGTTCGGGTTGGCACGCATGCTGTCAGTACCGGATCACGGACCACGCTTTGGAGTCGGTTGAGAGGGCATAAGGGAACGAATACCGGTGGGGGCAACCATAGGGGATCCATCTTCCGACTTCACGTCGGAAGTGCGCTCATCAAAAGGGGCGATTTTGAATGCCCGACTTGGGGAAGAGGAAGCTTTGCTAACCAGGAGGTACGTGCTCTGGAACATTCCCTCGAAGTCAAAGTAACTCAGGTTATTGGGGCTATGCCTTTTGTTTGGGTGGAAGCCGACGATTCCTCGGGATCCCATAGTATTCGTGCCTATTTGGAACGCAATGCGATAGCGCTTCTTTCCAATGTGGATAAGGAACCGATCGATCCCGTAACGAAAGATTGGTTGGGATTGGATGCCGATCGGGCGGTGATTGGCAAAGCCGGTTTATGGAATGTCAATCATGTGGGAGAACCCTATGATTCAGGTTTTATTGAATTTTTTGAAAAAATTGTACAGGCTTCGTAAGCTATCTTAGTGTTTATATCCGCCAACATCTTTGGCGAGGGAGGGACGCCGTGGAAGTTCAAACTGCCTGGGTTAAACCCCCAAATCAAATCGGCGGTTTAGATCATTTATCGGTTCAGGCGCCGTGTATCAATATCTATGGGCGCATGTTGCCGGGAATTACCAACGTCACTGACCGGGCCCGGTATTACAGTTTTTATCCATGGATCGTTTGGGCGTTGGAGCAGGCGGGGTACCGTTACAACGACACCTTTATCGACCAGTTTCGCAAAGCAGACTGCTTGTTTACTCTGATCGCTCATCGCCATGCGCATCTCACGGGGACTGACCATGAGGGACACGCTGGCGCCACCACTGGCAGCGCTAACATTGCGCATCAAATCAGTGAAATAAAAAATAACCAATCCGTTACATTGTCTGAAATTGCCCATCGGGAAGACAAACCAGGAAGATATTTTAAAAATAAATTGGGTGGATTGGGACAGTATTATTTGGGCGTCTTCGCCGAGCTAGGCATTATGGATGGCAACGGGAGCTCCGGAATTGCAAACACCAATCAGATTGGCCGTATTTTGGCAGAGGCAGTGGATCAGGGAGTAGATCGAAGCCTGTTTCTGCAAACTTTGGATGAAAATATTGTGACGGCGGAGCGCCTCGATGAATTGGCCAGCTTTTGTCCATGTCACCTGAAGAACAACCCTCAAGAACATCAGCTACTGGCTGATCTTTTTTTTGTCCGCAACCTTTTTGAAGAGACAGATTTGCTGGCTCGCCGCCGCAGTTTGCAAGTCATGCTCTATTTGGCAGATGAACTGGCGCGCTTTGACCAATCCATAGATTTAGCAGCGTTTCGGGGGGCTGTTTATAGCGGGGCTCTGCCCAATGGGGATGCCTGGAGTCTACCAGAAAGACTGAACCAGAATCGGTGCCGATGGGCCGTTTATCAACGGAATGAGTTGCTGTCTATCGCCGTCCAGGGCATCTTTTTTGTTCTTTTGGACGCTTATGAAGAATCCGGACTTCGTTTTGAATCATCGGAACAACTATGCCAGTGGTTTGTATCTTCTCTTGATGTCGCGGCTTTTGAAAGCAGTATTTCTCTGGAAATGACGGTTGCCGACCTTGCCGTTTCTACAGATAGTTGGCTGCCTTCGCTAAGCGATTGGGCTCATGAACACCATGAGATGCAGCTCGCCAACCTGATAGAAAGCCTATGCGACAAAAAGGCGACTCCAGATTATCGTTCCCGGATACTGGAAGCAGCGCTCAATATTCTGATAGCTCTGATGAAAAGGCCTGAAACGCAAACCGGATATGAAGAGTTTGTTTTCAATGGCCATTATTTCGACGTTTACCCCATAAATTTAAAATCTTTCCTTTTTCACTGCTCTCAAACCTGGGGCCATTTAAGGGTGTGGGAGTGGATTGCCTGGCTTGGCCACGAATGGGGAGTGCATACCCACTTTATGGTTGCATTGCGCAAGCTGCGGGGCCAGTCCCAGTCGACCTTCCGCATCCGTCCCTCGGACCAAGGGCTCGAAGTTATATCTGTACCCCACGCCGTTTTCACGAGCCCTCGGTTTAACCAATCCTTGCGTATCCTCAAAGACATTGGCGCTCTTGAGAAAAACGGAACGGTATGGGTTACCTCTTCCTTGGGAAAGCAGCTCAGGGAGGTTGGTGATGAGTGAACGGATCTCGATAATTGATGAAATTAAAAAGGGAGGATACGAAGCCTCTCTGATTACCAGCTATAACGCTTACCTGCCATTTTACGAAGAGGTGGTGCTTCGCAAGCTCATCGGCCAAGGGGTTCACCACAACGTTTTGTTAATGGATGCCGCGCAGTGTGCCCATTCGGTTGCCCATCACCCACCTCGTTTAGCGGGTCGCTATTACTCCTTGGTGCCGATCTCGTCCCCCGGGGCTTTCCATCCCAAAGTCATCTTGCTCGTGGGAAAAAATAAAGGCTCCCTTTTGGTTGGCAGCCACAACCTGACATTGTCCGGGTTTGGCTATAACCGTGAACTGACCAATCTTGTTCGTCTACAAGGCAGCGACGACGATGAAGCGGTGTCTGTGCTACAGACAGCCTGGCGCCATGTGTTGGCCTGGGTAGAATCCCAGGGCAACCAATTGCCCAGCCACTTGGGCGAGATGGTGCTAAAGCTTCAGGATTTTGCCCCCTGGTTGAAAACGGACCGAGAAGCAGTGTCCGAGCGCTTTCACCTATTGGCGGCGAACCCCGCCTCTCCCAGTTTATGGGATCAGTTGATAGTGAATATTGAAGGCGAAGTTGAGCAGGTGTTAGTTGCGGGGGCATTTTTTGATGCCGAACTAAGGTTTTTGCAACGACTCCAGGAAGATCTGCGCCCCAAGGAAACCCTGGTCGCAATCGATCCGGCCAGTGTGCAGATCCCATCCGGTCTTAAGGTTGCGGGAGTTAGATTTGTCAACGGAGGCAATTTGGGGGCGACTGACAAAAATGAACGGACCGGTTACCTGCATGCCAAGGCTTTGGCCATCCGCCTGTCGAACGGTGAATTCTTTTTAGCAACGGGCAGTGCAAATCCAAGTGCTCCCGCCTGGTTGACGTGTCCTGTCAATAGTGGACACTCGCATCTCAAGCGGCCGCTGTCTGAAGGTTGAAGTTTTGCAAGAACACGGCCGGCGCCAAATAGCCAAGGCGCGAATGACGCCGTTGGCGGTTGTAGAATATCTCGATGTACTCCCGGATAGAGGCTTCAGCCTCGGCCCTGGTCGCGTAGCGGCAATGATGCACCAGTTCATTCTTGAGGGTTCCCCAGAAGCTCTCCATCGGTGCATTGTCATAGCAATTGCCCTTGCGTGACATCGACGGCCTCATACCAAACTGCACAAGGAGATTTTGGTAGTCGTGGGAGCAATACTGGCTGCCACGGTCCGAATGGTGGATCAGCCCGGCCGTGGGCCGTTTCTGTTGCGCCGCCCGGAATAGCGCCCGACTGGTCAGCTCCTGCGTCATGCGCTCCGCCATGGCGTAGCCGACGATTTCGCAGGTGAATACGTCCTTAATCCCTGCCAGGTAGAGCCAGCCCTCGCCAGTAGGGATGTAGGTAATGTCTGAAACCCAGACCTCATTCGGCGCGCTGGGGGTAAAGGTTTGTTCCAGCAGGTTTTCCGCCACCGGCAGGTTGTGTTTTGAATTCGTTGTCGCCTTGAATTTGCGCCTCTGTCGACACCTTATGCCCAATTCCCGGCGTAACCGGGCAATGCGATCCCGTCCGGCGATAAAACCTTCAGCCGCCAGCTCCGGCTGTAATCGCCGCGAGCTGTAACTCTCGCGAGTACGCTTGTGGGCGGCCTTGATAGCAACCTTGAGGCGTTCATCTTCTTGCGCACGTTGGGACGGTTCTCGTGTCAGCCAGGCGTAAAAGCCGCTGCGGGACACATCGAAAACCCGACACATGATCGTAACGGGAAAGTGGAGTCGCCATTGCTTCATGAACGCGTACCGGGCAGCGACTCCCTGGCAAAGTACGCCGTCGCCTTTTTTAAGATGTCACGCTCCATGCGGGCCTCGGCAAGCTCCTTGCGCAACCGGGAATTTTCTTTCGCCAGTTCATCGGCAGAAAGCGCCCCAGGCGCTATTGAAAGGTTGGCTGCCCTGGATTCCGCTACCCAGTTCGCCAGTGTGCCCTTGGGTATCGAAAGCCGTTTGGCTGCTTCCGGCTGCGATAGACCCTGTTCCGTTACCATTTTCACCGCCTCAGTGCGAAACTCAGGCGTATACCGTTGCTGTCTTTTCATTGTCACTCTCCTGCCTGGCAGTTTACCAAGCGAGAGTGTCCACTGTCACCAGGATACATCAGTTGCGAAGGATCTTGGGATTCTGGACATTCCAACTTTGCCGGAGCTTTCCGAAATGGACTGGAAAGGCATAAGCCTCAACTGGCAAAAAACGCAGACCGGAAAAAACGATAAATCGGTCGTGATAGGTGTCGGCATTGTTACCGAGGAAGGGATTGCCCTGAAGGGCAAGTTCCCTGCGGAAGTAGCGACGCTTTCTTGTGAAATAAGGGATCAGAATCGAAAAACGATTTGCTTGAAAACAGCTCAACGGCAAGAGACTGACTTTTTGGTCGAAATGGCTAAAAAAGACATTGATTCTGCCGCTTTTGTTGTGTCCGACAGCCAACAACAGCAACATTTATTCTTGGTTCATCATCAGCGCAGGATCGAAGAATGCTCGCGGACTGGTCCTCAAAGGCGGTTTCGCGAGGCTTTAACCAGTCTCCACACGGATTCCCCGGACTTAGAAACCCTGATTAAGTGTGTCGATAAAATAATCTTTGCGAAAGAAAGTGAAGTAAATCGGGAAGTAAGTAAACTCAAGCAAGCCGCCACGGTAAATGCTGAAGAGGCTAAAAACTCTTCCGAAGGGACAAGTCTCTCCATCGATCTAAGCCAAACTAAAAAAGTGCAGAATAAGCATCGTCTGCGTCATTCTGATGATTTGGCCTATCTCCTTGATGTCTTAATTTATCACCTGCGGACCGAAGCCGAAAAAGATCTGGGATCGGCCTATGAGCCGCGGGATGCCAAGGGGCGAAGCGAAGAGGAACAAGTGGATGCCGATGATGAAGAAGCGGGTGAAATAACCGACAAAGAGTTAGCGCAGAAGACCCTTCATCTGTGTCATGCGAAGGTACACACCTTGATCGGGAGGATGATCAACCAATGCCACGCTTTGGTCGAGAAGAAATTGTCTTTTGAGGATATCGTCATCCGTCTGACTGCTGTTTTGGCGGTTTTAAGGCAGTTGCGCAATTGTGACGGCAGGGTGGCATGGGTCAAACAAGGGCAAACTACCTTTCCTGTTGAAGAGAGATGGCGGCTTTTTGAGACCATTGTCCATACGTTATTTGAGACTCCGAACTCTCTCCTCCATCCCCCGGAGGATCTCACACTCGGTAACGCCGATGAGTTTGCCAGGTTACGAGGGTTGGTATTGTGGCTGGCCTGGGATTGTGGTTTGCGTTTCGTGCCCCCTAAAGCGCTCAGTGAAACGCCTGAGGAGGAGCAAAAACGCCTGCGTGTAAAAGCCCTGATGGTTTGCTTGGCGCAACTAGTGCGAGATGATGAGGTGGTTATGGAGGAGGCCCGACAAAGTATAGGCCCGCTGTGCTCAAGCGATTTGGATTGGCTGGAGTGGATTTTTTCTGCGAATAAAATCCTATCCGAGTTGATCGCAACCCCGGAAATGTGCTCTGTGGGCACGGAAGCAAAAAAAGGCGATATTGCCTTAATAGAAACAGCCCCCCAATTGGGAGCTCGCTTGATTCTTGGCCTGGATGGTGGAAAGGCAGACCTGGCTTTCTTTGACAGAGAAAAAGGGTATAGGCGCTACTTGCAACGAGCTATTCGATCTGCTTCCTTTGATCAGTTGATGGTGTGAGTACTTGGATTTATTTTAAAAATTCTAGAGTTTTTTGGAAAGGAAGGGGTGGACAAGAATGCCAAAGATAACCATAGAAATCGATGAAGAAATTTATAAATTCCTTCAGAAAAAGGCTATCCCTTTCGAAGAGACAGAACCTAATGATGTTTTAAGAAGGTTGCTTTTAAAAGAAGGCCAGAAAACCAAGAATACTGATCAACCCGTCATTGTGAGAAAGACTATAATATCTTTTCCAGTTCTTCCTGGTGAGGTTCCAAAGGCTCTTGAGCATATTTTGCAGGTTATCTATCTAGTTAAATCCAAGAAAATGTCTCGAATGAACGGGACTCACTATCTCGCCGAATTTCACAAAGTTTTTCCAACAACTATTGTCGATAAATATACCCGCCAGCTTGGATTAACTGCTCATGAATTTGATCAGCTTCTGGAAATTGAGAATTCAGAATCTCTAAAAAACGTTCTTCATAGAAAGTTCCCCGACCATTTTAGATCGATAAATGAATATTTGGGGAAAATAGATATTTTCTGATAACTTATTAAACTGTGTTTATTAAATAGGGTGCCGAATCATGTTCAAATTCCTACATGCCGCTGACATTCATCTCGACAGCCCGCTTAAGGGCCTAGAAATTTATCCGGATGCCCCAGCCGAGCAAATCCGGGGCGCGGCAAGGCGGGCTTTTGACAATCTGGTAGAACTAGCTATCGACGAAGAGGTGGCCTTTATCCTGCTGGCCGGCGACCTCTATGACGGCACTTGGAAGGACTACAATACCGGCATCTATTTCGTCAATCGCATGGGCCGGCTGCGGGAAGCCGGCATTCCGGTCTTCTTGATTTCCGGCAACCATGATGCCGCCAGCCAGATCACCCGTGCTCTCAATCTCCCCGACAACGTTACCCTGTTTTCGCACCGAAAGGTGGACACCCACCTTTTAGAAAATCTCGGCGTTGCCATCCACGGTCAGAGTTTTTCCTCCCGGACGGTGGCCGATGACCTGACTCAAAATTATCCTCAGGGCGATCCCGATCTCTTCAACATCGGTCTGCTACACACCAGTCTTACCGGTCGTCCCGGGCATGAGCCCTATGCGCCTTGTACCCTGGATGCTCTGCGTTCGAAAGGTTATCAGTATTGGGCGTTGGGGCATGTCCATCAGCGCGAAGAGGTGGAATGTGACCCTTGGGTGGTTTTTCCGGGGAATCTTCAGGGAAGACATATCCGTGAAACAGGAGCCAAAGGCTGTACACTGGTGACTGTCGAGGACGGACGGGTAGTGGATGTCACCGCGAAAGAACTGGATGTTCTGCGTTGGTCTCCCTGCCGGATAGACTTGAACGGTTGTGACCGTAGTGAATCGCTCCTCGAAATGGTGCGGGAGGCGCTAGAGGATGAGCGGGAGCAAGCCGACGGTCGGCCTCTGGCTGTACGTCTAACGTTGCTGGGAATAACCCCTCTGCATGGCCGGCTCCATGACAATGCGGCTCACTGGCACGAGGAATTTCGCGCTGTGGCCGCAAGTCTCGGTGACGTCTGGCTCGAAAAGATTTTGTTCCTCACTCGCAAAGAAAATTCTGTCGAGGGAATTGCCGATGACTCCCCCTTTGCCGCTTTGGAGCAATCGGTGGAAAACCTGCAATTCGAATCCTCTCGCTTACTGGACCTGGTCCCTGGTTTTGAGCAATTGCGCAGCAAGCTCCCTCCGGACTTGTTGGTCGACGACGATCCTTTTGCCCCTGGCGAAGAGGACCTGGCCACCTTGCGGGAAGATGTCAAGGAGCTGCTAAGGGCCAAGCTACAGAAGGGAGGGCGGCATGCGCATTAAACGCTTGGAACTCAAGGCTTTCGGCCCCTTTACCGACCGGATCCTCGATTTCTCCTCCGAACTTCCCGGCATGCATGTCGTTTTTGGGCCAAACGAAGCCGGCAAGAGCAGTTCCCTGCGAGCGCTGCAGGCCCTGTTCTTCGGTTTTCCCATGCGTACCGATGATAATTTCCTTCATTCCTATGATCAACTTCTGGTCGGTGGCCACCTACAGGGGGGAGATGGTCGTGAATTGTTCTTTTACCGCCGAAAAAGAAACAAAAACAGCCTGTTTGACAGCCAGGAACAGCCCCTCGAACCCGCTGCACTGACCCCATTCCTGCACGGCATCGAACAGGACCTTTTCAGCACGTTGTACGGCATTGACCACGAAACCCTCGTCCAGGGAGGGCAGGGCATTCTGGAACAGCAGGGTGAGGTAGGTCAGGCCTTGTTCGCCGCAGGCACCGGCCTGGCTTCCTTGAAAACGATCGTCGATGAACTGGAAAGCGAGGGGGACAATCTGTTCAAACAGCGGGGCTCGAGTCAGGCCATCGCCGTGGCCCTCCATCAGTACAAGGAGCTCCAGGCTCAGATCAAGCAGGTCACTCTATCCAGTCGGGATTGGCAGGAACATCGGCGAGCTCTTGACGAAGCCAAACGAATGCAGGAGGAGATCAACAAACAGCGCGCCAATCTGGACAAAAAAAAACGAAAGCTTGAGCGCCTGAAACAAGCTTTACCCTACCTTGGCCAACGCCGGGGCTTGCTGGAAAAACTGGGGGAACTTGGCCAAGTCGTCGAGCTTCCTGCCGATTTCGGCGAAAGAAGACGGGACTTGGAGCAAGAAATTAGGGACACTCGGAATTGTCTGGAAACGGCCAATAGCCGCTTAAAGGACCTGGAAGAAAAACGCAAGGACATTTCTCTTAACCAGGGGCTTTTGGACTATGCCGAGGAAATCGAGCTCCTGCACCAAGAGCTCGGGCAGTATCGAAATGCCAAGGCAGAGCGGCCTGGGCTCGACGGGCGGAGAATCGGTTGTCGTTCCGATGCGGCCGAGTTGCTGAAACAGATCCGGCCGGACCTGCCCATCGACCAAGTCGAGACCTTGCGCCCGAGCTTGGGAAAACGAAAAGCCATTCAAATCCTCGGTGGCAAACATGAGGCACTCCTACAGGGGGTTCGCCAAGCAGGCCGTCTCGTCCTGACTGCCACCAAGGAATTGAAAACCGCTCAAGAGGATCTGCAGAAAATCCCCCCTGTCGCTGAAGTTGGCAAGCTGTCCCAAGCGGTTTTGCGGGTGCAGAAAGCTTGCGATTTAGATGGTGAAATATTGAATAGGCGGCAGGAGTTGGAAAGTGCTCAGAAGGAATGTTTGCCGACTTTAGAGCGCCTGGGGCTTTGGCAGGGCTCCTTGGATCTTGTAAAACGGCTGCCGGTCCCCTTGCCGGAGACCGTGCAGTGGTTTGAGCAGGAACTGCGGATGCCTGCTGATGAGCTGCAACGATTGCAGACGGAACACGAAAAGTTGGAAGGAGAGTTGACAAAGCTTGCCGAGCAGATTCGCGCCATCGAGTATGCTGCAGAAGTGCCCACCGAAGAGGACCTGTCCCGGGCCCGCAGGCAGCGTGATCATGGCTGGCAGCTTTTGCGGCGGCAATGGCTGGAGGGCCAGGACGTGGCTGCCGAGAGCCGTGCCTTTGATCCCGATCATTCTCTGCCGGAGGCTTATGAAAAGCTTGTCGGCATCTCCGACCAAACTGCCGACCGTTTGTACCGTGAAGCCGATCGGGTTCAAAAGCATGCTGCCCTGAAAGCCCGGGGCGAGACCATCGAACAACATTTGGAAGAGCTGGGTGCCCAAAAGCAACAATTTGATGCTGAATTGGCCGATGCTACCCTTCGCTGGCAGGAATTATGGATACCCTGTTCCATCCAGCCCTTATCGCCACGAGAAATGCACGCTTGGCTCACCAGTTTTGAAAAGCTCCGTTTCCAGGTAGCTGAGGCCGATAAGTTGGCTCAGGATTTGGAGGGCCGGGAAACCAGACGCCGGGAACTGCGAACCTCTCTTTTAATAGAGCTTGCTATGGCAGGGGAGGCGCAGGACCTTCCGGGAGAAGAGCTATCGCCCGTATTGGAGATGGCCGAAGACTTGGTCCAGCGGAGGCAGAGCGAACAAACCCGACGTACTTCCCTCGAAAACAAGATCCAGGATCTGCAAAATACCTTAGATGCAGCACGAGGGGAGGAACAGGAAGCTGAAGAAGAACTCCGGCAATGGCAGGTTCTTTGGAAGGAAGCCCTAACCCCCCTCGGTCTCGACCGCAAGGCCTTGCCAGCAGAGGCTGTCGACTTCATCGAGACCCTGGAAAAATGCTTCGAAAAACTAAAGGAGGCCGACGGTTTTGGGAGCCGCATCAAGGGGATCGATCGGGATGCAGCCGCATATGAAGGTAGGGTTCGTGGGGTGGCCATAGAAATTGCAACAGACCTTCTCGATCTCGATGCTGCTCAAATCGTTTTACATCTAAAGATTCGCCTCGGCAGTGCCAATAAGGACCAGGCTCTCGTGCAGGAATATTCCGAGGAAATCGCGGCCCTGGAGCAGGACCAGGTGAGTGCCCGAACGGAGTTGGACAATTTAGACGGGCAGATGGTGGCCCTGCGCCAGTTGGCAGGCTGTGAAACCACGGAGCAACTTAACGAAGCGGAACGACGTTCCAAGGAATACCTGCAGCTCAAGGAAAAGCTCGATGAAGTGGAGGCGACGCTGGCTCGGATTGCTGAAGGGATTTCCCTCTGCGAGTTGGAGTCCCAGGCAGAAGACATCGATCCGGATGAGTTGCCGGGTCGCATTGAAGAGCTGACCAACGAAATCGAAGGAAATCTGGATCCGGAAATCCGACGATTATCCGAAACTATCGGCCAGGAAAAAAACGAACTCGCCAGAATGGATGGCAGTGGCCAGGCCGCCGAGTTAGCGGAGGCCTCACAGCAGGCTCTAGCCAAAATCCGCCGCCTGACTGGACGCTTCATCCGCATCAAACTCGCCTCGAAGTTCCTCAGGGAAGAAATCGAACGCTACCGGGCCGAAAACCAGGATCCCGTCCTGAAAATCGCCTCTCGGTATTTCAGCGAGTTGACCTTGGGGTCCTTTGCAGGCCTACGTACCGATATCGACGACCATGGTCAACCGATCCTGATCGGGGTGCGCCCCAACGGTAATTGGGTCCAAGTGGCGGGCATGAGTTCAGGTACCCGCGATCAGCTTTACTTGGCCTTGCGCCTGGCCACCCTCGAATGGCGCATCCAGTCCAGCGAGCCGATGCCCTTTATCGTCGATGACATCCTAATCAATTTCGACGACCAGCGTTCAAAAGCCACCCTAAAGGCCTTAAGCGACCTAGCCTCTCAGACACAAGTGATCCTGTTCACCCATCACAGCCAGATCGCCGAGGCTGCGCAAGAGGTGAATGTTGGCGACAGGATATTTGTTCATGAGTTGTGATATTTATTAAGGGAGCTTATGGATGCCAAGGGGAAACTGTTGGCAAGTTTGATCACGAGTGCGGGGCAGACTCCTTATGATTGATGAATTTTTGAACTGTGGTTATTAAAATCAATGGCTTCCAACCCCCAGGCATTTTTCCGCTTTGCAGCTCGCTATTACCCCCTTCTGATCGACCTGTTCTATCGATCCGAAGGGGTGACTGAAGCCGACTTGCGTGATTTGATCGGCCGTTCCCGCTCAGAGGGAGAACCGGCGGCTTCACATGTCTCCGAACAGTTGCTCACTTTCGGCATCATTGAGCCTATCCCCGACGCAACCGCGACATTCGAACTGACCTCCCCCATCCGGGCTCTTCTTTCCTTTCTGCTGCGGGAGCATCGCCTCACGTCAGCCAAGGTCATTCAGGGGTATCTCAGCGACATGGAGCAATTGCGGGCGGAGCTTGACGGCGCGGCCCGGCAGGACCTTGGCAATCAGGCTGCTCGGGCTTTGGCAGATATCTCCGCACTGCTCGAACGTATTCGGCAGGATTCCCATGCAAACCGCGAGGCGATTATCGCCGAGGTGCTCAAGCTCAAGTCCAACCGGGAGAAGCGCTCGACCAGGGAGCGGTTTGAAATCATCAACCGGATCTGGACCCGTTATCTTGAACCCCTTCGGGACCTGATCGATGTCCGTCAAGCCATGGATACCGATCTGGACGACCTGGAGCGGGTTCTTGCCTCTGCAGCACGCTCCTTTCAGCTCGACGGCACCTTGTCCCGGGAGTTTCCCCGTTGCCGAGCAAGACTCCTCAGGCTGCGGCGGGAGGTGGCGGAAGATTTTCGGGAATCTCTGCGGGAGGTGGAGCCACTGTATATTTCCCTTAAAAAGGAGAGCGAGCTGGTGCGTGGAGCCTCCCTGGCGCTGGAACAACTTGACCGCCGGGGATTGGCTGCACTGAAACTGGAGGAGATGCTTGCCATTTCGGTCTGGCGTATTGAGGGAACCTTTGCCGATACATCCCTTGAGGCCTATATCCATGGCATCAAAGGCTATGAGCCTGCCGAAACCCCGCCTTTGGTGGAAGAATCGGAGGGGGCTCCTATTCAGGTTATTCTGCCCTCGGAGTTGCTGACACGTTTGGAAGCATCGATCCCGGTCGACGATCTTCTGGCATGGCTGCTGGCCGTCTATCCCGAGGCAAATCTGGGTGAACTCCTTCGCGCTTACGGAAGAATTGTTCTAGGTGATACGGCCAGTCTCCGATTTGGAGAAGAAGAGCGGCGCTATCCAGTCCCAGGGGCCATTCTGGTTGCCCGGCCGGTTCGATTGGAGAGAAATACATGAAAAAAGACAGCCCCTATGCTCTGCCGCAACTGGAAGCAATCTTCGACGCTTTGCGACGTGGCAGGCACCTGTGCTCAGAGGACGGAAAACCTTTCTTTGCCCTTCGGGATAACCTGGAAGATTTCCAGGACCTCTTTGGCCATCTCGGGTTTCACTTGGTGGTTCACCCGCGGGATTTTTTCTATTTCCGAGGCAAAGACAGTCTCAGTCCCCAGGGTTCCAGGATGGCCGTGTTCATCTTTATTTTGATCGAGGCGCTTGCCGATCAGGGGGAGCCGGTGGTCGAGACCCTGATGACCAAAACCTTCACTATCGGCGACCTGCCCCATTTGAAAAGTGCCCGTTATCGCGCCTATCTAAAGGAAATCGATATAACGGAGGAGGATGGTCTCCGGCGCATCGTTCAGCACCTTGACAGATTCGGATTTGTACAGAAACTCACCGATGAAACCTTTCGCTTCCGGGCGCCGGCCTACCGGTTTTTCGATGCCTGCAGCCAGATTCTGGCGACGGAAGGGAAGGCGGTCGAAGCAGGGGAGAGGGCATGAACATCGTCGGCCCATCCC
This sequence comes from Syntrophotaleaceae bacterium, assembly GCA_041390365.1. NCBI lineage: Bacteria > Pseudomonadati > Thermodesulfobacteriota > Desulfuromonadia > Desulfuromonadales > Syntrophotaleaceae > Syntrophotaleaceae bacterium. The sequence goes on along the minus strand of JAWKQB010000003.1, from coordinate 124,565 downwards.
GGCTGGTTCTGCTGCGCTCGGGAAAATATGATTACGGGGAAGTTGAGTTGGCGAGACCCCTGCACCTTGTGGGGGCCAACAACGTGGGGAAGACCTCCCTCATTTCCGTCCTGCAGTTTCTCTACCTTGATGACCAGCGCACCATGCATTTTTCCCGGGATATGGCAGAAACCCGACGATACTATTTCCCCGACCACAACAGCTACATCCTTTTCGAATGCCTCACCCCCGCCGGCTACCAGGTCGTCGGTGTTCAGGGACGGGGTCCCATGCACAGTTACGAGTTCCAGCGTTTCGCCTACCAGGGGCAGTACGACTTGGCCGATTTCATCGATGAGGAGCGTCGGATTCGTCCCCCGGAGGAAATCCACGCCCGTCTGTCGTCGAGGGAATTCAGAAAGCTTGAGCCGCGCCACCTGCAGGCGGCCCTGACCGGTCTCGGGGAAAACCTTGGGGTGAATCTGGGCCTGGTACCCATTCGTCAGCGGGACCACTATCCAAGGTTTCGCGCCGCCTTCAGCAACCTGCTGCGCTTGGCCCATCTGCGCCAGGATGAACTCAAGCAGTTTCTGCTGGATATTCACCAGGGAGAATTCCAGCAACGCTCCATCGATCTGGAAACGGGTTATTCCAGCCAGTACCGCAAGGTATGCCGGGAGGCGGAGGAACTACGAGAACTTAAGGCGATTGCCGACGATGTGCGGCGGGTCCTCGATCTGGCCCGGGAACGTGACCAGCTGAGGCAACAACTGCCAGGGCTCTGGGAGGCCATCCGCAATGCCTATTCAGCGATGGAAGAAGATATCTCCAGGCAAAAACTTGAGTTCGATATACGGACAACCGAACTGGCGGAGGAGGAACGGCAGAAGCTCTCTCGGGAGAAGGAAGTCAAGGAGCAGGTGGCGGAAGTGCTCCAGCAGATTGGGGACCTGAAAGGACGACTGAAGCGGCATACGGAAGAGGCCCGGGAGTTTCAGGGTTACCTCCCCGATTTCGAACGCACCCGGCAGCAGCAGCTCGAAACCGAGATGGAGCGACTCGGTTCGGCCCTCGCACAGGGGGTCGGAGAGAACCCGGCCCGGGTTCGCGAGCGCATCGCCAGGACAGAGGCGGACCTGAACAGACTGCTTCGCCAAAAGGAGAGGTCCGCCGGAAATTTCAGTTCCCATCTCCTGCAGTTGATTCCTGAACAGGCGCTGGAGGATCTTTTCCGTTTGGGGAACCCCGATATTCTTGGACTTCCTCTGGGACCGGAGGGAGTAGTGCTCCGGGATGCCGACAAATTCGAGGGGTGTCTTCGGAGACTCTCGGACCGGGTCAGGGACGGTATCTACAGCGACGAAGCCATCGAAATTCACCTGGACGCCCTTGGAGCCCCCGATCTGAAACCATACCTGGATGCCGAAACGCTTGAGGAACGGATTGTCGAGCTCGAAGCGAGTTTGGCCCGGGAGCAGAAGGTGCTTGAGGCGGCAGAGAATTTCGCCCACCTCGAGGCCGGCAAAAAAGCTTTTCAACAAGAGTGGCGGCAGATCGTGGCAGGCCTGGCTCGTTTCGAAACCTTTCAGGAAAACGAGCCGAAAGCAAAGGTGTGGGAGAAAGAACGTCAGGGACTGGAAAAAGAGCATCAGACGCTCAGTCGGGAACTCGATGGCCTGGAGGCCCGGCGTCTGGAATTGGGAGAAGAGAGAGCCCGGCTGGAGGAGGAAGGAAAGCGCCTTGAACGTCGCAAGAATCAGATGTTGAATCGGGTCCAGGCCCTTGTCCGTCCGGACCCGGAATGGCCTTTACTGACTTGGGCGGAAACCTCCCTCGATCTGCCGGAGCTATGTAATCGTTATGAACTTCTCAGTCGCGACCAGGATGCCGCAACACGCCGTTTGTCCGAAGAATTTCAAAGAATCGAACAGCGAACTTACGGCAAGTACCTGGGTGGCAGCGAGGCGGAAACCCTGGCCAACCTCCAATCTGAATTGGACGCCCTTGAAGAGCGCGAGAATGCTGCGCAGGAACTCTGGAGGGGCCTGGCGGTAAGTCTGCAGAACGCCTTCAAAGGACTCTTGCGCGATCTTGAAACCCTGCAGTCGCGGATCGATGAACTGAATCGGCGCCTGGGAAAAATCTCGATCTCCAACCTAGCCCGGCTCAAGCTGATTTTGCGAGAACATCCCGAGTGGACCAAGCGTATTCGCACGGTAGTAGATGCGGAAGCCCTGCCTCTGTTTGGGGACAGCTCAAGCATCGCTCAAGCCCATCAAAATCTGGGAGATTTGCTCAGCCAGCACCGCAAAGTCGAATTGGCGGATCTCTTCGACCTTCACTTTGAGGTCACCAGTGCCGATGGCCAGACCAAACGCTACCCCCACCTGGATTCCATCGAATCGAACGGCACCACCATCACCATCAAGGTGCTGATCAACCTGATCCTGCTCAAAGGGCTTTTGACCCATAAGGAAGTTTCCATCCCTTTTTATCTGGATGAGGCCTCCAGTCTGGATCGGGATAATCTGGCTGCCATCGTTGCGGAGGCGCGCCGGATGGGTTTTGTTGCCGTGCTGGCCAGTCCCGAGGCCATGGAGGCCGCCGATCACCTCTATTTCCTTCGTGAGGAAAATGGCCGGGTGATCCTCGATCCCAAAACAGCATTGGTTCGCATCGAGAGGAGGCTGAATGAAGCCGGTTGATTCTCTTGCCGAGAAGCTTCAAGTCCTTCTTCAACAGGGCGGCCTTCCGGCCAGCCGACTCAGTCCTCGGGACCGCAGTCGTCTGAAGGGTCTGCTTCATGCCGGCGTTCTTCAGGAAGAGCGGGCAGGGGCAGGAATTCGTGTGGTTGTAAAGGATGCGGCTGCTTTACAGGCATTTGCAGAAAAGAACTATCCTTCAGGCCTGTGTGGGGAAAGGGAAGAACTGCCGTCTCGCGCTCGGGCAGTGGCCGAATTGAGGGATTCCAAAAAAGCAAAGGGAAGATGCCCCGCAACGGTGCTTTTGCGCGGATTCAGGGGTTGTATGCTGAATGCCGGCGGGGATTCCCTCCAGATTGCAGCATGGACAGCCCAGGCCGGGGTTGCAGCGGTGGCTCGAGATCGGCTCTCCACCTGGACATTTAGAGGGGTCATGGCCATCGTGGAAAACCTCGAAGTGTTTTGGAATATAGAAAAAATTTCCACGGAGGTGGATTTGGCCCTGTTTTCCGAAGGACGACTGGACCAAAAAATCCTTGATTGGCTGGCCTCACCAACTATGGAGGGCGCCCGAATCATTCATTTCGGTGATTACGACCCGGTTGGCTTGGACGAATACCTCCGTTATAAGGAAGTTTGTCTGGGCAGAGTAGAACTTTTCCGCCCTTCCGACCTGGAAGAGCTGATTCGCAAATATGGCAAGCCGCGATTGTTGGCGGACAGCGCTTCAATTATGGCTCGCCTTCGTAGAACCAAAAATCCAGAAGTTGCTGCCATTCTCATGCTGATTGATCGCTATGGGGCAGGCTTGGAGCAGGAAGCCTTGCTGATAAGAGGTTAGCGAAGACGTGCATGAAGGGTTTTTGGGGTCGACCAGAACGATTATTTTTTCCTAACAAATCTAATTTAAATAAATTCAAGTACTTAGGTCGATTTTTTGATATCAAAAAACGGCCCGAAAATTTAGTCCGACAGCGACTCTCCTCCATCTGCCCATTGACTCCACAAAAATCTAATCCTATCATCCATTTCAAGAACAAACTTTGGAGGTGCCAAATTTTAAGGTAAGTTGTTGAAACAAAAAATGGATTCTGCTTCAGGTAGGGTTAACAATTTAAATGATTGGCTGAAATGTATTTTTCGGCTCTGTGTTTCTGGCAAGTATTTTAACTGTGAAAGGATTTTAGAAAGTGGAGAAATTTCTGACAGAACAAGAAGTCGCTGAAATTTTGAAAATTTCCGTGCACAAGCTGCGCCGTGACAGGACTATTGGCGGAGGTATACCTTTTTTGAAGTTGGGCAACTCTGTCCGCTATCCTTCGAATAAGTTGGAAAACTACATAAATGAAAATATTTATCAAAACACGAGTCAGTATAAAAACACGGATCGAACTCTTTAAATTCATTCTCTGGTCAAAGAATGACATTAAGTCCTAGATCAGTCTTTGATCCTCTAGCCTCTTATCGATAAATGATAGTTTTTTCTCTTTAGAAGCACGAATGTGAAAAGCTTCAACACGCTTGTCGTGTGACTTGGCCATTTCAGAAACTTTGGATTTGGACAGTTTGGTTGGAAAAGCCACTGCGAGACCAGGATTATCAATGGCCTTTCGCAAATGTTGCAAAAGTATAATTCGACCATCGCGTTTTCTCCTTTCGCTGAAGCTTGGCGGTTTCAGCTTTGGGAAAATGACGCGATGGTCTTCTTTTTTCAGTCGCATTGCCCTGTTAAACCGATTGATTTGACTCTAACCCCTCTGAAAAACCGTCGTACCCATATCGTACCCAGCAGGTGTTGGGTGATGAATAGTGATGAAAAAACAAGTACTTTACAAGTTAAGGTCAAGTATTTCCTCTACAAGACCATCCGGATCTGAGGATTCCATACCTGCTCAAGGGATTCTGAAAATCGCTGCTTGCTCTTTGTTCAGAGCAAGCAGCTTTTTTATTTACTGATTCCGTCCCTCGCGTAACTGGCGTTGGCGATAAACCGACACCTTCGAAATGTTGATCGCCACTAATCGTTTTTCCGTGTCCACGGACAATCGCGTGGAGATTGAGGGGAATGGATGGTTTTTGACAACCCCCCACCCGATGATAGAATCAAGAAACTTTCCGCAAAGGAGGACTCGATTGAACAGGGCCATCACGGGTTTCTTCTGGATCATGCTTTTTCTGGCGGTGGTACTGCTCCCGGTGGGCATTCTGCTGGTTTATCCCGCTCCTTCCGGTCGTCCTTTCTGGCTCGAATTCTCCATCGCCCTCGGGTTTTTCGGCTTGACGCAGATCGCGGTACAGTTTGTGCTGATTGCCCGATTCAAGTCGGTTACAGGGCCCTATGGCATCGACGTTATCCTCTCTTTGCACCGCCGCCTCGCTCTCGTCGCCATTGTGGCCGTCCTGATTCATCCCTTGATCATTATGGTGGATAACCCGTCACGATTGAAACTGCTCAACCCCCTTGGCGGCAACTGGGCCAGTCGTTTTGCGCTGCTGAGCGTGGTTTCCCTGCTGGCCATCGCCGTCACCACCCTCTACCGTGAAAAGTTGAAATTCGACTATGAATACTGGCGCTTTTCCCACATGGTGCTGGGTATCCTGGCGATCGTTTTTGCACAATTGCATGTCTCCCTGGCCGGCCTCTACACGAATTCCTTCTGGAAACACGCGATCTGGATCATCATCGCCCTGGCCATGGTCGGTCTGGTGCTCTACCTTCGCCTGCTCAAACCTGCCTGGCAACAGGGCAATCGGTGGCGGGTCAGGGAAGTGCGTCCGGAACGGGGCAATACCTGGAGCCTGGTTCTGGAGGCGGAGGATCATGCAGGGATCCAGTTCCTGCCCGGGCAGTTCGCCTGGCTCAAGCTCGGTCCTTCTCCTTTTACCCTGGAGGAGCACCCCTTCAGTTTCAGCTCCAGCGACAAGTGCCGCAGCCCGATTGAATTCGGCATCAAGGCGCTGGGCGACTTCACCAGCACCATCAAGGATGTGAAGCCGGGAACGCGCGCCTACCTCGATGGTCCCCACGGTGCATTCTGCATCGACCGCTACCCGGCGGTGGGCTACGTCCTGATTGCGGGCGGTGTCGGCATCACGCCGATGATGTCGTTTCTGCACAGCATGGCCGATCGGAGAGATCCCCGGCCGGTGGTTCTCTTTTACGCCGATCGCGAATGGAAGGACATCGCCTTTCGCGAAACCATCGAACAGCTGAAGCAAAAGCTCGATCTCAAGGTGGTTTATGTTCTTGAAAAACCGCCGGAAAACTGGCAGGGAGAGAGTGGTTTCATTGACGAAAAGATTTTTCAGAAACACCTGCCCAAGGAGTTGATTCACCGAAATTTCTTCATCTGCGGACCACCGCCAATGATGGACGCCGTGCATGCCCTGTTGACCGAGCGCGGGGTCCCGAATGCGGACATTCAACTCGAACGTTTCAGCCTGGCTTGACCGGGAGCAGTCATCATGCGGCATCTGCTCGGCAATATCGCTGTCTATACCATCGCCCTGTTTCTGCTTGGCGCCGCGGCCCTGTTCGGCTGGCTCCGATCCGCCCAGGTCGTCCTCACGGATGAGGGGACACTGCTCGAACGGTTCGAGTCTGCCCCGGCCCGGCAGTTCGACTGGAAACAGCTTGGCCGAGAGGGCTATATGCGCAATTGCGCCAATTGCCACGGCGAGAAGGGCAGGGGTTGGGATCAGTATCCGGGGCTTGCAGGCATCGATCGGATGCTTGCCTTTCCCGGGGGGCGGGAGTATCTGGTGGACCTGCATCTCTACGGGCTGACCAGCGACCGTTGGGGAGCCCCGATGCCGCCTATGGGTCACATTCGGGATGCGGAGCTGGCAGCGATCATTGATTACATCCTGACCCGCTTCGGCGCCGGACAGATACCGGACCAAAAACTATTTACTCCTGAAGATATTGAAGACAGGCGAGGGAAAAACCTTTCGCCCTCAGAGGTGAATGCCCGGCGTCCTCTTTGACGGCAAAGGCATCGGCCTTTTTTGAAAACCAGGGACCGGGCCCGGTCTCATACCAGGTCATTGAAGATCAGATTGGCGGTGATCCGCCCCGACTCGTAAATCGTCGGCAATCCCGATCCGGGGTGAGTGCCGCCGCCGACCAGGTAGCAGTTGCCGACTTCCTCGAACCGGTTGTGGGGCCGGAAGTAGAGCATCTGCCCGATATTGTGGCCGAGATTGAAGGTGGCGCCCTCGAAGAGATGATACTCGTTCTTCCAGTCGGCGGGCGTGATGATTCTCTCTACGACGATGTGGTCCTGCAGGTCCCGCATGGACGTGCGTTCGGTGATCCGCTCCATTACCTGGCTGCGATAGCTGGCCGTCTGTTCGGCATCCCAGACAATCCCCGACATGGAATTGGGGACCGGCACCAGGATGTAGAGAGCCGAATGGTTTTCCGGCGCCAGGGACGCATCGGTCCGGCTCGCGTTCCTGACGTAGATCGACATGTCTTCGTGGAGGGGGCGCCCGGACATGATGTCATCGATGTTGCGCTTGTAGTCGTCGGCGAAGATAATCTGGTGGTGCTCTTCGTCGTAGAGCCTGTTTACTCCCAGATAGATCATGAAGGTGGAGCAGGAATATTTTTTCCGCCGCAGTTTGTCGGGGGAGTACTTGCGGATGACCCCGGGGGCGAACAGGGTTTCCATCGCATGACCGAAATCGGCGTTGATCACCACCGCATCGGCCTCGACCTTTTCTCCGTCGTCCAGTTCCACGCCCCGGGCCTGGCGCCGATCGTTGACCATAACTCGGTTAACCTTCCGCCCCAGGTGGATTTGGCCATCGTGTTCCTCGATGACCTGCGCCATGGCCGTGGAGATTTTGCCCAGCCCGCCCATAACGTGGTAGATGCCGTACTCGTGTTCGATGTAGGGCAGAATGGTAAAAGCGGCCGGGCATTCCCAGGGTGACATGCCCAGGTATTTGGCCTGGAAGGTGAACCCCAGGCGGCATCTTTCATCGGTGAAATAATCGCCCAGCTTGCTGAAGATATTCTTGGGCAGATCGAGATAGGGCAGGGCCGTCAGCAGATCCTTGTGGAACATGGAGGACAGGGTGGAGTAATCCTTCCGCAGGCAGGGATACATCTTTTCGTACTTGATTTTTTCCTTCTCCAGGAACTTGTCCAGCCCCTCCTCGTCGCCCGGGAACATCTGCGCCAGACGCGCCTTCATGGTGTAGTGGTCGTCGGTCAGGAGCAGCCTGTCCTTATCGAAATTCAGCTCGTACATGGGATCGAGTCGCACCAGGGAGAGATAATCCTCGATCTTCCTCCCGGCCAGCAGGAAGATTTCCCGCAGGAAAAAATCCATCATCAGAAAGGTCGGTCCCAGATCGAAGCTGTAGGGGCCCAGCTCGAAGGTGCGGTTGCGGCCGCCGACCCGGTCCTCCCGTTCATAGATCGAGACCCGATACCCCCGATTGGCCAGGATCATGGCGGCGCTCAAACCGCCCGGTCCGGCCCCGATAACAACGACATGCTTCTCTTTTCTGCTCATGGCTGATTCCGGTTCTCCTCTATTGATGCGGCGATCATCTCCCCGACCTGCATCCCGCAGGCCGTGACCATCGGCATGCCGGCCCCGGGGTTGATGCTGCCCCCGGTGAAGTACAGATTCCGGTAGCGGCGGCTCCGTTTCGGTGCCTTGAACGCCATATTCTTGAATCGGTCGGTCACCACGCCGTAGATGGCGCCTCGGTTCGAATAGTATTCCCTTTCGATGTCCGGTGGCGTCCAGGTTTCCTCGACTATGATGTTTTTGCGCAGATCGGTCAAGCCCATCCGTTCGCATTTTTCCAGCACCCGCTCCCGCAGCCGGGCATAATCTTCTGCCGGAACAGGGTTTTGCGGGTCGAGGTGGGGGATGTGCGGCAGAAGTTTGAGATTGTCGCAGCCCTCCGGGGCCACGGAGGGATCGGTTCGGGCGGGCGCGACCAGGTAGATGGTCGGATCCTCCGGCAGGCGATGCCGGTCGAAAACAGTCCGGAAATGCTCCCGGGAATCCCTGGAAAAGAGGAAATTGTGATGGGCCAGCTGCGGATAGATTTTTTTCACTCCAAGGTGAATGACCAGCCCGGAGCAGGCGGGTTCGAGCTTTCGGCGGGTCCACCAGCCGGGAGAGGTTTTCAGCAGTTTTTCGTGGGCCGGAATGACTTCCATGTTGGAAATGACGACATCCGCGTGTTTTTGTTCTCCGTCCGCCAGGGTGATGCCGGTCACGGTATCGCCCGAGGTCTTTATGGCCACAACCTCTCTATTCAGATGAATTTCGACGGACAGCTTTTCCAGGGCTTTCTTCAACCCCTCGGCCAGGCGGTACATGCCGCCGTCCACATACCAGAGGCCAAAGCGGTACTGCACCCAGGGCATGAGGTTGATGACCCCCGGCGCATTGTAGGGGGAGGACCCGATGTACTTGGCGAAATAGTCGAAGATGTCCTGCAGCCTGGGATGGCTGAAATGGGAAGCGACTCCCTGGTGCATGGATCGCAGCATGTCGAGACCGGACAGGCCCTGTCCCAGAAGGTCGAGGATGATCTGCTTCGGGCTGTCGAACCCCGCCAGATAGTTGCGGTCGGAGAGTTCGTATTGCCGCCGGGCATAGGCCAGGAAGCGTTCGAATTGACCGGGAGCGTCGGGATCGACGGCGGCCAGCAGGGATGCCTGCCGTTCCAGGTCGGCCACCAGATCGATGCGGGTTCCGTCCTCGAAAAAATTTCGCCAGTGGGTTTCCAGGGGCCGGATCGGAACATGGTCCTCAAGACGCAGGCCGGCTTTGGCAAAAAGCTCCTGAAAGAGGGCCGGAAGAGTCAGGATCGAGGGTCCCAGATCGAAGGAAAAGCCCTGATTTCGGGAGAGGTTGAGTTTCCCCCCGATCTTGCCGTTCTTTTCGAAGATGGCGACGCGAAAACCCTTGGATGCGCAGGTTAAGGCGGCGGCGAGACCTCCGAGTCCGGCCCCGATGACGACAATCCGTTTTTCGGAATCGACCATGAAAATTCTTTCTCCCTATCTCAGGCTGGCGCTTCAACAGGATCAGAGTATGCTTTTGGAAAACCCGTCAATGCTCGAAGGGACATTGAAAAAACAGTTTCTTCGGTATTATACCTGAAAATTAATCAAGGATCTGACCTGAGGGGAGAAGAAGTTTCCGTGAGAGAATATAGGGACATCCTGACCGGGCAGAAAAGGGCGTCGTTTTCCGAGAGCCTTCCGGATCTGAAAACGCGGCTGGAACGGTTGCGGCGTTTTGAACAATTCACCAACGCGAACAGCAAGGCCATCTGCGAGGCGGTTGCGGGCGACATGAAGCGGCCGGCGCTGGAAATCTACTCCTCCGAAATTGTTCCGGTTCTGGCCGAACTGCGCAAGGCGAAAAAGCACCTGGCGGATTGGATGAAGCCGGCCAGGGCGAAAACCTCTCTCTTCAATGTTTTGGCCAAAAGCCGCCATTATCCCGTCCCCTATGGCAGCGCCCTGATTATCGGCCCCTGGAACTATCCCTTTATGCTGCTGGCGGTCCCTGCCGTCAACGCCCTGGCCGCCGGGAATCGGGTGATCCTGAAACCCTCCGAATATGCCCCGAATACAGCCCGCCTTCTCCAGGAGAAACTGACCGGGTTCTTCGAACCTCTGGAAATTGCCTGTTTTGAAGGCGGGGGCGAGGACACGGCCCGCATGATCGAGGCCGGTCCGGACATCGTTTTTTTCACCGGCGGGGCGGGAATCGGCAAAAAGGTCATGCAGGCCTGCGCCGGACGTCTGATCCCTGTCGTGCTGGAGCTGGGCGGGTGCAACCCCTGCATAATCGACGGCGAGGTGGACCTGACCGTGGCCGCCCGGCGGGTGGCCTGGGGAAAATTTTTCAATGCCGGGCAGACCTGTCTGGCCCCCAATACCTGTTTTGTCCACGAGGATATCTACAGCGACTTCACCGCCGAGCTGTGCCGGACCCTCGAACGGTTCTACGGGAAAAACCCCCGGGAATCGAAAGATTTGGGCCGAATTGTCAACAATCGGCATTTCACCCGACTGGAGGAGATCAAAAATCGGGCGGAGGGCAGGATTCTCGTGGGGGGCGGGGCGGATTCCGGGGAGCTGTTCATGGAGCCGACCATCCTGGAGTTAGACGGTTTTGATTCCCCCATGGTCCAGGAAGAGATTTTCGGTCCGATCCTGCCGCTCTGCCGATATCGGAACCTTGACGAACTGCTCGAAAAACTGCGGAAGCTGGCGCCGCCCCTGGTCGTGTCCTGCTTTACCAAAAACGAGTCGGTCAAAGACCTCGTCCGCCGCAAAACGGTCAGCGGCAGTCTGGTTTTCAACGGAACGCTCCATGTGGCTGCCTCCACCTCCCTCCCCTTTGGCGGGGTGGGTATGAGCGGCATGGGGCGCTACCACGGCAAGGCCGGCTTCGATCAGTTTTCCTATCGCCGGGCTGAGCTGGACAAACCTTTTTTCCCCGACTTCAGTTTCATCTATCCTCCCTACAGGGCCCCGATGAATGTGGTCCGCAAAGCCATGAAATACTTCATCCGCTAGGGGGACCCCCCCAAGCCCCTCAGAGGCCGGTCCATTCCCTGCTGATTCTGCGTAAACGTTGCCGCGCCTCCTCGTCGTAGGCCGGGTCTTTGGCCGGTTGAATTTTGCCGCCGTTGAAATATTGGCCGGACGTATAACGCGCCCGATTGGACAATGCCAGGCTTATCACCGCCTGAGCCCCCTTTTTCACCGAGTGCCGGGGGATCCGGTGCCATTGGCGCAAAAGCTTGGTGTTCATGGCCGAGGCGGGGTGCAGGGCGTTCACGGTGATCCCGCTTCCCTGGAGTTCTCTGGCCAGATCGAAAGTGAACATCACCAGCGCAAGTTTGCTCTGGCAATAGGCCCGCAGGCCGTCATAATCCCGCTCTAGCATCGGGTTGTCGAAATCGATGGCCTGCTGGCAACTGGAGGCGATGTTGACGATGCGGGATGTCCCGTTGCTTTCCGCGCCACGGCGCAGCAGGGGCAGGAGCAGGCGGGTCAAAAGGTAGGGGGCCAGGTAATTGACGGCAAAGCGCAATTCGAAGCCGTCCCGGCTGATCTGGCGTTTTTTCGGGCCGGGACCGCCGCCCAGCCCGGCGTTGTTGATCAGGACGTCCAGGCAGGGGTGGTTCCAAGTGACGGTGGCGGCCAGATTGCGGACTTCCTGGAGGGATGCGAGATCGGCGTTGTAGTAATAAACCTGTTGATTGTCGGTTGCGCTGCAAATTCTGGACACAAGGGCATTGCCCTTGTCCGGGTTGCGTCCGTGCAGCAGAAGGATGTGTCCGTTGGCGGCCAGGTCTTCGGCGACCCGTCGCCCGAGGCCGTCGGTTGCTCCGGTTAGAAGAATGATCGGTTTTCTCTTTTCGCTCATGGCCGACATCCTTTTCACCCGGTCCTCTGCTCCAGGCTCGGGGATATATCGCCACCGGCCGGCGGTTTGCCCAGGAAGGCCCGGCGGAACGATTGTTTCAGGGTTTCATAGGCGTCTCCTTCTTCAGAGAAAAGAAAACGCCAGGACTTGAATCCTGGCGTATCCCAAAAGTGGACCAAATTTTTTAATTCTTTACCAGTCCTTGGTGCCTGATTGGTCGGGGCCCATCTGATCCTGCTCCTGGGTTCCCATGTCCTGCTGGCTCTCCATATCCTGTTGGGTGTCCATGTCCTGCTGTTGCTGCTGTTGTCCCATCCCTTCCTCGCCGAACTCCGGCGACAGGCCCAACTGCTCCTGGGTTTCGGCATCCGGGGCAAGCTCCTGAAGGGTGTCCCTGTCCGGGCTGCCTGTTGCAGCCAGGCCCCGGGATTCCTGGAAGTTACGGATAGCACTGGTCGTTTTCGGGCCGATGATGCCGTCGACCGGCCCGGAGTCGAAGCCTTTCTCATTCAACAGGTTCTGCAGTGTACGCACCTGCTGGTTGGTCATCTGCTGGGCCATGCCCGCTCCCTGGTCCTGGGTCATGCCGGCCTGGCTCTGCGAATCCCATTCCTGCCCATGCTCTCCTGCTGCAAACCCGTTGCCGGCAATGAACAGACCGGCAATGAAAGCCATCATGGTGATCAAGATCGTGCGTTTCATGTGTTTTTCTCCCTTCGGTTTTTTCAGGGGGCCACTTCAGGGATGAAACTAAGAGATTCAATCAAATAGACATACTGCGCGATCCGGGGTTTCCGGAAGATGTTGGCTTGTCGCATATGGTCTACTTCTAACATTACTTTAAAGCTTGTCAATCAATAAAAAGTTGCGCAAAAACAAAGGGTTCGGATATGATAGCCGGAACCTTCGAAAAACCCCAGCAATCCCGTATGGTTATAACAAATTAATCTTTATCGTCTTCATTCGAATCTAGGCGCAGGCAAGGGTGCAGATGTTCTACTTTTACCGAAAATTTAAGAATTTCAATTGTTTATCAGTCAGACTTCTCCTTTTCGGATTGTCCCTCTGGATGTTTTTCCCCGTATCCTCCTTTGCTCAGGGCAATCCGGTTCAGAAGCTGGATTCAGCCGGAGGGTACGGGCGGGTGATCTATCAGGTCAACAGCCACCTTCCGCAACAGATCTATATAATCGGCCAGGCTCATCGCAGTGCTTTGACCGGTGAATGCAATCAGGAGATTGTCAGGGTTCAGGCTGAAATCTATCGAATCGGGGAGTGGCTGATTCAACAACAGAAGGTGGGGATGCTGCTGCCGGAGGGGTATTTCCTGAAAACTCAGGAAGGAATATCCGTGCCCGAAGGGAGCGACGAGGATATCATCCGTCTTGACAATCGGTCCCTTGAGGCCATGCTGGCCGATACCCGAAGGTTCGTCAATGCCGACATGCTGTTGAACTCCAGCTACCGCATCCCTTTGGGTCAGGTGGAAAACGAGCAGCTGTATCGAAATATTCTCCAGTTACTGCAGAAGGCGGGCCGGGAAAAGGATCTTTCGATCCTTTCGAAACTGGACGGCCTTCAGGTCGAGCGAACCGCTGTCATGCTGCAGAATATTCCCGACCTGTTGGAGCAGGCCCACGCGGCAGGAAAGATAAAAAGGCGTCAGGCCATGTTCACCATCGGCCTGAACCATGTCAAGGAAATCATCGGTTTTCTGAAACGAGGCTCCTTGCGGGATCCGGCCGCATCCGACCCGTCCTCGGACAAAGGGACGACGGAGTCGAGCCTCAAGCTTCTGGAGCAGGGGTATGGTGTCACCGTCATCCTGCCCCGGGCCCTGGCCGAAAATGAAAAAATCCTGGCCCACGCCAGGCTGAATCCCGCCGATTTTCCGTAATCCCGGGAATCCCTTAATGGAGCGGTGCTCTTAAGTTTGCCTGAGTAGGCCCCTTTCATTCAAAAAATCTATGATGCATTCGCAAATTTGTTCCGTCATGCCCGAGTGCTTCTATCGGGCATCCAGGATTTCAAGGATTAAACGACTGAATTCCCGATTAAAATCGCCTCGGGAATGACCATTTTGGTTCTGTGAGCCTCTATGAACTCTGTTCTCTGTGGTGAAAGCTTTCGATTTAATGTTTTTGCATTTCAAGCTCTAAAACCGGCCAGCCTCTTCTCCACCTGACGGCGATCCTTCTTGGCAAAGGGGCCGACCACCGCCATTCGCAGGTTCTCCCGCGTGAAGACTTCCCGGGCGGTGATCTGCATCTGGCTTGAATTCACGGAGACAGCCTCCCGCTTTTCGTCGTCCAGGGTCTTCAGATAACCGGTGATCAGCCCCCAGCCGTAACGATTCGCCAGGACATCGGCATGATCGTGGGTGAAATCGAGGTCATAGAGGTAGTTGCGCACCGCCCGCTCCAACTCCCTCTCTCCAACCGGAACGGCGCAGAGGTCCTCGAAGATGGCAAGAACTTCGTTTACGGCCCTGACCAGATTATCCGGCATGACCGACAGGTCGACGGTGAAACTGCCCCTCTCGACGAACAGGGTCAGGTGTGCCTCGGCATTGTAGGTCAGGCCCAGATTTTCCCGCAGCTCCAGCATCAGACGGGCCGTGCCCCCGCCGGACAGAACGCGCCGCAGCATGCGCAGGGCCGGGGTATGACCGCTTTCCCGACCGGGAACCTTGAAGGCGATCTGGATATTGACCTGGGAGTCGGGATCGTACTTCCAGACGGCGCCCGGCCCCGAATCTCCAACGGTTTCCAACAAAGGCGGCGCAGACGGCGCCTGATCCCCCTGCCAGTCGCCGAATATGGTTTCAGCAGCCTGCAGAGCCGCCTGCCGATCGATACGCCCGGCAAGAGCTATGACCGTGTTGGCCGGCACATAGTAGGTTCGATGATGGGCCAGCAGGTCCTCTGTGGTCATGGCGGCAATGGAGGCCTGAAGACCGATGGTGGGCTGGCTCAGGGGATGGTCGGGCCACAGCAGCCGGGCCATCAGCAGATCGGGACTGATTTCTTCCCCATCCTGGTTAAGATCTTCCAGGGCCTCTTCCAGAATAATTTTCCTCTCGATCTCCACATCCTTGAACAGAGGACGACGGAGCATGGAAGCGAGCAGCTCGAGCCCCTTGCCGATCTGATCCGGATGCAGGCGCGAGTGGTAGCAGGTGGTTTCGGCATCGGTTGCGGCGTTTATGGTGCCGCCGATGGCTTCGAACTGCCATTCCAGATCGAGATTCGAAGGGTAGTCGACCGAGCCGCGGAACAGCATGTGCTCGAGAAAATGGGAAATGCCGGCCAGGCGGCGAGGTTCGAAGCGGCTGCCCACGCCGACATAACAGGCCAGTTCGGCGCTGTGGAGATGAGGCATCGGCACGGTCAGCAGGCGCAGGCCGTTTGCCAGTGTGTCCAGGCGATAGTCTTTCATAAAATCGAACAGCTTTCCTGTGGGGTTGCGGATTGCTCCGGTTTATCGGCCACCGAGCAGCCGCGCTGCTTCCTTGGCATGATAGGTGATGATCAGGTCGGCCCCGGCCCGCTTGATCCCGGTCAGCAGTTCGAGCATCACTCTGTCGTGATCGATCCAACCCTGCCGGGCGGCCGCCTTGAGCATGGCATACTCGCCGGACACGTTATAAGCCGCGAGGGGGAGGTCGAAACGTTCGCGCAGATCGCGAATGATATCGAGGTAGGCCAGGGCCGGTTTGACCATCAGAAAATCGGCGCATTCCTGCACATCGAGGGCAGCCTCCCGCAAGGCCTCGCGCCGGTTGGCCGGATCCATCTGGTAGCTGCGGCGGTCTCCGAACTGGGGCGCCGACTGGGCGGCGTCGCGAAAAGGGCCGTAGAAGGCACTGGCGTACTTCACTGCGTAGCTCATGATCGGAATGTGCTGAAAGCCGTTGGCATCGAGCATTTCCCGGATCGCCGCAACCCGGCCGTCCATCATGTCGCTGGGAGCGACGATGTCGGTGCCGGCCCGGGCGTGGGACAGGGCCTGGGCCGCAAGCAGCTGAAGGGTGGAATCGTTATCGACGTCCGATCCCTTGATGACGCCGCAGTGGCCGTGGTCGGTATACTCGCAGAGGCAGACGTCGGTGATGACGACCAGTTCGGGAAGCTCGGCCTTGAGGGCCGTCACCGTCCGCTGGATGATGCCGTCCTCGCTGTAGCCGTCGCTTCCAAGGGGATCCTTGCTTTCGGGAATGCCGAACAGGATCACGGCGGGAATACCGAGTTCGAAGGCTTCCCGGGCTTCAGCCAGCAGGTGCTCGATGCTAAGCTGGAAAATTCCCGGCATGGAAGGGATTTCCCGGCGAATATTCTCACCGAAGGCGCTGAACAGGGGGTAGATGAAATCGCCGACCTGCAGCTCCGTTTCCCGCACCATGCGGCGTAGAGTGGCCGTACGGCGCAAACGGCGGGCGCGATATTCAGGAAAAAACATCGGAAGCTCCTTTATAGAGGCGGGTCCAAGGTCCTATAGATGTTAAACCGGCAGTCCCTACTTGCAGTGGGCGGCACCGGACGGCTAGCAATCGGCGGAGCCGGTAAGCGATCTGCGGAGGGTTCTGCCGTTCTGCACGGCAGGATTGTCCTCTTTCCAACAGAACGTCAAGAGGCTGCTGTTGGAAGGCAAAACCCTGGTTCAGTCCGTCCTGAGTAAGGAGGATGAAGAGAAGTACTCCTCCAGTGCCTCCAGCAGAGCCTCGCTCGTGGCGATTTTCGCCTCCACCGCCACCTTCAAACCGTGACGCCGAACCGATTCTGTGGTCAGCGGGCCGATGGAGGCGACGGCGATGTCCGGCGACAGGCTTACATCGGCCTGATCAAGCAGAGCCAGGAAATTGTCCACCGCCGAAGAGGAGGTGAAGGTGACGGCATCGATCCGGGTTTCGACGAGGGTCTGCCGCAGCCGCTCCGCTTCGACTGCCGGTTGCAGCGTGCGATATGCCACCGGAGCGGAAACAAAGGCGCCTGCCGCCGTCAGTTCCCTGCAGATCAGGTCGCGGGACAGGGCCGAGCGGGGATAGAGAATCCGCTGACCCTCGACCCCCCGTTCCCGCAGCAAGGCCACCACACCTTCCGCCCGGTGATCGGCGGGAACGAGGTCGGCTACCAGACCATGGGCGGTCAGGGCGGCGGCAGTTTTGGGTCCGACAGCCACCACCTTCAACCCGTGCAGCGCCCGGCTGTCCAGCCCTGCCGCAGTGAGGCGGGAGAAGAAAGCGGAGACTCCGTTCACCGAGGTGAGTATCAGCAGGTCAGTTTCTTCCAGCCGGGCAATCGCATCGTCCAGTTCCCGCCAGCTTTCGGGAGGCCCGAGCTCCAGAGTCGGCAGACAGAAAACCTTCGCGCCCGCGTTGCACAGTAGAGCGGACAATTCCCGGGCCTGGTGGATGGCTCGCGTTACCAGCACAGAGCGCCCGAACAGAGGCCGGTTGTCGAACCAGCGAAGTTTTTCCCGTAACTCGACCACTTCGCCGATCACGATGATCGCCGGAGGTTTTATGTCTGCCTCCCGCACCCGCTCGACGATGTCGGTCAAGGTTCCGGTAATGGTCTGCTGCTGTGGAGTGGTCCCCCAGCGAATGACCGCCGCCGGAGTATCGGGAGACCGGCCGTGAGCCTGCAGCTGTTCGGCGATCAGCTCCAGGTTGCTCATGCCCATATAAAATACCAGAGTTCCCACTCCGGTGGACAGCTTCTCCCAGTCGAGACTGGATACCTTTTTTTCCGGATTTTCATGCCCGGTGATGAGGGCGAGGCTGGTGGTGTAGTCCCGGTGGGTCAGAGGGATGCCGGCATAGGCCGCAGCCGCGAAACCGGCCGAAATGCCGGGAACGACCTCGAAGGGTACCCCGGCAGACTGCAGCTCCTCGGCCTCCTCACCGCCCCGTCCGAATACGTAGGGATCCCCGCCCTTGAGACGCGCTACAACCCGTCCCTGCCGTGCCTTTTCAATCAGCAGCGCGTTGATTTCCGACTGGGGCAGATGGTGACGCCCCCTGGTCTTGCCCACATAGATTCGCTCGGCTTCCGGCGGGGCTTCCTCCAGCAGGACCGGATTGGCCAGATAGTCGTAGATCACCACTTCGGCCCGGCGCAGACAGTTCAGCCCCTTGACGGTAATCAGACCGGGGTCTCCGGGACCGGCGCCGATGAGATAGACAATGCCTTTGTGCATGGGGATTCCCCTGTGCGGGCGATTCATGGAATCGCCCCTTTGTTTCAGGCCGGCCGCGGTGCCCGGCCGTACACCTCGGTGAGGATTTCGGCGGCGCCCCGGCGCAACAGGTCTTCGGCCAGTGCAGTGCCAATCCTCCCGGCTTCAGAGACAGGTCCTTCAATCCGGTCCCGGATCAGCTGACGGCCGTCGGGACTGGCAACCAGCCCTTCGAGCTGAATTCGATCCCCCTCGACCCGGCCGTGAGCCGCCACCGGCACCTGGCACCCACCTTCCAGGCGGTGCAGAAAAGCCCGCTCGGCGGCCACGGCATAGCCGGTGGCGGGGTGATGAAGGAAATCGAGCAGGGCATGGGTCTGACTGTCGTCGATCCGGCATTCCAGTCCCAATGCGCCCTGGCCGATGGCAGGCAGACAGAAGTCCACGGCCAGGCATTCACTGATCCGGTTTTCGAAGCCGAGCCGTTTCAGGCCCGCCGCGGCGAGCACGATCCCGTCGAGCCCTTCCTCCTCCAGTTTCCGCAGACGGGTTTCGACATTGCCCCGCAGGTCGATCATTTCGAGATCCGGGCGGTAATGCAGCAACTGAGCCTTCCGCCGCAGGGAGGAGGTACCGATCCGGGCCTTTGGCGCAAGATCGCGAAACCCGGCCACCCCTTCCCGGAGCACCACCACGTCCCGCGCATCCTCACGTTCGGTCGTGCAGCGCAGCTCGAGCCCTGCAGGCAGCAGCGTCGGCACATCCTTCATGGAATGCACGGCCAGGTCGACCCGGCCGTCCAGCAAGGCTTCCTCGATCTCCTTGACGAAGAGTCCCTTGCCGCCGATCTTGGCCAGTGGTGTATCGAGGATCCGGTCTCCCTGAGTGCGGATTTTGACCAGCTCCACCTCCAAGCCGGTATGGCGCTCCTCCAGGCGGTCACGGACCCAGTTGGCCTGCCAGAGCGCCAGCATGCTGGCCCGGGTGCCGATGCGCAGAAGGTTCTTTTTCATATAAATCCTTTTATTCAATGACCTGACCGGTTATCGGGCTCGTCGGAATCGAGGGTGTTTTCGGACGGCTCCGATTCTTTACTCTCCGTTCCCGTTCGGCGGCAGATCCAGATCGAAAAGCTTCCGCACCGCTTCCAGATACTGTTCCCCTTCCATGTCGTTCTGCGATTTCTTCAGTACGGTGATCGGCTGGTGCAGGATCTTTTTCACGATGGCCGCGGTCAGGGAATCGATCGCCTCCCGCTCCCTGGGGCCGAGATCCTTCAGTTGCGCCAAGGTCTTTTCCAGCTCCCCGCGGCGGATATCCTCCAGACGGTGACGCAGGGCGGCGATGGTCGGGGCGATTTCGAGTCCGGCCAGCCAGGCCTGAAAGCGCACGATCTCCTGGTCGATGATGATTTCGGCTTTTTCGGCGGCTTTGCGCCGCTCTTTCAGATTCGCCTCAATGACGCTCTGCAGATCGTCGATATCGTAAAGGTAGACATTGTCGATTTCGTTGATCTCGGGATCGATGTTGCGCGGTACGGCAATGTCGATGAAGAACATGGGCCGGTTCTTGCGTCGGCGGATAACCTCTTCGACCCGGCTGCGGGTCAGCAGGTGCTCGCCGGCGCCGGTCGAGGCCAGGACGATGTCGGCCTGCTGCAGCTGGTCATCGATGTCGTCCAGTTGGACGGCGCGGCCGCCGAACCGTTCGGCCAGCTCTACCGCCCGGGAATAGGTGCGGTTGGCCACAACCACCCCGGCGACCTGGTGCTGGACCAGATGGCGGGCCGCCAGTTCGCACATCTCGCCGGCGCCGAGGATCAGAACCGAGCGGCTGCGCAGATCGCCGAAGATCTTGCGCGCCAGTTCGACGGCCGAATAGGAGATGGACACGGCCTGGCAGGCGATATCCGTTTCCGTGCGCACCCGCTTGGCCACGGAAAAGGATTTGTGCAGCAGGCGGGTCAGAATCAGGCCAGCGCTTTGACAGGCCTGGGCGGAGAGAAAGGCCTCCTTGAGCTGACCGAGTATCTGGGGTTCGCCGATGACCATGGAATCGAGACTGGCGGCGACCCGAAACAGGTGGCGGATGGCCGCCTCGCCCCGGTATTCGTAGAAATGGGGAGTCAGGGTCGCCACCGGCACCTGGTGAAAATCGGCGAGAAAGTTCTTGATCCGGGCGACGGCGGCCGCGGCATCGAGACCGGTGGCATAGAGTTCGACCCGGTTGCAGGTCGAAAGAATGAGACCCTCGACGACTTCCGGCAGCCGGATCAGGCGTTCCAGGGGGCAAACCAGGGAATCGGCGGAGAAGGCCACCTGTTCGCGGATTTCCACGGGGGCGGTTTTGTGATTGAGGCCGACGGCAATGATATTCATGGCGGTGATTCCTGAAAAAACATGCCCATCATCTGCCGGTAAACGCTTCGTAGCTGTGGTATTCCGACATCAGCAGGTTGACGCCGAGAAATGTGAAGAGCAGGCAGGCGAAACCGATGATCGCCCACAGCGCCGCCCGACGGCCCCGCCAGCCGATGGCCAGGCGGCCGTGGAGCAGGACGGCGTAAAGAAACCAGGTGATCAAAGCCCAGGTTTCCTTGGGATCCCAGCGCCAGTAGGAGCCCAGGGCCGAGTTGGCCCAGACCGCACCCGAAACGATGCCCATGGTCATGAGGGGGAAACCCCAGGTCAGGCAGCGGTAATTGATGGAGTCGAGGGTTTCCAGCGAGGGCAGGCGGAAGAAGAGACCGGAAAATTTCTTGCTCTTGACCATCCGTTCCTGCAGCAGGTACATGACTCCGGCTATGAAAGCCATGGCGAATACGGCGTTGCCGAGAAAGGCCAGGGTGACATGGACCGGAAACCACCAACTGTTCAGTATCGGGTTGAGCTGTTGCGTCTCCATGGGGGCGGCGGAGCCGATCAGCATCAGCAGCAGGGCGAGGGGCGAGAGGAAGGCCCCGAGAACGGCCAGGCGGTAGTGCAGATCGAAGAGCAGGAAGATCCCCACCAGACTCCAGGCGAAAAAGGACAAAGATTCGTGCAGGCTGGTCACCGGCGCGTGACCGAGGGCCAGGAAGCGGGCCGCCAGGGTCGCGCAATGCACGGCGAAGCCGCCGCGCATCAGCCAGCGGCCTGCGGTTTCGGCCCCGCTTCGGCGAGTGATGATCCCGGTCAGGTAGGCTGCGGTGGCGCAGAGATAGAGCAGCAGGGTTGATTTGAACAGAATAAAAAGCATGATACTCATGGCTGTCTGTCCGGCCATTCCACGTCCAGCGTTTCCAGGGTGATGTCGGTGCCCAGCACTTTCTGCAGCAGGCGGTTGACGGCGTCCTTATCGTCGGCCGCAATCAGCTGGGGCAGCCCGGCATCCAGCAGGCAGGCAATAACTTGTTGATTATAGGGTAATTTATCCGGGAAAGCCAGAGACATTCGGCGGATGGCGGAAGATATTCGAACTACGGTTTCCCAGGCGGGCGGCAGCCATTCGCCAAGGCGCCCTGCGAGGTGTGCTGCAAGGGCGGGGCAGCGCCCGCCGGTGGAAACGGTGACGGTCAGGTCGCCCCGTCGCAGCACGGCCGGCAGGGAGAAATCCCCGGCAGCCGGAAGTCCCGGCAAGCTGATCGGAATGCCGAGGCTGCGGGCCTCGGCGGCTACGGCCTTGTCGACTTCGGGATCGCCGGTGGCAGCCAGGGCCAGAAAAGCTCCTTCGAGGTCCCCCGGTCGATACGCCCGCAAAAGGATTTCGACAACTGCGGGTACGGTTTCCTCGGGACACAGGTCCTGGGTAATCAGCCGGACCCGGGCTCCGGCCATCAGCAGTCCCCGAACCTTGCGCAAACCGATGGGACCGCCGCCGACCACAACGCACAGCCGGCCGGACAGATTGAAAATAACAGGGTAGTCAGCCACCGCAGCAACCCCCGGCTCTTTGTGGCAGAGGCCGGTTCATATCCCGAACAGGGATTTCTCGACGAGTTCGCAGAGCAGGTGACCGAAAAAGACCGTGGCCTCCACCGCCCTGGGGAAGGAATCGGTGCCGAGACGGAACAGGTAGTCCGGGTTTTCCCCCGTCAGTTCCCCTTTGCCCTGCAGGACCACCGCAGTCAGGCATTCCAGCTGTTTGGCCGCGGCCAGGGTTTCTTCCAGGATTTCATTCCGGTCAAGGTCCCAGAAGACGAGCAGGATATCCCGCTCCCCCGCAATAAGCCTCAACTGACGGGAAAAAAACTGCGATTCCTTCCCGTCCCTGGCCAGTGCCGTCGCCAGGGCGATGTTCTGGGACAAGGATAGAGCCGGCAAGGGGGGCCTGTCCATGGAGAGCCGATACTGGAACTGGTTCACCACCAGATCGGCGGCCGCACCCAGAGAGCCGCTACCGGCAATCAGCAGGCGGCCACCCTGATTGAAGGCCTCGACCACGGTTTCGGCAAAACCGGCCATCTCTTTGGCCTGGAGAAGGAAGGTCTCTTCGAACGCCTTGTTGTGTTCCCTCAGGGATTGGGCAATCTGCTCCTGCATGAATAAAGAACCTCATTGTAATCCGAACGTTACAAGGACGATAATGAATAAAAACGGGGAAATCATAGGGTGCGGGAGTGAGGCTGTCAAGTGTCATCCTGCCGACTCCAATATTTAAATTCTTGATTTTTCCAAAGGGTCATCTATTATAACCAGAAGCGTGTTAATTTGATTGCAATATAGTTCAGATCTACAAGCGAAAAGGAGAAGTGACAATGGCTGGTGATAAAGTAGTTCAGCTTTCCGATGCTGATTTTGAAAGCCAGGTTCTGCAATCCGACCTTCCGGTTCTGGTCGATTTCTGGGCCTCCTGGTGTGCTCCCTGCAAAGCCATCGGGCCGATTGTGGATACTCTGGCCGATACCTTTGACGGTCAGGTCAAGATCTGCAAGCTGAATGTGGATGAGAACCCATCCACGCCCGGACAGTACGGCGTTCGCGGCATTCCGACCCTGATCCTGTTCAAGGGCGGCGAAGTGGTCGATCAGGTGGTTGGGGCGGTGCCCAAGGGCCAGCTGGAAAGTTTGATCAAAAAAGCGCTTTAAGAGAAAATCAGGGTCAACGAAAAAAGGACCAGCATGTCAATGCCGGTCCTTTTTCATTTCGGAGGCTGGTGAAGCGACTCCTCCGCGGCCTTCAGGACCCGGAACAGCTCACGAAAAGCCCGTTTGTCGGCACCTCCCGCAGCTGCCTCGGCCAGACGCCGGACCCTGACTTCCTCCAGATCAGGCAGGACGCTGCGGACTTCCTCCATGGCGTCCTCCCGCTGGTTCGGGTCGCAGAGCCGCTCGCGCAACTCCTCCAAAAAATGGAACCGCGCCGCATCCCGAAATCGGCCCTGATCGAGTTCGCTGACAAAACCCTCCAATGCTTCGCGGGTCTCTTCGTCCCGGCGAAGCAGGCCGGCCAGATGCTTGATCTGCCGTTTGCGGGCGCCGTGGGCCTTGATGCTGCGGGCCGCCTCCAGTTCCCGGCGCACATCCCCCTCCACCGGCAGGCGGCGGAAGTCGGCCGCGGCCAGTTCCGTCAGCCGGACAGCGAGATCCTCCACCGAACGTGCGGCCCGTTTCCTGGCGCTGCGGCTCGGCGCAGCTTTCTCTCCATGGTGATTATCGTTCACCCCTGCACCTTTCAAACCTCAAAAAACCTTGCGGCTGTCCAGCAGAAAGGTCACCGGGCCGTCGTTGACCAGGTGAACCTGCATCATCGCCTGAAAGCGGCCGGTGGCCACAGTCAGGCCCTGTCCGCGCAGCAGATCCACGTAATGAAGGTAGAGGCGGTTGGCCTCTTCGGGAGCCGCGGCACCGGAAAAGCCGGGGCGGCGTCCCTTGCGGCAGTCGGCGGCGAGAGTGAACTGGGAGACGACCAGGACCTGCCCCGCCTTATCCGCCACCGACAGATTCATTTTGCCTTCTTCGTCCTCGAACATCCGCAGTTCCGCTGTTTTCTTCGCCAAGTAGGCGGCATCCGGCTCCCTGTCCCCCTGTTCCACTCCCAGCAGAACCAGCAGGCCCTGCCCGATAGCCCCAACAGTTTCGTCGGCAACAACGACCCGGGATTCCGTGACACGCTGCAGCACGGCCCTCATGCTTCCGCCTCCGCCAGGCTTCTCAGCAGGGCCAGCTCCGCACGGTGGTGGCAGTTGTCGTCCCCGGGTTCGGTTTCAAGAAGTTTCGGCACTTCTTGAAAGCGCTCGTCCCGCATCAGGGCCCGGAAAACTTCAAGGGGAACAGCGCCCTCGCCGATGTGAGCGTGGCGGTCCACCCGGCTGCCAAGCCCCTTTTTCGAATCATTGAGATGAAAGGCGGCTATGCGGTCGATGCCGATGATCCGATCAAACTCTGTCAGCGTCCGATGATAACCCTCCGCCGAGGTCAGATCGTACCCTGCGGCCAGGGCATGGCAGGTATCGAAACAGACGGCGAAACGGCCTGCGGGGACCAGCTCCATGAGGCTTGCGAGATGCTCGAAGCGATGTCCGAGGCAGCTTCCCTGGCCGGCGGTGTTTTCCAGCAGCACAGTAACCTTCGGCGGAGCTTCCGCAAACAGGGTGCGAAAGGCGTTGGCAATGCGCTGCAGGCCCGCGGTTTCCCCGTCGCCGAGATGAGCTCCGGGGTGCATGACCAGATGCGGGATGCCGAGGGCGGCACAGCGCTGCATTTCGTCGAGAAAAGCCAGCAATGAACGGCTGCGCGTTTCCCCTTCGGGAGCCGCAAGATTGATCAGATAACTGTCGTGGGCGACGACCGAGGCCACGGAGCTTTGCCGCCAGGCGGCGGCGAAACCCTCGATCTCTTCGGCCGGGAGAGGCTTGGCCTGCCAGCGGTTGGCATTTTTGGTGAAGATCTGCATGGCGTTGATGCCAAGCTCTTCGGCCCGGGCGAACGCCTTGCTGACCCCGCCCGAAATCGACACATGGGCACCGAGCAGGGGCATGGTCAAGGGATCTCCCTCATGCTGAGCGGGTTGTCGAACCACTTTTCAAGGGCCACGGCAATGTCAGTGATCCGGTCGATGCGGACATCGACAAACGGTTCGGGAGCGGTTTTTTCAGGACCAACCAGGATAGTGCCCATGCCCAGTTCCTTTGCCGTGCGGAGGTTTTCCACCGTATCTTCCACCATGATGCAGGCTGCGGCGGGGACCTCGAGACGGGCGAGAACGGCGTGGTACGGATCGGGCAGGGGCTTGGGCAGGTAATTGGCCACCCGGATATCGAAAATTTCCTCGAACAGCTCGCTCAATTGCAGGGCCTCCAGGACCCTGCGGCTGTGAGCGGTGGAGCTGTTGGTGAAGATGGCCCGACGATGGGGCAGCCCCTGCAAAGTCTGCTGCAGCTCGGGGTCGGGAAGAATGCGGCTGCTGACATCGATGTCGTGCACGTAGTGCAGATAATCTTCCGGGTCCACCTGGTGATGGCGCATCAGCCCCTGCATGGTCACCCCGTAGCGCTGCCAGTAGCGGCGCCGGAGCAGGTCCACCTCCTCCAGAGG
The DNA here is from genome assembly GCA_041390365.1 of Syntrophotaleaceae bacterium. Lineage (NCBI taxonomy): Bacteria > Pseudomonadati > Thermodesulfobacteriota > Desulfuromonadia > Desulfuromonadales > Syntrophotaleaceae > Syntrophotaleaceae bacterium. The sequence goes on along the minus strand of JAWKQB010000003.1, from coordinate 98,766 downwards.
AATGCCGACCACTTCGTGCATGTAGTCATTGATCCGCCGATCGATCAGGTTGAAAAGATTCCGATCGGGGGAATAGAGGGTATTGTCAAGGTCGAACAGCAGGAAATCCATAAGGGCCTGTCGGAAAGAATGAGTCCCATGGGTCCTACAGGTCTTATAAGACCCATGAAGAACCAAAAATCGGCTCCAGTTTCAAAACAGTCTACTGAGGATCGAAGACCCCTTCAAACACCTGGACCGCCGGGCCGGTCATGAAGACGCTGCCATCCTCGGCCCACTCCATCTCCAGATCGCCACCCAGCAGGTGATTGAGGATTTTCCGCCCGGTGCGCCCGTTCAGCACGCCGGCTACGGTGACTGCCGAGGAGCCGGTACCGCAGGCAAGCGTTTCGCCGGCACCTCGTTCCCAGGTGCGCTGCCTGACCTCGGCGGGGGAAACCACCTCCACGAACTCGACGTTGGTCCGGTTGGGAAAAAGGGGGTGTTTTTCGATGATCGGACCATATTTTTCCAGGGGGAACTCGGCCACGTTGTCGACGAAGATCACGCAATGAGGGTTTCCCATGGAAACGCAGGTGATGTGAAAGGTCCGGTCCAGGACCTTCAGCTCTTCGGAGATGACCTTTTCCCCGGGAGAGCCGGTCATGGGGATTTCACCGCGGGTCAGCCGTGGCAAACCCATGTTGACCCGGACCCGGTCGACCTTGTCGCGGTCGTTGACGAAAAGCTGAAGCCTGAGGATGCCGGCCCCGGTCTCCGCGGTCATTTCCTTTGTGTCCACCAGACCGTGATCGTAGGCGTATTTCGCCACGCAGCGGATGCCGTTCCCGCACATCTCAGACTCGCTGCCGTCTGAATTGAACATGCGCATGCGAACGTCGGCGACCTGTGACGGCATGATCAGGATCAGTCCATCGGATCCGATGCCGAAGTTGCGGTTGCTGACCTGCCGGGCAACGGCCGGGGGATCGGCAACCGTGGTTTCGAAACAGTTGACGTAAACGTAGTCGTTGCCGGCTCCGTGCATTTTGGCGAATTTCATCACAAGCGCTATCCTTTCCGGTTCTGTTGATTTCGGTCCAGGGATTATAAAGGTTTGCCGGCCGCTTCACAAGGGCCTTGGCCGACGGCTCCCGGAATCGGGTGCGGAAGCAGAGATGAATCCGGTCATTGACCAGGGGGGAAGCCTGTCGTAATATTTAAACTTATTCAGGGAGGACAGCATGGCCTTTGGCCTCAGAACGAAAATCTGGCAGAACGGGGCCCTCGAATGGTGGGGGATGATTGATGGCGAGGACGTCTATCTCGGTCGTCGGGAGTTCCCACTGCCGCCAGCTGAAGGTGACCGTTGGTCGGTGCGGGAGACCGGAGAATCCTTTCGGATTGTCAATGGCGAAATCCACCGGACCGGAGAATGAAGATGCAGAAGCCTTCGCTTGAAATTGTTCAGATACCGGCCGGAGAGATGCAGAACTTCAGCTATCTCGTCTACTGCCCGCAGACCCTTGAAGGGATGGCCGTCGATCCTTCCTTTGAACCGGAAAGGATGCTGGCCTCAGCCGATGAGAGAGGGGTAAAGATCAAAATCCTGGCCAATACCCACGGGCACCGGGATCATATTGCCGGCAACGAAACCATTTTGCGGGCGACGGGAGCGGTCCTGGCCGCTCACCCACTGGCGCTGCCGCACGCCGACCTGGCCCTGGAGGATGGCAACGTGCTGCCTCTCGGCAAGGCCGAGGTCACCGTCATTCACACCCCCGGCCATACTCCCGGAGATATCACCCTGCATCCCCCCGGAGCTCTACTCACCGGAGATACCCTGTTTGTCACCAAAGTTGGTCGGGCGGATATGCAAAATAGCGACCCCAAAGCGCTATACCGCAGTCTTCGGCGTCTCGCCGAATTTCCCGATGAAACTCTGGTGTATCCCGGGCACGATTACGGACCCCAGCCGGTTTCGACTATCGGCTACGAAAAAATGCACAATCCTTACCTGCTCTGCGAGGATCTGGACGGTTTCATCCGGCTGCGCATGGGATAGAGCCGGCACAGGCCGGAGGACGGTAGACATGGGGACGACCCTGCTCGATCTGCTGGTGGAAAGCGGATTGCTCAATTCCGAGCAGTACGAGGAAGCCATGCGCAACTGCCTGCTTTCCGGGGGCAACATGAGCACCAGCCTTCTGGAAATAGGCCTGATCGAGGAGGATGTTCTGGCCCGGTTTCTCAGCCGCCGGCTCGGCATCCCCTTTTTCGATCCCTTGCCGATGGCGGATATTCCCGCCGACGTTCTCAACCTGGTGACGCCTGAGGTCGCGGTCAAATACCGTGCTCTTCCTCTCGGCCTCGATCGGCAAACCCTCTCGCTGGCCATGGCAGACCCCTCCGATCAGGCGACAGTCGACGATCTCGCCTCTCTTATCGGGACAACCATTCAACCACTGGCCGCTCCTGAAATCCGTCTGCTTCAGGCACTGAAAAGCCATTACCAGTGTTCCGTCAGTGAGCGGGACCAGGGCATGATCGATCGGTACGGTGAACTCGAGGCTTCTTCGCTGACGGTGTTGACGGACGTATCCATGGCCGAAGAAGACTTGGAAGAAGTTGAAATTCTAGAGGATTTTGAGGAAGAAGAGGAATCCCTGACCGATTTCCGGCTGAGTGAAACGGCTCTCGCCCTCAGCGAGGCTCGCGATCGCCAGGAAATCGCCGCCATTCTTTTTGCCCATCTGCGTCGGGAATGGGAGGTGCTGGCCCTGTTCCTGGTGCGCAATCACGAGGTCAGCGGCTGGAAGGCGGTCTGCCGGGGAGTGGATATCGTCGCTTTCGACCTGTTCAGCGTTCCTTTGAGTCGTCCATCGGTTCTCAAAACGGTGGTGGAAACCCGACGCCCCTTTACGGGAGCGATCGAGGAGACTCCTCTGAACAGCCAGATGCTCGAGAGCATGGGCAATGCGGTGGGCGATTCGGTCCTCCTGCTCCCCCTGCTGCTGGAAGACCGGGTCATCAATATCCTCTATCTCGAGGGGGAACCGGAGGTCCTGCGCGAACGGATGACCGATCTCGCAAGATTGCAGGAAATGTCCTCTCTCGCCTTTCAGATCCTGTTGTGCAAAAGCAGACTGCTCCGCTTCTGATCGTTATAGCGAAACCGCCTTTTTCGCCTTCTGCAGGCCGCCCGGGGCTATTTGCCTTCCGGCGTTGCCTTCACCACCCGGGAATTGGCCAGCAGGTCGTTCCAGCCCCGCTGGCTGGGGTTGAACAGGACCGACATGAAACCGAGCCCGGCCGGAAGCAGGGCCAATAATCCGCCGGCCGTGCGCAAAAATGCCTGAGTCAGCGAAAGGGGGGCTCCCGCTTCCCCTTCAACCCTGACCCGCCATAACATCTTGCCAGGCGTTTGTCCTGTCAGGAAATGGAACAGGGTGAAATAGCCGAAGCAGAGGGTGAACAGCACCAGAAAGTAGGGTGTCGCCAACTGCAGGACGGCATCCAGGGTGAAACGGAACCAGTCGGCCCTGTTCGGCAGGCGGACCATTTCTCCCGCCATAATGAATGCAGAGAAGATCCCCAGCAGTATGCCGAGATCGGTCATCATGGCCAGAAGGCGCAAGCCGAGGACCAACCGGCGGGGAGCTGCCTCCTCGTCGGAGAGGAGAGCTTCCGCTGGCAGGACGCTTTCGGCGAACGGGAGTTCAACCTGGTCCGATTCAGTCCCGGCAGTGCTTGCAGAGGAGGTGTCGGTACGCTTGCAAATCGCGTCTTCGGCCATCGCCTGCTTAATTTCCTGCGGGGTGACGAAGGCGTCGAAAGCGGTTTCCGGCAGCCCCTGCCCAGCCGTCTCCATCTCCACATCCCCGTCTGTTTCCTCCAGCGAACCCAGTTCGGCATCAACATCGGCGAAGGAGAGAAAATCACTTTCTTCCGGCACCTTCGGGCCGGGGCTTTCCGGTGGAACGGTTTCTTCCCGAGGCGGCTCCTCGACGGCACCAAGCTCCCCATTGAGGTCGTCAAAGGAAAGAAATCCTTTTTCTTCAGGTATTTCCTCGCAGGCGTTTTCTGGCGGTTTGCCAAAATCGTCAAGAGGCGGGTCCGGTTCCCGGGAGTCGGCGCTGCTGAAAAGGAAAACGTTCTCCGAATCCTCCTGCTCTTCCTCCGGCGCCTGCAGGGACATGAGCTCCTCTTCCATGTCATCCAGGGAGTAAGCCAAATCCTCGATGCCCGGTTTCTCTTCAAAGGTGAAAAGATTGTTGGGAGTGTCGAAAAGGGAGTCCTCAGGTTCGATGTCATCGGTCGGAGGGGTGACAGAGGCAGGCACTTCCCCGGAGGAAAAAACATCTTCCGAGGGGTCTTCAAGGGAATGGAAAAAATTCTGCAGCGAGTCCTCCAGGGCGGAGTCCTCCTGGTTGTTCTCTTCCTGCCAGTGGTTATCCTCGGTTGCTTCTGCAGCGGCCGTCAGGTTCCGGACCGCGGGGATGTCGAAGCCGAGTTTTTCCTGAAGATCCAGCAGACTGCGGCCGCATTTTTTGCAGGCGGGCAGGTGATTGAAGCTTTGGTAGCCACACTTGGGGCATTTCATGGGTTCCTCCCATGGAAAGTCTGATATCAAGGACAGGTTTTCGGCACCTGACCCATGTCGCTATCGTTTCGATTCGAAGGCCCAAGCGGGCCTATGGGCCCTTTTTTCGCAGCCCCAGGTCGCCATAAAGATACTGCAGAATTGCCGCCGCTGCAAAGCCGGCCGTTTCGCTGCGCAAGATCCTTGGACCTATACGAACCGGAACGAAGCCGGCATCGCGGGCCATTGCGGCTTCATCGGCGCTGAATCCACCCTCGGGTCCCACCAGCAGGGCGATGCTGCTGGGAGGCGAGGGGGGCAAGAGATCGGCGAGAGGACGGGATTCTTCTTCCCAGAGCATGAGCCGCAACTCCTCCTCGCAATGTTTCACTGCCTCCGGCAGCGACCGGACAGGCAGCAGCTGGGGAAGCCGGCTGCGGCAGCTCTGACGGGCAGCTTCGCGAACGATCTTCTGCCAGCGCTGGTGCCTCTGGTCCTGACGGGAATCGGCCAAACGCACAACGCTGCGTTCACAATCGAGCGGCGAGAAGCTGCTGATGCCCAGTTCGGTCCCTTTCTGCAAGATCAATTCCAATTTATCTGCCTTTGGCAGTCCCTGCAGCAGGTGAACCGGACAGGCGGTTTCCGCCTCATGCCAGCGCCGCAACACCTCGGCCAACCCGTGGTTTTTTTCCAGGATGGAGATGCGGCAGTGACAAAAGTTGCCCCGGCCATCCAGCAGCAGGATTTCGTCCCCTCGAGAAAGGCGCAGGACCACGGCCAGATGGTGCAGGGTTTCGCCGGAGAGGGTGACGATATCGTTTACGAGTGAGTCCGCAGGAACAAAAAACCGTCGCATGGAGATTTATGCTTTTTTCCGATAGGCCAGACAGGACCATTCGTCCTGGTGGCTGATTTCAGGGCCCGAAAGATTGTAGTGCCGAAAGGTGTTTTTGACCAGAGCTTCTTTTTCCAGCAGAATCCCGGACAGGATCAGCAGACCATCCTCTGCCAGCTTTTCAACGAGTCGGGGGGCCAGGCGGATATTTTCCTCGGCCAGGATATTGGCCAGCACCACCTGAAAGGTTCCCGCGATCTGATCCAGGGGAAGGTCGGTAATTTCGATCTGTTCTTCGACGCCATTGGCACGGGAATTATCTGCGGCCGTGCGACAGGCTTCCTGGTCAATGTCGCAGGCCACAACCCGACGGGCGCCCAGAGCGGCGGCGGCGATGGCCAGGATGCCGGAGCCGGTTCCGACATCGAGCACGCTGCCCGGAGGGGGCGGCTGCTCGAAACGGCGGGCGAGCGCTTCCAGGCAGAGCCTTGTGGTGCCGTGAGTGCCGGTGCCAAAGGCCATGCCGGGATCGAGGGTGACAACAGCGTCCCCCTTATCGGCCTGAAAATTTTCCCAGCTCGGCCTGACGACCAGGCGCGGGCCGATACGCAGGGTGGTGAAATGCTGTTTCCAGTTTTCCGCCCAGTCTTCATGACGAACCGTTCTCAGATCAGGCACGGTTGAGGACAGATCGGGGATAATCGCAGCCAGCCAGATCAACTGATCGCGGATCGCTTCCCGCAGCTGCTCCGGATCATCGGCGGGAGGGAAATAGGCCTTGACCTGGTAGCTGGCCGCCTTGAAAACATCCGGGTCGGGGGGGTGGAAGGTGTCCAGAGGGCGATCTTCGACAATAACGCCCAGAGAGCCGATTTCGGTCATGATGTGACAGAAAAGATCGACCCCCTCGGCGGGTATATCTAATGATAGTTCCATGCATAATTCCTTCATTCCCAACTCCTTAACAGAGTATCGACGGTAAAAGCAATAAAAATACTTGACAAAACTGGTACGTATCGAGTGTAATTCATCGCAATTCTAATGAAGGAGCTGCTATGGCTTCCTTCAATGTGGTTCGGTGCTTTTTCAAGTCGGTACTCATCACAGGGGAAAACAGCAGAGAAGCGGCTGCCCGGAAGCCGCCGCACTTCAAGGAGCCCTTTGACTAGCCTATCGAGCAGGCATTGTCAAGGGGTTGCACATCGTATCCAGCATTGGGAAAAAAATGGCAATGAACTCTTTCACCTTCGGGTGCCTGCGCCGACGTCTGCCTGCCGGGCGGACAGGGTGGCTGAAAATAAGGTTTTAAGGCCACTTGCGCATGGTTAGAGACCTGCTACAATTCCTGATATGTTTTTCATGAGGAAGCGGAATGCCTGAACCTCAAAGGATTTATCTGCTCTCCGATGCCACTGGCGAAACGGCTGAAAAAATCGTCAGTGCAGCCCTGACCCAGTTTCGGGACAAACCGGTCAGGGTCACCCGGATCAGCAATGTCAGGGATAAGAATCGCATCTTTCAGGGATTGGACGAGGCTTTGCAGAACCGGGGTCTGGTTGTCTACACCCTGGTCAATCGGGAACTGGCGCAACTGGTCCATGATGAATGTGAAGCCCTCGGGCTGCCGGCCTGTGATCTGATTACGCCGCTGCTGATGAAATTCTCCGAGTTTTTCGGCCGATCGCCGGGACAGACGCCAGGTCTTCTGCACGAAATGGACGAGGATTATTTCCGCAGGATCGAGGCTGTCGAGTTTACCGTAAAGCATGACGACGGCCAGGAAGTTCGCCATCTGGATGCTGCCGACATTGTCCTGGTCGGCATATCCAGGACAAGCAAGACGCCCCTTTCCACCTACCTTGCCCATCTGGGATGGAAAGTGGCCAATGTCCCCCTCGTTTACGGGATCGAGCCTCCCAAGGAGCTTTTTCGGGTCGAACCCAAGCGGGTGGTGGGATTGTATATAGATGCCCAGAGGCTGGTGGAGTTGCGCGCCGCAAGACTAAGGCATCTGGGCCAGGATCCCCGGGCAGCCTATGCCGATCTGGAAGAGATCGAACAGGAACTGCGCTACTCCCAAGCGATTTTTCGGCGCAATTCATGGGTCACCGTCAACGTTTCCGGCAAGGCTGTTGAAGAGACCGCCAATGAGGTGCTGGTCAAGCTGAAGCTGAAATAAGGGATGCAGGTTGCCTCGAATTTACGAATTGACTCATTTGGCAGCGGAATGATTACAAAGAAAAGGAGATAAACATGCGAATTCTTGTAGTCGAAGACGAAAAAAAGGTGGCCAGCTTCATCAAGCGGGGTCTGGAGGAGGAGAGTTTCGCCGTCGATGTCGCCTTCGATGGTGAGGAAGGCCTTTATCTGGCCGAAAACAATCCTTACGACGTGATTCTGATGGACCTGATGCTGCCCAAGAAAGACGGACTGGCCGTCATCAAGGAACTGCGGGACAAGGATATCGCCACCCCTGTCCTGTGTCTGACCGCCAAGGATTCTGTGGAGGACATCGTTTCCGGTCTCGATTCCGGCAGCGACGACTACCTGACCAAACCCTTCGCCTTCGGCGAACTGCTGGCCCGGGTCAAAGCCCTGGTCCGGCGCACCGCGAAGGATCGCGGAGCAGAAATCTTCTTTTCTGATCTGCGTCTCGATCCGGTTTCGCACAAGGTGTGGCGGGCGAACAAGGAGATCGATCTGACCGCCAAGGAATACGCCCTTCTCGAGTATTTCATGCGGCACCCCAACGAGGTGCTGACCCGTGCCATGATCGCCGAGCACGTCTGGGATTACACCTTCGATTCCTTTACCAATATTATCGACGTTTACGTCAACTATCTACGTAAGAAGATCGATCGGGATTTCGAAACCAAACTGATTCATACGGTGCGCGGCGTAGGGTATGTTCTGAAGGAGGGGTGATTGTTCCCGGCCTCCATCCGCCTTAAACTGACACTGTGGTACGTCCTCACCCTGCTGCTGATTCTCGGAGTCAGCAGTGGGGTCTGGTATGCTCACCTTTCACGCACCCTGATCGACCAGATCGACCAGAAACTGTGGTCTGTCGCCGGCAGGGCACAGGGTATGGGAGCCGAATTCCAGACAGCTGCCTCCCCCTGTGATACGGTCAGGGCTTTCATCCACCGCTTTCGCCTGGGTGAGTCCTACCGTATTGTTGATGGGCAGGGGAACTCGGTCTGCGAGCCGGAGGAAGAGAAGGATAAAATTCCCGCAGTGCCCGCCTGGATGCTTGAGGCCGCAGGTTTTGAGGGGGCGGTTGTCGCTACGGTGGACGCCCCTGTCCATCGGGTCCGGCAGATGGTGCTGGCCATGCAGGGGGCTGCAGGCCGGACGCTGTTTCTGCAGATATGGACCGGTCTGGGCATGGTCGATCGCGCTCTTCAGGAGATGCGATCCCTGCTGCTGATCTTCAGTGCACCGGCCCTGATCGCCGTCTGTTTCTGCGGCTGGTTCCTGGCCGGGCGGTTTCTCAAGCCGGTGGAAAACATCACCCGGGCCATGCGCAGGATCAACGCCGAAAACCTCAATCAGCGTCTGCCCATCGGCCAGGCCAGGGACGAGATCAGCCGTCTTGCCGAAACCTTCAATTCCATGCTGTCCCGCCTCGAGGAATCGTTCCGCAAAATCCATCAGTTCAGCGCCGATGCCTCCCACGAACTTCGCACCCCGCTGACCATCCTCAAGGGGGAGACGGAGGTGGCTCTGCGATGGGCCAAACAGCCTGAGGAATTCCGCAAAACCCTTGAATCGAGCATGGAGGAGATTGACCGGATGGGCCGCATCATCGAAGATCTGCTCATCCTGGCCAAGAGCGAAGCGGGGGAAAAATCCCTGGAAATCAAGGAAATCAGTCTCAGTGATCTGCTGCAGGAACTCTATCTGCAGGCCAGAACCCTGGGCGAACCGAAGGGGATATATCCGCAGCTCAAGCTGGAGGTTATTGAGGAAATACGGATGCAGGGCGATGAGCTGCGTCTGCGTCAGCTTTTCCTCAACCTGATCTCCAACGCCGTCAAATACACGCCTGAAGGCGGCCAGGTTGAAATTATTTTGGCGACCCAGGGGGATGAGGCGGTCGTTGCGATCTCCGATACCGGAATCGGCATCCCTCCCGAGCATCTGCCCCACATTTTCGATCGTTTCTATCGCATCGACGAAGCCCGCAACCGTGAAGATGGCGGCACCGGTCTCGGGCTGGCCATCGTCCGGTCACTGGCCCAGGCCCATGACGGACGGGTTGAAGTTACCTCGGTTCCAGGCAAGGGCAGCACCTTCACCGTCTATCTTCCCCTTGGCGGCCCCGCCTCGCTCCAGGAATCCGAACTTTCCATCTAGACTTTCGGGCAAAGCCCAGCGACCCGGCTGCAGCCGTGGCAGAAGCACAAAAAGCGGACCCCCCTGCACATATCCTCTTTCTCGAGACCCTTTCGATTTGACAACCTTTCCCGGGGTGATTAACTGATGACCTAGGAGTTTGTCGGACTTGGGCATGAATCTCCTCATTCGGTTCATTTTTCCGATAATTCTTTCGGTTTCCCTATTTTCTTGCCGATAACCCCGGTCCGACTGCTCCTGAACGCTGTCGGGTCGAAATATGTTCCTGCCATCTACCCAGCAGCCCGATCACTGGAGGCTTCATGAATAAAACCATCCCTTTTCTGCTCATTCTGGTGCTGGTCGGATTCACACCCTGCTCCGTCGCTGCCCGGGATATCCCCGATTTCGCCGAACTGGCCGAAGGCCTCAAACCTGCAGTCGTCAATATCAGCTCTTCGAGGATAATTCAGCCGGGGCAGCCGCAAATCCCCCAGGCGCCGGGTCCCTACGGCGACCTGCTCGAGGAGTTTTTCGAGAAATTTTTTCAGGATCAACCCTTGCGGCCCCGGATGGAACGCTCCCTGGGCTCGGGCTTCATCATCTCCAAAGACGGATATATTCTGACCAATGACCACGTGGTGAAGGGTGCTGAAGACATCAAGGTAGTCCTGGCTGACGGCCGGACCTTCAACGGCAAAATTCAGGGGATCGACGAGGGGCTCGATCTGGCCCTGATCCAGATCGATACCGGCCGGGAAGAGCTTCCGGTGGCGAAGCTGGGCGATAGCGAAAAACTGCGGGTCGGTGAGTGGGTAATGGCTATCGGCAATCCCTTCGGCCTGGAAGCAACCGTTACCGTCGGCATCGTTTCGGCCAAGGGACGGGTTATCGGGGCTGGGCCCTACGATAACTTCATTCAGACCGATGCTTCCATCAATCCCGGCAACTCCGGGGGGCCGCTGTTCGACAGCCGGGGTCGGGTCATCGGCATCAATACGGCCATTGTCGCCGGCGGCCAGGGGATCGGATTCGCGGTTCCCATCAATTCCGCCAAACAGATTCTGCCCCAGTTGCGCGAACTGGGCCGGGTGGTTCGGGGCTGGCTCGGAGTGACAGTTCAGGCCCTGACCGAAGATCTTGCTGATTCCTTCGGTCTCGAAAACAGCAACGGTGCCCTGGTGACCGATGTGAGCCATGGGTCCCCTGCCGATCAGGCCGGCATCCAGCGGGGGGATGTTGTTCTGGCTTTGAATGGAGAGCCTCTCACCTCCATGAGCGACCTGCCGCGTCAGGTCGCCGCCATGCCGGTCGGGCAGTCGGCTGAAATCAGGCTGTTTCGGGATGGCCGAATCCGGGATGTGACCGTCAGGATCGGAGAACTGAAGACGGTCGAAGAGCCTGTGGCTGAAGAACCGGTCGCCGAAACCGGACTAGGTCTGACCCTGGGCGATATCACTCCGGAAGCGGCGCGTTTTTTCGGCCTCAAGACATCCCGGGGCGCACTGGTGACCGGTGTGGCGGGAGGACCTGCCGCGGCGGCCGATCTGCAGGAAGGGGATCTGATCGTCGAGATTGACGGGAAGTCAGTCAGCAGTGCGGCCGAGGTGCGCAAACTGCTGCGGCAGCGGGCTCCCGGAGAGATCGCGCGATTGCTGGTTCAGCGCAGCGACCAGGTTTTCTACACCACCCTGGAACTGCCTGGAGGGTGATGGTCTTTACGGCCTTTATTTTTATCGAGACGAGAGGGCGGACGGTTTTTCTGGCCGGGAGAGAGGCTGCGTGAGGTCGGTGTTTTTTCCCCGGTTGGTCAACGGCCCCTTCGGTGATCCGGCACTCTATGTTCATCTGGCTCATCGCGGAGAGGCTCTGCTGTTCGACTGCGGAGACCTCCACAGGTTGACGGTGCGCGAGTTGCTGAAGGTCCGGGCCGTGTTCGTATCCCATGCCCACATCGACCATTTGGTAGGCTTCGACGGACTTCTGCGGGCATTCCTCTATCGTGACCTGAATCTGCAGCTCTTTGGTCCGCCGGGCATTATCCGTCATCTGCAGGGGCGGCTGTCGGGATATACCTGGAATCTGACCGCCGGGTATCCCTTTCGATTGACGGTCCAGGAGTGGCTGGGCGACCGGGTTCAGCGGGCGGAATTCCGAGCCCATGAGGGATTCCGCCTGGAAATGGGGCCTTGTGTCACCAGCCGGGGAGGGATACTCTACCAAACACCTTATTGCAGTGTCCGGGCGGCCGCTCTCGACCATGGCGATATCACCTCTCTGGCCTTTGTGCTCGAGGAACCTCTGCATGTGGCCATTCATCGCGACGCCCTGGAACGCCACGGCTATGTTGCCGGCCCCTGGTTGACGACTTTGAAGGATCGGGTGTTCCAGGGCGCCCCTTTGGATTCCGAGCTGACGGTGCCGCTGGCTGGCGGAGAATCGATTTCCCGTCCCCTGTCCCGGCTGCTCGATGAAATCGCCGGCATCGAGCAGGGCATGAAAATCTGCTATGTCACCGACGTCTCACCCAGCCCGGAAAACCTGGCTCTGATCGAAACCCTGGCCTACCAGTCCCATCTGCTGGTCATCGAGGCTGTTTTCTCTCATCATGAGCTGGATCGCGCGGTTCAGCGCAATCATCTCACGGCCCGACTGGCCGGACTCCTGGCCCGCCGGGCCGGGGTCGCCCGCCTGCAGGTTTTTCACCATTCCCCCCGGTATCAGCATCAACCGGACCTGCTGGCCCACGAGGCGGAAGCGGCATTTCGTGGTACGGACGGAGAGGATTGATGCCGAAAGGCGGTTGCAGGGCGGACACGCAGGTCCGCCCCTACGATGAATTTTTTTGATCGCCCTGTAGGGGCAGACCTGGTGTCTGCCCGGGTTTTGGTGAAACCAGAAAACGTTATTCAACTGTTTTTCGTGCAGTTCACAGTGTGCAAAAGCACAGTGCATCGCCGAAGCTCCTGTGATACCTTGCGAGCCATGCGCATAACTCTCAAACATCAGATTTTGATGGCCCCGGCAGCTGTATTGCTGTTGATGACCCTGCTGCTCGGGTTTCTCCAGTATACCTACTGGGACCTGTCCAAAAAGAGAGAGCAGGCCCAGCGGATGGGCACCATCATCTTCGCTCTGACTCAGGCCAACATGGCAGCCCAGCGCATGTTCGATCTGGCCAGGCAGTATGAGCGGCGATCGAGCGTCGGGCTTGCCGACGATTCGGAGATTTTGGAACTTCTGGACCGGCTTGAGGAGATGCATGCGCACCTTACAACCTCCATTCAGCGGATCGTTCCCCTTCTGGGACCTCACCTGGCTCTCGAGGATGCCCGGGAGCTTCGTCGGACAGTTGAAGAGCTGAGCCCGAGAAAAGGTTTCGATCCTTCGCGGTTCATCGGCACCATGACCCGCCTGCAGCCCCTGATGGAGGCCCTGACCGAAGCCACCCAGGACCTGCGGGTGGTCGAGCAGCCGGTCAAGAGCAAGGATGTCGATGATCTGGTGCGAAGGGCCACTTTGGTCTCGGTTATCGTGCTCGGCGCCGCCATCCCCCTGGGCGTCCTGCTGGCCCTCTATTTCTCCCGCCGCATCCTCCGCCGGATTCAGAAGCTTTCCGACACCGCCGGCCGCATCGTCCGCGGCGATCTGACCCCGCCCAAGGCTCCGGAGGTCGTCCACGACGAACTGGACGACCTGGCTCTGTCCATCAACCGCATGACCGAGCAGCTGATCCGGGTGGTCGGCACGGAAAAGCTGCTGGAAGGTGCGGAGGAAGAGCGGCGGCGCATCGCCATGGATATTCACGACCATACCTTATCGGACCTTTCCTCGATTCTGCGCGGCCTGCAGACTTTCAAAGAAGATCCGGCCTGTCATGAAGATGCCCTCGCTCTCGAGGAGGACATGAAGGGCGCCATTGCCGGTCTGCGCCAGTTGATGGACAACCTCCATCCCCAGACGCTGGATATCCTCGGTCTCGGAGCCGCCCTCGAGTCGCATCTGGAGCGCTATCTCGGCAAGGGTGACCTGCCCGAATATCATCTCTATATTTCTCCGGCGGTGGACTCCTCCGGGCTGTCCCGCCTGGCCAAGCTGACCCTGTACCGCATTGCCGTGGAAGCGATCCACAACGTCATCAAGCATGCCCGGGCCAGTCGATACGAGGTCAACCTGGATCGGCGGGGAGAGCAGATCGTGCTCTCCGTGGAGGACAACGGGGTGGGCATCGATGAGCAGCAGGCCGTGCGGCAGGGCGGTCGCGGTCTGCACAATATTCGGGAGCGCGCCCGGGCTATCGGTGCCCGGGTCAGCTGGGGTCCCTCACGGTTTTCGACCGGGGCCCGTTTCGAAATGACCTTACCCTTATCGGAGAAGAACCAGGAGGGTTGACATGGACCAGGTGCACATCCTGATTGCCGAGGACAATCCGCGGGATGCGGAATTTCTCGAACAGCTCGTCAAGTCGTGGGACCTGCCATGCGAGATGGATCGTGCACACAACGGACTGGTGGCCCTGGAGATGGCCATGGCCCGCCCGGTTCCTCTGATCATCAGCGATATCCAGATGCCGGAAATGAACGGCATCGAGTTCGCCCGCAACCTCTGGCAGCGCAAGCCCGAGGCGCGCATCGTCTTCTGGAGTCAGTTCAAGGACGAAATGTACGTCCGCACCCTGTCGCGAATCGTGCCGCCGGAGACCGTCTACGGCTATATCCTCAAATCGAATACCCGGGAGCGGATCGGTTCGGCGATCCGCACCGTACTGATCGACGAGCAGTGCTGGATCGACCCTGATGTCCGCAAGGTTGCGGGCCGGGCCGGGCACAGCCAGACGGCTCTTTCCGATATTGAATTCGAAGCCCTGCTCGATATCTCCCTGGGCCTGACCGACAACCTCATCGCCCAGCGCCGCTACCTTTCACGGCGGGGGGTGCAGAGCCGGCTCAATTCCCTGTACAGCAAGCTTGGGGTGGACCAGGAGCAGTTCCAGGGGGAAAAATTCGGCGATGCCTTCAACCTGCGCAACCGAGCGGTGGCTGTGGCGCTGCGCCGGGGTCTGATCAATGCCTTTGAGCTGGAGAATGAGGAGGGGGAATTTCAGACCTGGCTGAAGCGGTTCAAGTCCAGTCGGGGGGCGTAGAGTCGCAGGTTTTTTCCAAATCGAAATCGAAATCGGGTATTGGTTTCCCAACACAATGAAAGCAGGACAAGTGGCAGAAGAGACATTGACCAGGTTCATGAAGATGGCGGGACGGGCGGGGGCCCAGATCGTTCAGTGTCTCAATGTCTCGGGGGCTGCAGACTATATCAGTCGGCATGCCGGCGGGACTGTTCTGGTGCCGGATTTCCCGAGCGGCGCCCGCCTCGATCTGGCTCAATTGCTCAGGCATTATGGCTGCGAGGTGGTGGCAGACCACTTCCGCTCGGCTGCTCCGGTGGCCGCCGCCGGTGTGACCGGCGCCAATTTCGCCCTCGCCGATACCGGCACAGTGGTGCTCGACAGCACCGACGAACCGCTGCGCCTGGCCAGCACTTTTCCCGAACGGCATTTCGTCCTCCTCGATCCGAAAAAGATTCTTCCCGACGTCAGATCCGCTGCAAGCTTGATACGGGCTCTGCATCAGAGGCGGTCTCCCGATTTCATCGCTTTCATCACAGGACCCAGCCGCACGGCGGATATCGAGCGGGTATTGACCATCGGCGTACACGGCCCCCGCGAACTGCATATCCTGCTTCTTGAGGGCCTTTCGGAAGATCCTCTGGAAAGCTGAGACATCGACTTGAAAAATCGTGCCCGCAAATACCGGCGCCGCATTACCGCCGCTCTGGCAGCTCCCCGCCTGCAGGATGCTTTGCATCGTTTCGGTGAGGCCTATCTTGCTGCCCGGGAGGCCGCTTTCGAAGGGCTCGATTTCGAGGCGATGCGGCAAGAGATCGCCGAGCTGAAGGACAAAATTGCGGGGGACCGTTCCCGTTATCTCGACGACTTCGTACGCAATGCGGAAGCGGCCGGGGCCAAGGTTTTCCGGGCCGTGGATGCCCGGGCGGCCAATGAATACATTTGCGAAGTGGCCCGGCAGCGGGGGGCCAGGCTTGCGGTCAAGAGCAAAAGCATGGCCAGCGAGGAGATCCGCCTGAACCAGGCCCTGCAGGCTGAGGGTGTCACTGTCGTCGAAACGGATCTGGGGGAGTGGATCATTCAGCTGGCCGGGCAACGGCCCAGCCACATGGTCATGCCCGCCATCCATATGTTCCGGGACGAAGTGGCGGCTCTGTTCGGGCAGGTGACCGGGAAGGCCGAACCCCCCGATATCGAGCACCTGGTCGGAGTCGCGCGCCGGCAGCTGCGGCAGACTTTTCTTGAGGCCGACATGGGCATCAGCGGGGCCAATATGGCCGTGGCGGAGACCGGGGATCTGGTCCTCGTGACCAACGAAGGCAATGCTCGGCTGGTGGCCACCCTGCCGCCGGTGCATGTGGTACTGGTGGGGATCGACAAGCTGGTGCCGACCCTGGAAGACGCAGCCAAAGTGCTGCAGGTCCTGCCCCGCAGCGCTACCGCCCAGGCAATGACCAGCTATGTCAGCTGGATTCGCGGTCCTGCCCCGGGCGGCTCTGGTCCCCGGGAGCTGCACATCGTTCTGCTCGACAACCATCGCTCCGACCTGGCTGCCGCCGGTGACTGCGCCGATGCCCTGCGCTGTCTGAAGTGCGGTGCCTGTGCCAACGTCTGCCCGGTGTTTCAAACCATCGGCGGACATGTGTTCGGGAAGAATTATATCGGCGCCATCGGGGCCGTGCTGACCGCCTGGATCGACGGGCTGGATCAGGCGGCGGAGCTGGTCAAGGCCTGTATCGGCTGCCGGAGCTGCGTCTCGGTCTGTCCGGCTTCCATCGATCTGGAAAAGATCATCTTGCACCTGCGCGGTGAAATCGGCGAGCGGGAAGGGACCGGACTGGCCCGGACCGTCCTGTTCCGCCAGGTTATGCGCAACCGGCGCCTGTTTCACGGACTTTTGCGCGCCGCCGCCCGGCTGCAGAAACCGGTCACCGGGGGAGGGGAAAGCATCCGCCATCTGCCGCTGCATTTTTCCTCCCTGACCGAATGGCGGACCCTGCCGGCCATCGCCGAAAGGCCGCTGCGGGATGTCTTCTCCCGCATCCCGCAGGTCGCACAGCCCCGCCTGCGGGTTGCCCTGTTCGGCGGGTGCGCCACCGATTTCGTCTATCCGGAGATTGGTCTCAGCCTGGTGCGAATCCTTAATCATCTGGGGATCGCTGTTTCCTATCCTTCCGACCAGAGCTGCTGCGGCATTCCCGCCCTTTATGCGGGAGACAGGGAAACGGCCGCTGAACTTGCACGGCAGAACCTGCTGGCCCTGCTGGCGGACAACCCCGATGCCGTCATCACCACCTGCCCGACCTGCACCGCCGCCCTGCGCAAACACTTCGGCGAACTGCTTGGGTCAGATCCCGAGCTGCTGAAGAAAGCCGAGCACCTGGCTTCCATAACACGGGACGCGGCGGTTTTCATAGAAGAGCAGGTGGGTGATCAGGCCATCTGGTCGATTACATCGCCTTCCGTTCTGGTCACCTACCACGACTCCTGTCACATGAAGCGGAGCTGCGGTGTCTGGCGGGAGCCCCGGCGGTTGCTGAAGGCCGCCGGATGGGAGCTGCGGGAAATGCCCCGTGCCGATCGTTGCTGCGGGTTCGGCGGATCCTATTCCCTGGCGGGGCACCCGGACATTTCCCGGGAAATCACCAAGGATAAAATAAACGACATCATCCGCAGCGGCGCCTCCGTCGTGGCCGTGGACTGTCCCGGCTGTCTGATCATGCTGCGCGGAGCTCTCGAAAAGCGAGGGCTGTCGATCAGGGCGGCGCACACCATCCAGCTTCTGGCCGAAAACCTGGCCACAAAAGACATTCGGGAGGACTGAAGCCTGCCGTACTTAGGCGAACTCAAGAGGAGTTTTTATGAAAAATGCGATCAAGCTGCTGGCGGCCGCGCTTGCCCTGTGCCCGATTCTGCTGTTATTGCTGGGATGCGGCCGGGTCAATCAGGAGAATTATGACCGCCTGCAAACGGGCATGAAGTACGAGGAGGTTGTGGACATCCTCGGCAAGCCGGAAAAATGTTCCCAGATTGCAGGGATCAAGAGCTGTCTGTGGGGCGACGAAACCAGCAATATCCAGGCCGGATTCATGGGGGATACGGCGGTGGTCTTTTCCGCCACCGGCCTGAAGTAGGTGAAGTTCTGAAAAAGAGGTCATGCCAGGGGCACCAGGAAGATGGGTGCCCTTTTTTAATGGCGAATTCTTCCGCCCGACTCTGTCCGGACCTGTAAGGACTTTCCACTTAAAACCCGCTCAAAAACCTCCCTGGATTCAGAAAACTTTTTTTCGCCTTTTCAAGCTTCATTTCCAGTCATCCTCGTGCAGTAATTCTCTTTGGAAACAGTATCTTATCTATATTTAACGGTAAAAAGGTGTATTATTTTTGAAAGATATACCATAAAAATTACAGTATATTGCTTTATTTTTTTCTTGACCAAAATACTGGTAATAAGATAAGGTCCGTCCAGAAAAACACTCGAGATATCTGTTTTCAGGAGGGAGACATGGAATCGACCCGGCGCAGCATTGCCAAGGCACTGTCCTGGAGACTGCTGGCAACAGCCATTACCACGACACTGGTTTTCATCGTAACCGGAAAAGGCGATTTCGCCGCGGGTATCGGCTTGTGCGACACCTTTTTCAAGCTGTTCATCTATTTCGGCCATGAGCGTTTATGGAACCGGATTCCCTATGGCCGAGACAAACAACCGGAATATTCCATTTAAGATCGGAGGCCAGCATGTCGCATAAAGAAACGATTATCCTGAACAAAACCATTCTTTCGGCCTCAGCGGTTTCTGAAGAGATCTTGAGAGCGGGCCTCGCAGTCGCCAAAGGTCCAATGGCCCTGGCCAGTTCCTTCAGCGTCGAGGATGTGGTGATCATCGACATCCTTCAGCGGAAAAGGTTCGAGGTATCGGTCTTCGCCCTGGATACCGGCCGACTTAACGAGGAAACCTATGAAGTGGCCGAAGCGGTCACCGCCCGCTACGGGGTCGTCATCGACTGGTATTTTCCGCAGCGAGAGGCGGTGGAAAAGCTGGAGAGGGAAAAAGGGCTCTTCTCCTTTCGAGAAAGTCTGGAAAACCGGCATGAATGCTGTCGCATCCGCAAAATAGAACCGCTGGGCCGTGCATTGGCCGGCAAGGGGGGGTGGATCACCGGCCTGCGGCGGGAACAGAGCGTCACCCGCAGCGACTTGAAACCGATCGAAATCGATCAGACGCATGGAGGTATCCTCAAACTCAACCCGCTGCTGGAGTGGTCCTGGGAACAGGTCTGGGCCTACGCCTCCGCGCATCGTCTGCCCGTCAACCGCCTGCACACACAGGGTTACCCATCGATCGGCTGTGCACCCTGTACCCGCCCGGTTCAGCCGGGGGAACATCCCCGGTCCGGGCGGTGGTGGTGGGAGAACCCCGAGCATAAGGAATGCGGTCTGCATCGGCGATAAGCGATGTCGTACTCGGACTCAGACCCGAAGGGACAGTAATCGTTCTCGAAGGACGAATTGTGAAAACTGAGTAAGCGTACGAGACGAAAGAAAATCCGGTATCGCAATCAACATTCACCCAACCATGGAATTGGATCCAAGAGAGGGCGTCATGAGTACCAAACTGACCCATTTGCGGCAACTTGAAGCGGAAAGCATCCACATTATTCGCGAGGTGGCGGCCGAGTTCGAAAATCCGGTGATGCTCTATTCCATCGGCAAGGATTCGGCGGTGATGCTGCATCTGGCCCGAAAGGCTTTTTTTCCGGCCCGGCCGCCCTTTCCGCTGCTGCATGTCGACACCACCTGGAAATTTCGGGAAATGATCGAATTTAGAGACAAGATCGCCGCCGAGTACGGGTTCGATCTGCTGATCCACATCAACGAAGACGGGGTGCGCCAAGGGATCAACCCCTTCATCCATGGATCGGCTCTGCACACGGACATCATGAAAACGGAAGCCCTCAAACAGGCTTTGGACAAGTACAGGTTCGACGCGGCCTTCGGCGGCGCCCGGCGGGACGAGGAGAAGTCCCGGGCCAAGGAACGCATTTTCTCTTTCCGGACCGCCAGTCACCGCTGGGACCCGAAAAACCAGCGGCCAGAGTTGTGGAATGTCTACAATGCCCGGGTGAAGCAGGGGGAGAGCATCCGCGCCTTTCCTCTCTCCAACTGGACTGAACTGGATGTGTGGCAGTATATCGATCTGGAGAGCATCCCCATCGTGCCCCTGTATTTTGCTAAAGAGCGACCGGTGGTGGAGCGGGACGGGATGCTGATCATGGTCGATGACGAGCGGTTGGAACTGCGTCCGGGCGAGAAGGTTATGAATAAATCGGTCCGTTTCCGCACCCTGGGCTGCTATCCGCTAACGGGTGCGGTGGAATCCACTGCCGCGACCTTGCCGAAGATCATCCAGGAGATGCTGCTGACCCGCACATCCGAGCGGCAGGGGCGCCTGATCGACCATGACCAGAGCGGTTCCATGGAGAAGAAGAAGCAGGAAGGATACTTCTAGGTATCAGGCTCCAGGTGTCAGGTTCCAGGTTCAGGGTAAAACCTGATTCCTGAGACCTGATTCCTGGCACCTTTAGGAAATGGAGGTTTCATATGTCACACCAATCCGAACTCATCGCCGAGGATATTCACGCCTACCTGAAAAGCCAGGAGGAGAAGGGTCTACTCCGCTTCATCACCTGCGGCAGCGTCGATGACGGCAAGAGCACGCTCATAGGCCGCCTGCTGTGGGACTCGAAGATGGTCTTCGAGGACCAGCTGGCCGCCCTGACCGCCGACAGTAAAAGGGTCGGCACCCAGGGTGGGAAGATCGATTATGCCCTGCTGCTCGACGGGTTGCAGGCGGAGCGGGAGCAGGGCATCACCATCGACGTGGCTTACCGGTATTTTTCGACTGACAAGCGCAAGTTCATCGTCGCCGACACGCCAGGCCACGAGCAATATACCCGCAACATGGTCACCGGGGCTTCCACCGCTCAGGTGGCGGTCATCCTCATCGATGCCCGCAAGGGGGTGCTGACCCAGACCCGCCGCCACAGTTACCTGGTGTCGCTGGTCGGCATCCGCCACGTGGTGCTGGCCGTCAACAAGATGGATCTGGTCGATTACAGCGCAGAACGTTTCGAAGCCATCCTCCGCGAGTACCGTATTTTCGCCTCGGGACTCGGTTTCGAGGAGATCGCCGCGATTCCCATCTCGGCCCTGGAAGGGGACAATGTGCTGCAGGCCAGTCCCAGGACGCCCTGGTACCAGGGTCCGTTGTTGATGGAATTTCTGGAAAGGGTGCGAATCGAGGATGCTGCAGCCAGCCGGCCATTTCGCCTGCCGGTGCAGTGGGTCAACCGGCCCAACGCCGATTTCCGCGGCTTCAGCGGCACCATCGCCTCCGGCACGGTCCATCCCGGAGATGCCGTAGTGGTTTCCTCTTCCGGCAAGTCGAGCCGGGTGGCTCGTATCGTCACTTTTGACGGCGACCTGCCGGAGGCCGTGGCCGGGCAGGCTGTCACCCTGGTTCTCGAGGACGAAATCGACATTAGCCGCGGCGATCTTCTGGCCGCTCCCGAAAATCGGCCTGAACCCGGGGATCATTGGGAAGCTCATCTCGTCTGGCTCAACGAACAGCCCCTGGCGGCCGGCGGCAGCTATCTGCTCAGGACAGCCTCCGGCAGCTCTCCGGCGAAGATCCGGGAGGTACTCCACCGGATCAACGTCAATACTCTCGAGCAGGAACAGGGCACCACTCTCGGTCTGAATGAAGTGGGGCTGTGCCGGATCGCCCTTGGCAAAAGCGTCTCTTTCGACGGCTACCTGAAAAATCGGGCCACTGGCAGCTTCATCCTCATCGACCGTTTCAGCAACGCAACGGTTGCGGCCGGCATGATATTCCGGTCGGCGGTCGAAAACCGTCTTACCCCATGGCAGGAGAACCGGGTGGACAAAAAAGCCCGGGCGGGGCTCAAGGGCCAGCAGCCGAAGGTTCTGTGGATTTCCGGTGAACGCGGCCGGGAGCAGACGACGGTGGCCCGTCTGCTGGAAAAGAAGCTTTACAGCCTCGGCCGGCACACCTATTTGCTGGAAGAGGAGCTTCTGAACCAGAGCTTCAGCGATGCCCCCGGCCAGGTTCCCGCCGTTGCCGAGGAGCAAATCCGGCGCTTGGCCGGGGTGGCGAGGACCCTCGCCGACGCCGGACTGATCGTGCTGGTTCCGGCCCCAGCTGCCCTTAGCGAGATCTCACCGCCGGCGGCAGGCTTTTTCCCCGACGGGGAGTTGGTCGAGTTCCGGTTGGGAGAAGGGAAGGATTTTGATCCCCGGTGTTCGGCGGAAAAAATTGCTGAGGGGTTGCTTGGGTGAGACCGGATGTATAAAGGTTCTTCATCGAAATCGAAATCGAAATCGAAATCGAAATCGGGTGTTTGCTTTCAAGGGGCGATTCAGGAATCGCCCCCAGTTCCATCTCAGTTCTGGACCCCTTCCCCCTTTCCGTTGTAAATTCATTCGACATTGCCAACCAGCACATCCAAAGGATCGAATCAGAATGTCCGACAACGAAAACTTCGATTACCAGTCCCTCAAGCTCAACGGCATCTATCAGCAGAATGCCGCCGGGGATCTGATGCTGCGGGTCAAGCTTCCTGCCGGCATCCTTTCCTGTATTCAGGCCACAAGCCTAAGCGCTCTGGCTGTCAGGTTCGGCGGCGGTCTGCTGCATCTGACCTCGAGAGCGAATGTCGAATTGCACGGCCTTCGCTTAAAACAGCTGCCGGAGGTTTTTCGGCGGCTGGAGTCCGTCGGACTGATCACCCGCGGTGCCTGCGGCGGGGCGGTGCGCGGAGTGACCTGCGGGATCGAGGGACCGGGGAGCTTTGCCCGCATCCAGATGCTCGCGCGGCGGCTGCAGGAGCACTTCACCGGGAACCCCCGCTTCGAGGGGCTGCCGAAGAAATTCAAGATCTCCGTGGAAAACGGCTACCAGGGGGCTCGGCACCTTTGCCAGGATCTGGCGGTGGTCTATCTCGGCCGGGAAGGGGAGCGGGAATTGTGCGATGTCTGGGTTGCAGGCGGTCTGGGGAGGCAGCCCCGCGAGGCCTTTCTGCTCGCGAACCGGGTTCCCGTCGAGCGTTTGCTGCCCCTCATCGAAGGGGTGGTGCGGGTCTACCATCGGCATACCCCTGCCGGCAAGCGGCTGAAGCATCTGCTGGCGGACATCGGTGAATCGGAATTTCGCAATCTCCTCGCCGCAGAGACATCGGGTACGGCGCCCTGCCCATTGGCCACCGCCCTTGATGACCAGTTCGGCGAGCAGATCGCCCCCGGCTCCCGGGGATGGATCGAGGTGCCGGCACCCGCCGGTCAGTTGCGGGCCGAGGACCTGCGGCAGGCCGCGGCTGTTGCAGGGGAGCTGGGAGACGGCTTCCTCGTCGTCAGCCGCGAGCAGAACCTGCTGGTCTCCGTCGGCGAAGGGGTTGATGAGGAGCGCCTCCGGAACGCCTTGCAGGAAATTGGTCTTTTGCGGACGGAACCGGCTCTGAAGTGCCGGGTCTGCCCCGGCAGCCATGCCTGCATCAAGGGGCTGGTGCCGACCCGGGATCTGGCCTCCCGCCTGGAGAATATTCTTGGAGAAAAGGGTCGGCATATGAGCTGGGCTGTTTCCGGCTGCCCCAACGGCTGCACCCAGCCGCAACTGGCCGACTACGGCATTATCGGGACGCACAAGGCCGTGGAGGGGAAGGAAGCCCGCTACAATCTGCTCAGGCGGGAAGGGGAAGGGTTCGGTCAAGTGGTGCAGACCGGATTGAGCGCCGAGGAACTGCTGTGTGCACTGCGGAACATCGGGTGACCGAAATGATTCGGGGTTCAATCATCGGCTTTCTGATGCTGCTTCTCGCCCTCGCCGGCTGTGCCCCCGGTGGTCCCGCACCGGTCCGTTTTGTCTTCAGCAAGGCCGGTCACCTGCAGTCGAGCGGTTTGACCGAAGCTTCCGGCCTGGCCGCTTCCCGACGGCACCCCGGCGTGCTCTGGGCCGTGAACGACAGCGGCAATCAGCCTCTGCTGTTCGCTTTTGACCAAAGAGGTGTTTCTCTTGGCGAGGTGTTGGTCAAGGGGGCGGCCAACGTCGACTGGGAGGATCTGGCGGCTTTTTCCTGGCGGGGTGAAAACTGGCTGCTGGTGGCCGACGTCGGCGACAATCGTGGCCAGCGCCCTCTTGTGGTGCTCCATTTTTTCCGTGAACCGGTGCCTGATTCGAAGGGGCGTTTTGCCGGGGAGATCCGCCCCGCCTGGAGCCTGTCCCTGACCTATCCGGAAGGTCCCCGGGATTGCGAGGCGGTCGCTGTTGACGAAAAGGCGGGGAAGATTCTGCTCCTCAGCAAACGGACGGAACCGCCGGTTCTTTATGAATTGCCCCTTGAGATTCCCGCAAGCGACCATCCCGTGGTCGCCACTCCCGTCGCTCTATTGGAAACCATTCCGCCGCCCGCGTCCTTCGACCTCCTGCTGCCTCACGGCCAGTTCCGTTCCCAGCCGACCGCCATGGATCTGTCTCCGGACGGTGGAACTTTGCTGGTCCTGACTTACCGGCATGCTTACCTTTTCCGCCGCCAAAAGGGTGAAACCTGGATCGCCATCCTGGCCCGCCAACCTCAGAAAGTGGAGTTACCCGATCTGTTCGCGCTACCGCAGCGCGAAGCGGCCTGTTTTTCCGCCGATGGGATGAGCTGGTTTGTGACCAGCGAGGGGGAGGGTGCGGGGATCTATCGGGTGTCGGCCGAATCCGCCGGTCGGTAGCCCCTGTTCACTCGGGATCGGTTCTGGCTCCTGAATTTACCCCTCACCCTTCACCCTTCACCCGACGATCCACCTGCAATTTATTCCACACGGCCTGCCCGATGATGGCCAACAGGTAGACGAGGCCGGTGAGGAGGACGGTGGCGGCGCCGGAGGGGAGGTCGTACTGGTAGGAGAAGGCCAGCCCCCCGGTGGTGAAAAGGGCGCCGAGGGCCATGGCGACGAGCATTATTTTGCCGAGGGAGTGGACGAACTGGCCGGCGATGGCGGCCGGCAGGGCGAGCAGGGCAATGACCAGGATCAGGCCGACCACCTGGATCAGGATGACCACGGTCAGGGCCACAAGACAGAGCAGCAGCAGGGAAAAAAGTTTGACCCGCACCTGGCGCAGTTCAGCGAATTCTTCGTCGAAGGAGACTGCCAGCAGCTGTTTGTAGAAAAGCACGACGAAAATCACGATGGCCAGGTCGAGACCGAAGATCAGGTAAAGATTTTCGCGGGGAATCATCAGGATGTTGCCGAAAAGGTAGCTCATCAGATCCACCGTATAGCCGGGGGTGGCGGAAATGAGCAGGACGCCGGCGGCCATGCCAACGGCCCAGAGGGCGCTGATGGCGGTATCCTCCTGCTGGCGCCAGTAGAGACCTACCCAGCCGATGATCAGGGCGGCGACAATGGCGGTGATGATGGCCCCGGTCACCGGGCTGCGGCCCAGGAAATAGGCCAGGCCCATGCCACCGAGGACTGCGTGGGCGATACCGCCGGCCATGTAGCCGATCCGT
Organism: Syntrophotaleaceae bacterium; assembly: GCA_041390365.1. Taxonomy (NCBI): domain Bacteria; kingdom Pseudomonadati; phylum Thermodesulfobacteriota; class Desulfuromonadia; order Desulfuromonadales; family Syntrophotaleaceae; species Syntrophotaleaceae bacterium. The sequence goes on along the minus strand of JAWKQB010000003.1, from coordinate 73,330 downwards.
TTGACCACGACATAGGCGCCGGCGATACCGCAGGCGACGGCGGCCAGCAGACCTCCGACCAGGGCATTCTGCATAAAGGTCTGGGTGAAGAGGGCGTCGAAAAAATTTTCCATATTTCATTCGTGTCCGTGTATGAGCGAGTTGTGCTGCACCAGGCGCACCGGGGCCCCGTAGAGCTGTTCGATGATCGCGCCGGTGATTTTCGCCGTTTCGTGGCAGACCAGCCGTCGATTTAGGCAGGCCACGCGGGTGATGTACTGAGTGATGAAGCCGATGTCGTGAGAGACTACCAGGACGGTCAATCGCTCGTTGAGTTTCTTGAGCAGCTCGAAAATCCCTACCTCCACCTTGGGATCGATGTGCGCGGTCGGTTCGTCCAGGATCAGCATTTCCGGTTCACAGGCAAGGGCGCGGGCAATCAGCACCCGCTGCAGCTGACCGCCGGACAGGGCGGTGAGAGGGCGCTTGTGGAGATCGCTGATCTCCATTTCATCCAAAGCCTTACATGCGGCAACCCGGTCTTCACGGCGATAACCGAGCACAGTTCGGGTGCGGCCGAGCCTTCCCTGCAGCACCGTATCCCGAACGCTGATGGGGAAGCTGCGGTCAAAGGTGGCGAACTGAGGAACATAGCCGATCTTCAACCGGGCTTCCCCAGGGGATGTACCGAAGACCTTGATGGTGCCTTTGTACGGGGTGAGCAGGCCAAGAATGATTTTGAGAAGAGTGCTCTTTCCGCTGCCGTTGGGGCCGACCAGGCCAAGAAAGTCCTTTTCCCGGATAGTCAGGCAGATATCCTCAAGGACCGGGTATTCCCCGTAGCGGAAAGAGACATCGTCCAGTCTGATGATCGGTTGGGCGGCCATGAATCTATTCCAGGGAAAGGACGAAGGCATCAGCAGCCTTTCGCAGGTTGTCGAGATAGTCCTCGGAGAGCGGATCGATGGCCTCCACTTTGCCGTCGATGGCCCGCGCCACCGTTTCCGCGGTCGTCCGGCTGAACTGCGGCTGAATGAAAATGGTGCGGATGTTGTTCTTTCGGGCGAGATCGATGATACGGGCGAGAGCTCGCGGCCCCGGCTCCTTGCCTTCCGTCTCGATCGCTATCTGCTCGAGATCGTAGGCGGCGGCGAAATATCCCCAGGAGGGATGGAACACCAGAAACCGGCGTTGTTTGACACCGTCGAGCCGGTCGCGGATGTACCGGTCGAGTTCAGCGAGGTCGGCGACAAGCGCTTGATAGTTGGCGGTAAAATCGGCCTTTCGCTGCGGTTGCAGGCGGGACAGCGTCTCGAGAATCTGACCCGCCATTATTTTCGCCAGCATGGGATCGGTCCAGATATGGGGGTCCAGCTCTTCCCCGTGTCCGTGGTGATGGTCATGATGATGGGCAGGGGAGGGAAGAAGCCGAATCCCTTTGCGCAGATCGACCAGCTCCAGCGCCGGGTTCAGGGCGGTGATCCGTTTTATCCACACTTGTTCGAAGGGGACGCCGATCTGGAAGAAGACCCGGGTACGGCTCAATTCCGACATCTGCCGGGGTGTCGGTTCATAGGTGTGGGGACTTCGGCCCGGCCCGACCATGGCGGACACCTCCACATGCTCGCCTCCAACCCGTTCCACCAGGTATTTCTGCGGCAGCACGCTGACGAATGTCTTGATCGGCTGAGTTGACGGGGTTGTTTCAGCAAGGGCGAAGGATAGGGGTATCAGGAGCGAAAACACACAGAAAACAAGCAATTTTTTCATGGAAGCACACGTCTGGTTAGGGCGGGAAGGTTTCTAATCACTGGCCACGACCAATTGCGAAATTATATCACAATCCGGCCGGAAAAGATCGGAGAAGAAATATAAGTCGCTGAAAAGACAGGTGTGCCGGGATAAACCTGTTTGACAAGCGGTCCTCATGCAGGGAGAATGAACAAAATTCGGAGTTGCGGATAGCCTTTGACCGGATAAAACGGATATTGTGCAGGGAAACCGTGTTGAAAGATAAAGTGCATCAACTGAACCAGCGGATACTGGAGCAGATCCCTCTCACCGGGGGCATCGGCCTGGAAATTGCCAGTTACGACGGTCGGGAGCTGATCATGACCGCCCCCCTGGCCCCGAATCGCAACGACAAGGGGACCGGTTTTGCAGGCAGCATCGCCGCCCTGGCGACGCTGGCCGGCTGGGCTCTGGTCACCCTGGGGGTGGAGGAGCGACGCGGGCCGGCGGAGGTCGCCATCTGCCGCAGCGAGATAGACTACCTGCGGCCGATCACCGCCGATTTTTGCGCCCGCTGCCGACTGCCGGAGGAAGAGGCTCTGCAAGATTTGCTGGCGGACCTGGACCAGAAAGGCCGGGGCCGCCTCAAGGTGGCCGTCGTGGTTGAGCAGAAACAGACGCAGGCGGTCATTTTCAGCGGAACCTACGTGGTCCGACTTCGTCCCTGCTGTCCCTGAAGTCCTTAATATCCTTTTACTTAGAAAAAGGGGGAGAACCATGCGTTTCCAGGAGCATCGCGAGGCCATTGTCCGGTTCGGCCGCAAGATGATCGATTCGCAGTTGACCACCGGCTCGGGAGGAAACCTGAGCATCTGCGACCGGTCCCAGGATCTGATCGCCATCAGTCCCAGCGGCATCGAATACTTCGATATGGAGCCTTCCGATGTCGTGGTGGTCGATACCACCGGCGTGATCGTCAAGGGGGACCGCAATCCTTCCAGTGAACTTGACTTCCATCTCGCCCTCTACCGGCATCGGCGGGATATCGGCGCCGTGGTCCACACTCATTCGGTCTATGCCACCACCATCGCCTGCCTGGGCTGGGAACTGCCGCCGGTTCATTACCTGATCGGCTTCTCCGGCCGCAAGGTGCCTCTGGCGCCCTACGCCACCTTCGGCACCCGGCAACTCGCCGACAACCTGGTCGGCGCCATCGGCGATTACAACGCGGTTCTGCTGGCCAATCACGGCCTGGTGACCGTGGGCCCGACCCTCGAACGGGCCTTTGCCGCCGCCGAGGAGATTGAACTGGTGGCGCGCATTTTCTACCAGGCCCGTTCCATCGGCGAACCGGTGCTGCTCGACGACGGGGAAATGGACCGGGTGATTGAAAAGTTCAAGGGCTATGGGCAGTTTTAGGTAAAATCTTTAATCGAAATCGAAATCGAAATCGAAATCGAAATCACAAAGGAAAAATTTTGTTCAACTTCGATCATGAGGTGGATCGCCGGGGGACCGGCTCTTTGAAATGGGACAAGTATGCCGGGCGCGACGTCATCCCCCTGTGGGTGGCGGACATGGATTTCGCTTCGCCGCCGGCGGTGCTGGAGGCTCTGCGGGAGCGTCTCGATCACGGTGTGTTCGGTTACACAGGTGCCCCCGGGGAACTGGTCGAGGTGATCCGGGAGCGGCTGCTCGATCTCTACGGCTGGCGGATCGAGGCCGACTGGCTGGTCTGGCTGCCGGGGCTGGTCACCGGGCTCAATGTCGCCTGCCGTGCGGTCGGGGAAGAAGGGGACGAGGTTTTGACGCATGTGCCGATCTATCCTCCCTTCCTGAGCGCGCCCGAGCTCTCCTCACGGCGGACGGTGCGGGTGCCGCTGGTGGAGACCGGAGGGCGCTGGGTCATCGACTTCGACCATCTGGAGCAGGCGATCACCCCCCGCAGCCGGCTGTTTCTGCTCTGCAATCCGCAAAACCCCACGGGACGGGTGTTTTCCCGGGAGGAGTTGGAAGGGATCGCCGCCTTTTGCGAGCGCCACGGCCTCATCCTCTGCTCCGACGAGATTCACTGCGATCTGATCCTCGATCCCGCCTGTCGTCACCTCCCCACGGCCGGGCTCGATCCATCGGTGGCGGCACGCACCATCACCCTCATGGCGCCGAGCAAGACCTTCAACCTGCCGGGCCTCGGCTGCTCCTTCGCTATCATCAGCGATCCCGTTCTGCGGCAGAGATTCCGCCGGGTCATGGCAGGGATCGTCCCCTACGTCAACCTGTTCGGCTACGCAGCCGCCCTGGCCGCCTATCGCGATGGCGGCCCCTGGCTTTCCGCCCTGATCGAATATCTGCGGGGAAACCGCGACCTGGTGCGGGAGGCGGTTGCCGCCATGCCCGGACTGAGCATGACGCCGGTGGAGGCCACCTACCTGGCCTGGATCGATGCCCGCCGGCTGCAGCTGACCGACCCGGCGGCTTTCTTTGATGATGCCGGCGTCGGCCTCTCCGACGGGCGGGAGTTCGGCATGCCCGGTTTCCTGCGCCTCAATTTCGGCTGCCCGCGTCCCCTGCTGCGCCGGGGGCTGGAGCGCATGGCCCGTGCCGTCGCCGGGCTTGCCTCTTCCGTCGGGGAAAGCCGATGAGTCCCTTCGAGCAGGTCATCAGTCCCCACCAGGTCCTTCTTCCCAAGGCCGCCCTGCGGGAGATGGTGCGGGTTATGCGGACTCTATTCGCCGTCGGCCGGTTGCCGGCCTACCGCGAGCGGGTCCTGCCCCTGGTGCCTGAAACAGCCCGTTTCGATCCGGGGCACGACGCGGTCATGATGGGGTACGATTTCCACCTGACCGAGGACGGGCCTCGCCTTATCGAGGTCAACACCAATGCTGGCGGCGGGCTGCTGGCCTACCAGGCCCAGAACGGGGCCGGTGGAATTGGCGGATTAACCCGGGATCGCTTCCGGCGGGGATTTCTTGCCTCCTTCCAGGAGGAGCTGGTCCGCCAGGGCCGCCGTTCCCGGCTGACCCGGGTCGCCATCGTCGACGAAAAGCCGGAGGAGCAGTTCCTCTATCCCGAGATGATCGCCTACGCCAATCTGCTGTCCGAGGCGGGCATAGAGACGGCGGTGGTGGAACCGGGCGACCTGCAGGCCGATACGGACGGTGTGCAATTGCGCGGCGAGACGGTGGATCTGATCTACAACCGCCATTGCGATTTCTATCTCGAAAGCGAGGTCATGGTCGGCATCCGCGCCGCTTATTTGGCCGGAGCGGTCTGTCTGACCCCCAATCCCTTTGCCTACGGCCTGCTGGCCGACAAGCGGCGCATGATCCTCTGGTCGGATCTCGAGTCCCTGGCCGCCCTGGAAATGAAATCGAGGACCATCGACCTGCTTGTCCGAACGGTGCCGAAAAGCCGCCTGCTGGCCGATATCGATCCCGAACAGGCCTGGGAAGACCGCAAAGACCTGGTGTTCAAGCCGGTGACCCGCTTCGGCAGCCGCGGGGTGCTGGTGGGACGCAAGGTCTCCCGCAAGCGTTTCGACGAGCAGCCGCCGGACGAAACCCTGGTCCAGCAGCTGGTGCCTCCTTCCCAGATCAATATCGAGGGCGGCGAGGACATGAAGGTCGATTTCCGCCTCTTCGCCTACCGCAACCGCCTCCTGGGAGTCGGCGCCCGCCTCTACCAGGGCCAGGTCACCAACCTGCGCACCCCCGGCGGCGGGTACGCGCCGGTGAGGGTTGTCTGAGCAGGGACAGCAAGGATAATTGTCCCTGAAGTCCTTGAAGTCCTTTGGGTCCTTGATGCAGTTTGCGGTAATACTGACCCAACCGAGGGATAGTGATGAACGATGGTATTATACTGGCTATTGACCAGGGAACGACCGGCTCGACGGTGCTGGTCATCGACCGGGCCGGAAAGGTTCGGGCCAAGACCACGGCGGAATTTCCCCAGTACTATCCGCGGCCCGGCTGGGTGGAACACGACCCGGAAGAGATCTGGGCCGTCACCCTGAAGGTGGTGACCGAAGCTCTGCAGCGGGCCGGGGCCGAGCCGAAGGATGTGCGGGCCATAGGCCTCACCAACCAGCGGGAGACCGCCCTGTTGTGGGATCGCCGCAGCGGGACGCCGGTGGCCCCCGCGGTGGTCTGGCAGGACCGCCGCACCGCCCGCTTGTGCGAGGAGCTCAAGCAGGAGGGGCTGGAGCCGGACTGGCAGCGGAAAACCGGCCTGCTGATCGATCCCTATTTCTCCGCCACCAAGGTGCACTGGCTGCTGGAGAATGTAGAAGGGCTGCGCAGCCGGGCCGCCGCCGGCGAGCTCGCCTTCGGCACCGTCGACAGCTGGCTGGTCTGGAAGCTGACTGGCGGCCGCTGCCACGTCACCGACTATTCCAACGCCTCACGCACCCTTCTGTACGATATCCACCGGCTGGACTGGGATGACGACATCCTGGCCCGGCTGGACATCCCGCGCCATCTGCTGCCGAAGGTCATGCCTTCTTCCTGCGTTTTCGGGGAGACGGATCCGGAGGTCTTTTTCGGCGAGAGCGTGCCGATCTCCGGCATCGCCGGGGACCAGCAGGCCGCACTGTTCGGACAGGCCTGCTTTCGGCGGGGGGTCGCCAAGAACACCTACGGGACCGGTTCCTTCCTGCTGATGAACATCGGCCGGCAGCCGGTGGTCAGCCGCCAAAGGCTTCTGACCACCATCGCCTGGGGGATCGGCGCGGATCCTGTGGAATATGCCCTGGAAGGGTCGATCTTCATCACCGGCGCCGCCATCCAGTGGCTGCGCGACGGTCTGGGGGTGATCGCCAGCGCCGCCGAAAGTGAACATCTGGCCGCCTCCCTGGCCAACAACGACGATGTCTTTTTCGTGCCGGCCCTGACGGGGCTGGGCGCCCCCCATTGGGACCCTTACGCCCGGGGCGCCATCTTCGGCCTGACCCGCGGCACCGGCCGAGCGCACCTGGTTCGGGCGGCCCTGGAGAGCATCGCCTACCAGACCCGGGACGTGGTTGAGGCCATGAGCCGGGAAGCGGATCTGCCTCTGCGGGAACTGCGCGCCGACGGGGGAGGCGTGGACAATGGTTTTCTCATGCAGTTTCAGGCCGATCTGCTCGGCGTCCCGGTGGAGGTACCCGCCATCACCGAAACCACAGCTCTGGGCGCGGCCTGTCTGGCCGGTCTCGCGGTCGGTTTCTGGCATAGCCGGGAAGAACTGGCCGAGAGGTGGCAGGTGGCCCGGCGCTACGAACCGCAGATGCCCCAGGCCCGGCGGGAAGAACTCCAAGCCCGCTGGCGGGCGGCGGTGGCCCGGTCGCTGGGTTGGGCCGAAGCCGACAAGGGGGGGTAGTCTGTTATGACCGGGCGGGCGCTATCCGATTTTGCGGCGACGCTGACCGCCGCCAGAACCGTGGTGATCACTGCGGGGGCCGGCATGGGGGTCGATTCGGGTTTGCCCGACTTTCGCGGACCGCAGGGGTTCTGGAACGCCTACCCGATGTACCGGAGCCTCGGCATCGGTTTTGTCGCCGCCGCCAATCCTGTCCATTTCGAGCGGGATCCGGCTTTTGGCTGGGGGTTCTACGGCCATCGCACCGAGCTCTACCGGAGTAAGGAACCCCACGCCGGGTTTGCTCTTTTGCGCGCCTGGATCGCTCGTTACGGCTGGCGCGCCTTCGTCGTCACCTCCAACGTCGACGGCCATTTCCAGAAGGCCGGTTTCGCCGAAGAGGAGATTTGCGAGGTGCACGGCTCCATCCATCATCTGCAATGCACGCGCCCCTGCTCCGACCTCATCTGGCCCAGCGAGGAGGAGATTCCGGTCGATTACCAGACCATGCGGGCGATATCCTTCCCCCATTGTCCCCGCTGCGGCGCCGTGGCCCGGCCCAACATCCTCATGTTCGGCGACTTCGCCTGGCTCTCCCGGCGCTCGGCGGAGCAGCAGCGCCGCTTCGATCTCTTCCTGGCCGCTGCCGTGCAACCGATGGTCGTCGTGGAACTGGGGGCCGGTACCGCCGTCCCCACCATCCGGCATCTTTCGGAAGGGCTGGCGGCGCGCGGTGGCAAGCTGATCCGCATCAATCCCCATGAAGCAAAGGTGCCTACAGGGCATCATCCCCTGCCTTTCGGGGCCCTCGAGGGGCTGCGAAGGATAGAGGCGGCCCTGATAGGCTAGCAGACTTTCCTTCTATGAGCTTTTGTCACCGAGTCTCGAACTATTGACAAGCACGTTATTCAGGGTTTGTATGGGGATCGGGCTGACGGGGTTGACGGCAGGCTTCCGTGGGCAGGCAGGTTTCGGGGTAAAGAAGGGCGGTACAGGAGGGGCAAATGGTATGGGTGAATTCGGTGGTCGTGCGGCCGCTGATATAATCATCCACCTGCTGCCAACTGCCGTCCTTCCTGCGAATGCTTTTGCAGTGAGCGCAGATCGGCAGCAGTTCCTCGAGGCTTTCTATTTTTCTCAGCAACAAGGCGTTGAAAAGCATTATGGAACCGGCCAGCAGCAGCACAAGAAAGGTTTCGAATAAGCTTTCCGTCCAGTTGAATGCGGTGGGTTGGGCGTCGAACAGCCAGTGCGGCAGGTCATAGAGTTCGTTCAGCCACAGGATGATGATGACCAGGGAAAAACCCAGGCCCTCGGCATAAAAAACCGGTTTTGCCAGTGCCTTCTTTTGCACCGTGTTAATAATTGTCCTTAGGGTGATAAGGAGATTGGAAAAAAACAATTTGCGACCTATAGCATCGCTTGTAGCCTTTTTCAAGGGGAAAGCACAGGGAGGCAATCTCAAGGAAGAATTCCCCGTTGCCTTTTGTGGCACTCAACCTACGCTTGCTAATCGGCAATTCAAAAGGAGGGAACCATGAAAATCACCATTCAGGAACTGGAAGACCTGACCACGCGGGCGGTTCGGAATTACGGCTACGATGAGGAGGAAACCCGGATCATCAGAGAGGTTTTGCTCTATGCCCAGCTGCGGGGAAACAATCAGGGAGTGGTCAAGCTGATCGGCAAGGGGATGCCCAAAAATCCCGCCGCCGGTAACATTGTCATCGTAAAGGAAACGCCGATCTCGGTGAGGATCGACGGCGGAAAGAACCACGCCATGGTGGTGGTACACCAGGCGCTGGAGTCGGTCATCGACAAGGCGTTGCAGAGCGGTTTCGCTATCGCCGGCACCTTCAATACCAACACCTCTTCCGGGGCCATCGGCTATTTCGTTTCCCGGATGGCGGAACAGGGCCTGATCGGCTTCGTCTTCGGGCGCTCGCCGGAGCGGGTGGCCGCTCACGGCTCCTTCGAACCGGTTTTCGGCACCAACCCGCTGGCGATCGGCATTCCGGCTCAACCGGACCCGATCGTCCTCGACATGTCCACGGCGGCCATGTCCTTCTACGGTCTGGTGGAAGCGGACACCGCCGGCAGAGAAATCCCTCCCGACGTCGCCTGGGATGCTGAAGGGCGGCCGACCACATCCCCCGGCCAGGCGATCAAGGGGGCGATCCGCTCCTTCGACCGCGGCCACAAGGGGTCGAGCCTCGGTCTGATCGGGGAAATCCTGGCCGGCCCCCTGGTGGGCGCCGCCTTCTGCGGACTCGGCGACAGCAAGGGCAACTGGGGCCATCTGCTGTTCGCCATCGATCCGGGACTGCTCGGCGACCGCGAGCTGTTCCTGGAGAACGTCACCCGGCTGGTGCAGAGGGTCAAGGAAACCCGAAAACTGCCTGGAGTGACCGAAATCTTCGTGCCGGGTGAGAGGGGTACGGCGCTGACCCGCCGGCATATTGCCGGCGGGGTTATCGACATAGAGGACAATCTGCTGGCCGAGCTGCGTGCCGTGGCATTTCCGGCTTGAGGATGAGACGAGCGACCGCCCGTCATCATCCCGCAAGACGCTGCTTTTTCACCTCGGAGTGCCACTTCCAGATCTCGTAGATCACCGGATATACGAGCAGCTCCAGCAAAAAGGAGGTGAAGATGCCTCCGACCATGGGTGCGGCAATCCGTTTCATCACGTCGGCTCCCGTGCCCAGGGCCCACATGATCGGCAAGAGCCCGAAAAAGGTGGTGGCTACGGTCATGAACTTCGGCCGGATCCGCTTGACCGCTCCGTCGAGAATGGCGCTCTGCAGCTCTTCCCGGCTGCGCAGACGCCCTTCCTTTTTGGCCTTCTCATAGGCCAGATCGAGATAGAGCAGCATGAAGACTCCGGTTTCGGCATCGACTCCGAGCAGGGCGATCAGGCCGACCCACACCCCGATGCTCATGTTGTAGCCGAGGAAATAGAGCAGCCAGATGACGCCGATGGCGGAAAAAGGCACCGCCAGCAGCACGATCAGGGTCTTGACCGTCGATCGGGTGTTGATGTAGAGCAGCAGGAAGATGAGGGCCAGGGTCAGAGGGATGACGATTTTCAGCCGCTCGCTGATCCGCTCCATGGCTTCATACTGGCCGCTCCAGGAAACCGCGTACCCCTGCGGGACCCGGACCTGCTCCCGGATTAGGACGTCCGCCTCCTCGATGTAACTTTTCGGATCGCGCCCCGTGATGTCGACGAAGACGTAGCCGGTCAGCAGGCCGTTTTCGTTGCGGATCATGCCCGGACCGCTGGCCGCACGGATGTCCGCAAGCTGGGATATGGGGATCTGTCTCTGGCCCCCGGGCGCCGACACCAGAACCTGCCCCAGCGCCTCGAGATCGTCCCGAAAGTCCCTCTGATAACGGACATTGACCGGATAGCGGGCCCGTCCTTCCACCGTCGTCGTTACGTTGACTCCGCCGATGGCTTTCTGCACCACGGTCTGGGCCTGATCCACCGTCAATCCGTAAAAGGCCAGCTGTTTCCGGTCCCAGTTGATGTCCAGGAAATGGCCGCTGCCGGTCCGTTCGGCGAATACGGTGCGGGTTCCCCTGACCGGCGGAAGCACCTTTTCTATTTGGGTTCCGATCTCTTCGATGACCCCGACGTCGGCTCCCGATATCTTGAGCCCGACGGGGGTGCGCATCCCGGTGGTGAGCATTTCGATCCGCCCCTTGACCGGCATGGTCCAGCCATTGGCCAGACCCGGCAGCTGCAGGGCCACGCTCATCTCGCTGATCAGCTGCTCGGAGGAGATGTGATCGGGAGTGAAGCGGCGCAGGATCGACTTGAGCCAGTCCGGGGCCCAGGAGGAATACCAGGTGTCCACAGCCCGCCACTCCGATTTCGGCTTCAGGGTAATCACCGTCTCGAGCATCGACAGCGGCGCCGGGTCCGTCGAGGTCTCGGCCCGGCCGGCTTTGCCCAGCACCCGGTCCACTTCCGGAAATTCCTTGATGATGCGGTCGGTGACCTGCAGCAGCTTCTGCGCCTCGGCAATGGAAATGCCGGGCATGGTGGAAGGCATGTAGAGAATGGTCCCCTCGTCGAGGGGCGGCATGAATTCCGTGCCGAGCTTCAGAAATACCGGGGTGGTGACGAGGATCAGGCCCAGGGTGATGGACAGGACAGCCATTTTATGGCGCAGTGCCCATTCGGCCGCCGGCTGGTAAAGACGGATGAGGATCCGGCTGATCGGGTGCTTGTCCTCCGAGTGGATGGTGCCGCCGAAAAGGGAATTGACTCCCCGGCTCAGCCACAGGGGCCGGAACCGGAAGTCCCTCAAGTTCATGAAGGTCAGACGCAGGGCCGGATCGAGGGTGATGGCCAGCAGCGCCGCACAAATCATGGAAAAATTTTTGGTATAGGCAAGAGGCTTGAAGAGACGCCCCTCCTGATCCTCGAGGGCGAACACGGGAAAAAAGGAGACCGCGATCACCAGCAGGGCGAAGAAACTCGGACCGGCCACCTCCTTGACCGCCGCCACGATGATCGGCCGATAATCTGTCTTGCGGCCTTCCCGCTCCCATTCCTCCAGCTTCTTGTGGGTCTGCTCGACCACCACGATGGCGGCGTCGCTCATGGCGCCGATGGCGATGGCGATCCCGCCCAGGGACATGATGTTGGCGGTGACGCCCATCATCTTGAACAGGATGAAGGAGATCAGAATTGCCGCGGGGATGGTGATCGCGGGGATGATGCCGCTAGGAATATGCCACAGAAACAGGAGGATGACCCCGACCACGAGGATGATCTCGTGGGTCAGAGTTTTTTTAAGAGTGTCGATGGCATCGTGAATCAACTCGGACCGGTCGTAGATGGGGACCACTTTCACCCCGGCGGGCAGACCCGGCTCGATCTCCCGGATCTTCGTCTTTACTTTGTCGATGACCTCCAGAGCGTTCTGTCCCTGGCGCATGACAATGATCCCGGAGACAACCTCGCCGGTCCCGTCGAGATCGGTGACCCCCCGGCGCATGTCCGGACCGTGAACAACCTGGCCCACGTCCTTGATCAGGATCGGAGTGCCGTTTTCGGTCGTGCTCAACAGGATGTTTTCGAAATCGCTGGTCGACCGGGCGTAGCCCCGCCCCCGCACCATGTATTCGGTGCCGCCAAATTCGATCACCCGGCCGCCCACCTCGCTGTTGCCGGCCTGCACCGCCTCGGTCACCCGGCTGATGGGGATGTTGTAGGCCTGCAGCCGGTTGGGATCCAAATTCACCTGGTACTGCTTGCGGAAACCGCCGACCGGCGCCACTTCGGCGACGCCGGGGACCGACTTGAGGTGGTAGCGCAGGTACCAGTCCTGCAGGGAACGGAGTTCCGCCAGGCTGTGCTTGCCGCTTTCGTCCACCAGTGCGTACTGAAAAACCCAGCCGAGACCGGTAGCGTCGGGACCGAGTTCGGTCTTGACCCCGTCCGGGAGGCTGGGGAGCACCCCGGACAGATACTCCAGGGTTCGGGAGCGGGCCCAGTAGATATCGGTGCCGTCCTCAAAAATAACGTAGACGTAGGAGTAGCCGAAGTCGGAAAGACCCCGCACCGTCTTGACCCCGGGGGCGCCCAGCATGGCGGTGACGATGGGATAGGTGACCTGATCTTCGATGATGTCGGGGCTCTGGTTCCAGCGCGAGTAGATGATGACCTGTGTGTCGCTCAGATCGGGCACCGCGTCCAGGGGCACCCTGGTCATCGACCACCACCCGGTGATGCAGGCGACGGCCACCAGAAAGAGGACGATAAACCGGTTGTTGACCGAGAAGTCGATGATGCGATTAATCATGCCCGTGGCCCCCGTGCTCATGATCCATCGATTGTTCGTGGGGGGGGATGGGCGGGTTTTGCGCCAGGTTCTGGGGTTTGAGCTGTTTCTGCCCCTTCAGGAATGGTTCAGGAGCCTGGTCGAAGCGGGTTTTGCAACTTTCGTTGCAGAAATAGTAGGGTTTACCGTCGCGGGTGCTTTTCAACCCGGCCGCTTCCGCTATCGCCGGCTGGACATCCATGCCGCAGACGGGGTCCTTCACGATATCCGCAGCGGCCGACTGGACCTTGGGCAGGGGCACGACTGGCTGCTTAGCATCGGGTTTGTCCGCCTCGATCCCGTGTTCACGGTCGAATGTCCGTTTGCACTGCTCGGCACAGAAGAAGTAGGTCTTCCCCTCGAACTGGCTGGTCAGCCCCTTTTTCCTGGCTTCGTCGGGGGAAACATCCATTCCGCAGACCGGGTCCTTCACCACGTCCTTGCCCGATGGCGCCTGGTGGTTGGCGTGATCCATGGGGGGCATGGCGCTTGCGATGACGTGGGCCGAGCCCATCTTCATCCGGCTTTCCGAATCGATGAAGAAAGTGCCGGAAACAGCGACCGGTTCTCCGGGCATGAGGCCACGGACAATCTCGACCCGGTCGCCGAAGTGCCGGCCGGTCTCCACCGTCCGAGGCTCGAAATATCCCTTGCGTGTTTCGACGAAAACCGTTTTCGTAAGACCGGAATCGACCAAACTGTCCACGGGCACGATGACGGCCCCGACCGCCACCCCCTCGAACTCCACATCGACGAACATGTCGGGACGCAGCACGAACTCGGGATTATCGGTTTCCAGGCGGACTTTGTAGGTTCGTGACCCGGGATCGAACAGGGGCGGAACGTTGGCCACCCTGGCTTCAAAAACCTGGTTCTGGTGGGGGAGGGTGACCTTGGCGGTCATCCCGGGGTGGATGTAGGGCGCCTGCCCTTCGAAGACTTCGGCCAGGATCCAGACGCGGCTCAAATCGGCGATCCGGAACAGCTCCTCACCCATGCGGAAGCGCTGCTGAGTTGAAATGTTTCGGCTGAGCACAAACCCCTGCACCGGCGACCGGACCTCGATGTCCGGGACAATGCGGCGATGGCGGTTCATCTCCTTTATTTGGGTTTCCCCCACCCCCAGGCTGTAAAGCTCCAGTTTGGAGACTTCCAGCTGGTCCCGCAGGTTGTAGACGATCTTGCCGGCTGCGTTCAGGCCGCCGAAGGAGGAGGCGGTTTTTATGAATGACTCTTCAGCCGCCTCTTCACCGCCATCCTTGACGGCTTCCTTTCTCCGTTCGTTGTACTCGAGGGCGCGAAGATAATCTTCCTGAATGTTCAGGTACCGATTGTAGAACACTTTGGCCACCAGCTGGTCCCGATTGACCAGGCTGCCGGTGGTTGCCTCGCTGACCCCCCAGACCCAGCCGTCGCCCGCTGCCGAAATGCGGTAGGTGAGATTTTCATCCGCCGTTATCCGCCCCAGGGCCCGCATGACATGACGGCGATTGGAGAGCCCCGCCTTTTCCACCCGAACCCCTATCAACTGCTGTTTTTCGGGAGTGATCCGGGCCGTTCCCGGAGGCAGGGAGCCGGGTAGTCCGCCATCGCCGGCATCGTCGTCGGCATAGACCGGCTCCATCTTCATGCCGCAGGGCGCCAGACCCGGTTCGCTGGAGGTATGGGCCGGATTCATTGGATCCACGTAGTAGAGAATCCGTCGTCCCGGCTCGGCCTGTTCCTCCGGGTCATCTCCCCGGGTGCCGAACAGAGCTCCTCCCCAGAAAGCCCCGAGCAGGAGCACAGACAGCAGCAGGTAAGGGAGATACTTCTTCATGGTTGCCATCTTCATGATTGCAGTCGCCTTTTTCAAGTGACATCCAAAAAAACCGGAGCAGGACCCGGGGTTTCCTCCCCGGGTCCTGCATCCGGTCAGGTTGCAGGTCTTTCAGTCAGTCGCACCCCTTTCACAAGAGGTTGCTAGTTCTCATCCTCGGATATATGGCGCGATCTGATGTATTCCACGCCGTCCCAGTCCGGCACCGGGGTGTCCATCAGGATCAGGTTGTTCGGATTCTGGGCATCCCACCGCAGCAGCATGGCATTGTCCTCGTGGGTTGTATTGTGGCAGTGGGACATGTAGATCCCCGAGAAATCCCTGGCGCGGAAGGCGATGGTCATCCGGTCGCCGCTGTCCGTATCCGTTCCGATCCGGAAGAGGTCCTTGCGCGCCCACTTCTCCCATTCGGGGGGTTCTGCGCCATCCCGGGTGATGATGATGCCTTCCTCGAAATGGTTGTGAACGGGATGGTCCCAGCCGCCGCCGGTATCGAAGTCCCAGACCTCGATGGCGCCTCCCACCAGGAGGGACACCCGGGTGGGATCGGCCGGGAAACGGTCCCCTCCGTCCACCCTGATCTGCCAGGGATGATTGCTGTCACCGTTGGTCCGGTCGAACTCCAGGCTGTGCCTGGGGGCGGTGGCCAGAGCCGGATCGTTGCGGTCGATGGCCAAGGGAACCATCTTCGTCTTGCCCGGTTCATAATCCGCCGGATTCATGCTCTGGTCGTTGCCCGAGTAGGCGTGGACCCGCAGTTCCATGAACTTGCCCACGCCCGGATCGCCATTGATCCAGGTGTTGTTGAACCTCTGGGCCTTGTATTCGCCGGACAGGACCTCCGCCAGGGGGATCTTGCCCGAAACGCCTTTTCCGTCCTCGTGCTCCATTACATTGACGAAGTAGAGCTTGTCGCCGGGCCGGATGCCGTGCCTGCTGAAGTCGACGATGATGTCGTAGCGCTCGGCAATTCCCTGGGACGGGAGCTGGCCGATATACTGGGTATTGTCGGGATTGGAGTCGTTGGGGTTGTTGGGGTAAAGCGGCATCGACCCGTCGAAGGGAATGGCATGTTCCATGATGTTGCCGTCGTTGGCGATCATATGGAAGGGGACCCGTTCATAGGAGACCCCGGAGCCCGCCGGGCCCGGCATGGAGCCGCTGTCACCCTGTATTTCCCGGACCAGCGCAATGGAAAAGAAGCGGGCCACCGCTCCGTTCAGGATGCGGAAGCGGTATTTGCGGGCCCGCACGTCGAAATAGGGGTGGTAGAGCCAGTTGGTCAGGATGTGGTCACCCAGGAAACCGTCACGCTGGATAATGTTGTACCAGAGCTGACCGTTGCTGTCCCAGGCCTTGTCGGCAATGACCAGGTTGACGTCATAGTCGCGGTTGCCCCAGTTGAGAGCCGTGCCGCTGGGGAAGCGCAGGTTGACGCCGTCCGCGATCGCTTCGTTGCCCCGGTCGATGGCGCTGTAGTAGTTCATCATGACGGCGTTGCCCTTGTAGACGTTCTGGGCGGTGAAATCGAGCATATGGTCGTGGAACCAGTGGGTACTCATGGTCTCCCGCCAGTCGCCGCGGATCTGGATGCGGCCGCTGGAGCAGAACTTCGGGGTCGGGATGCCGTCGTTGTTGTCGTCCACCATGATCGATTCCCCCGGTTCACAGGGGAAGGCCGCCCGCGGCTCTGAAGCGTTGATGTTGATGGTGTCGTGCCCGGCCAGCTGCAGGGGCCAGCGGTAGTCGTAATACTGACCGGGGAAGAAATAGGCGTTGGCAAAGCCGTCGCTCTCGGCCGGCTGGTGGCCGTTGTGTTCATGGGTGGAGATGGTATGCCTGCCGAAGCCGTTGTTGGCCGCCGGATCGATCGGCAGGGCATTGTAGTGGCGCATCAGGATCGTCTCGCCATAGCGGACTTGGAGCAGTTTCGGCGGAAGGGTTCCGTCGAAGGTCCAGAGGGATTTGGGGTCCTGAATCGGCATGTTGGGGTGCAGGCGTATGGCGATGCCGGCCGTCGTTCCTGCCGTGGCACTGACCCCGGCCGTGTTGTGATAGAGCCCGCTCGGGCCGAATTCCCCAAGGCGATAGTCGTGCCGCTGCCTTTCGTCCCGGAAGCCGTTGTTCACCCGGGCGCCGGCCTGGGCGGTCTTGAAATAGACCTGGGGATAGAACTGCTCCCACCGCTGATGGGAGTAACCTTCGCCGCCGGGGCGTCCTTCGGCCGGTCCGGCAACCCCCCCAACCTGGGGAGCAACAAGGGTGCGGCCGAGGAAAGCTTCGATGTCAGCTTTCCAGGGGTTGGTGACGGTGGTGTTGGACACCCGGGTCGGGAAAGGCGCAATACCGTCCTGAGCCAGGAAGTTTTCGAGGGCGGCGGGGTTGGGACCGCTCTGGAAATTGACCGGCCGGGGAAGCGGAGTGAAATTATTCGCTGGCGCTGCAGGGAACTCCTCGGTGCCGAACTCTTCGAAGCGGAGCATCTTCTGGGTAAAGGATTCGGCACTGTAAAGGGGGCTCGGCGGGATCGGAGGCCCTAACTCAGTGTTGGGGCTGGGGATCAGAAACACTCCGCGGTCGGGGGCCTGATCCGACAGATCCGGTATGCCATCACCGTCGCTGTCCTGGTCTCCCGGGAAGGTGGGGAAGGGGTCATCGGCGTCAGGAATACCGTCGTTATCGTCATCGGGGTCGGTGTTGTTGCCGATGCCGTCGCCGTCCGAATCCTGAGATTCATTGGGATTGGTGGGGAAGGCATCCTCGTTGTTGAAGACGCCGTCGCCGTCAATATCGGGATCGGCATTGTCGCCGACGCCGTCATCGTCGGTGTCGGTCGTCTCGTTAGGATCGGTGGGGAAAGCGTCGTCGCCGTCGACCGTCCCGTCATTATCGTCATCGGGGTCGGCGTTGTTGCCGATGCCGTCGCCGTCCGTATCCACCCACTCATCGGGATCGAAGGGGAAGGCATCGTCGCTGTCGACTACGCCGTCCAGATCCTCGTCATTGGAGTTGTCGCAGACGTCCGGAATGCCGTCCCCGTCGCCGTCGGCAAAATCGGAGGCCGCGAACGTGACCGTCACGGCGTTACGGGGGCGCACCTTGCCGGTTTTGTTGTCCAGATCGAGATCTCCAAAATTCAGGTTGATCGAACCGTTTGGCAGGGAGAGGGTGGTCCGGCCCGAAGCATCGGGGACCAGGATGCCCAAGGTCCTGCCGGTGACGCTTCCTTCGCGGAACACCATGACGTAATTATGTCCCAGGGGAACCTGCAGGGAGAATTGGCCGGCCGCAAGGGTGACGATCTGGCTGGCGGCTATGCCGCCGGTTTCGTCCACCATCAGAACCGCGATGTTGGCGTCCGGCGCTACCACGGCCTGGGTGACCTGGGCGGGGAGAGGGGCGGTCTGTCCTGCCAGGTTGCCTTGTACGGTTACCGAAGTCGGTGTGCTGCCCCCGCCTCCGGAAGAGCCATCGCTCCCACCGCCACCGCCTCCACAGGCGGATAAAGCCATGACTGTTCCTATGGCTAGAAAAATTTTGATACGGGTTGAGAATTTCATGACTGGACCTCCTTGGTTGACCGGTTGAAGCCTTTCCCCTGTCAGGAAAAAGACAGGGGGATAATTTGCGCCATTGCATATCAATTGAATTGGTTTTCAAGACACTGTTCAGGTTTTCTTGAAGGGGCGGACAAGGTCGCGGGGGGAAGGGACTTTGATCAAAACGAATCCGGTTGTTCTGTGGATCAGCCTGTTCCTCCTGAAACAAATTACCGTTTTCCTAATGATTCAAACGGCTTGTCCGTGCACCCTCCATCTTCCAATGCTCAATGAAAAAAGTAAAAATCCTCTTGTTTTTCAGTTAATTAGCCTTTTAATTAGTTTCTCAGATTTCCAATTCCCGTGCAATACTTAAAATCGAAAACGGCAACCTTTTACCATCCCATTGAGGGGGTTCAGTCTGGCTGCTGGGGATATTGATTACCGGTTTAATTAGATACTAGCATTAAATTTGCCAGTTTCAGGGGGAGCGGAGAAATTTTTTAATACTTAAAAGAAAATAATTTCTCCATGGCTGGGGAAGGGTTTTAAGAGGCTTGGGTGAATTTTTCGGTCAGTTGCGATGGGTTATTGATCTCTTTCTCTAATAGCAGTGCTTGGGGCTAATGCGCGGGAATTTTTTTTGGCCGATTGCCGACAGGGGTTTTTTCGGATATAATAAGAGCAACTCAAAAGAAAAAGAGAGTTACTCCAAAGGAGGAAGACGGTATGACAGTCTCTGATCCGCCGGGCTCAACGCGTGACATATCTCGAACCTTAAATAACGAGAGCAAATTTTTGGATCGGAGAAACAGCTGATCCGACATAGTCTTCCTCTCAGGGAAGATGCAAAGAATCGAATCATCGTCAAAACGCCCCGAGTTATCATTTGGGGCGTTTTGCTTTGTCCCGGTCATGTTCCACAAAAGGTCCGGTAGGGCATGGACGAAGGGGGCGGCGGCTGGCGGAAGGCGGCGTGCTCCGGCCGGTCCTCGAAGGGCCGGGACAGAACATCGAGCAGTATCCGCAGCGGAGCGTAGTCTCCCTGTCCCGCTGCGTCGAGGGCCTCCTCGACCCGGTGGTTGCGGGGGATGACCGCGGGGTTGTGGGCATTCATCAGCTCGCGGGCTGCTGCGGTTGATTCTTTCTGCCGGGCCCGACGGTTCTGCCACCGCTCCTGCCACTGCAGGAAGCCCGGGTCGTGGAATACAGGGGCTTCCGGCAAGGTTTCCAGGGCCAGATGGCGGAAGGTGTTGGTGTAGTCCGCCCCGGTCTTTTGCAGGATCTCCAGGAAGTCCCGGACCAGCGGTCCGTCTTCCTCTTCTTCGGTAAACAGGCCCAGCTTTTCCCTCATTCCCGACAGCCAGAATCTCCGGAACAGATCCGGGAAGGTGCTGAGGCAGCCGTTGGCCATTTCCACCGCCTTTTCTTCTTCCTCATGCAGGAACGGCAGCAGGGTCTCGGCGAAGCGAGTCAGGTTCCATTGGGCGATATAGGGCTGCCGCCCATAGGCGTAGCGGCCGCCGTGGTCGATGGAACTGAAGACCGTGGCGGGATCGTAGCGGTCCATGAAGGCACAGGGACCGTAATCGATGCTTTCCCCGCTCAAAGCGACATTGTCGGTGTTCATCACGCCGTGGATGAAGCCGACCAGCAGCCATCGGGCCACCAGTGATGTCTGCCGTTGCAGAACCTCCTGCAGCAGGGCGAAATAGGGATTGTCCGCCTGCATCAACTCGGGATAGTGGCGGCGGATGGTGTATTCCGCCAGGGTCCGGAGCCCCTCCAGATCCTGTTTCCACAACAGATACTCGAAAGTGCCGACACGGATGTGGCTGCTCGCCACCCGGGTGAGGATCGCACCCGGAAGAGTGGTTTCGCGGTAGACCGGCTCACCGGTGATCGCCACCGCCAGGCTGCGGGTGGTGGGGATGCCGAGGCCGTGCATCGCTTCGCTGATAAGGTACTCCCGCAGCATGGGCCCCAGGGCGGCTCGCCCGTCGCCGTTGCGGGAAAAAGGAGTTCTCCCCGATCCCTTGAGCTGGATGTCGAACCGCTCCCCGTCCGGTGTGACATGCTCTCCCAGCAGATGGGCCCGGCCGTCTCCGAGCATCGTGAAATGACCGAACTGGTGTCCGGCATAGGCCTGGGCAATCGGTTCGGCTCCTTCGGGAAGACGGTTCCCGGAAAAAATCCCCGCTCCTTCCTCCCCGGCCAGCACATTCGCATCCAGGCCCAGCGTTTCGGCCAGGGAGCGGTTGAAGATCGCCACCTTTGGAGAAGCCACTGGAACAGGTTTAAGGCGCACGTAGAGGGTATCGGGCAGACGAAGATAGCTGTTGTCGAACTTCCAGCCGGGGCGCTTGCCGTTGTCGGTCCGTGTCATATGCATCCACTTCTGTTAGTGATTGGATTAAGGGCAAGGTCGTAATCGAGGAGCATCAAAACCTTTTCGTTTCGATACCGACTTAAAGTTTATAGGAGAGGACAGGTCCAGGGCAAGGCCGGGAAGACTTGAAAACGCGGAACCGCTGCCAGGCAAAAGGCATGGTGGTTTCCTCCCCGAAATTACCGGCGCAGATCCATTCGCAGCCTCAGCTCTCTGCTGATTCGTACGGAAACGCACGCTGTTCCGCTCGGATCCTGCCGGAATCAGGATTTTCCCTTGCCCTCCGGAAGACCCATGCTATAAATTAATCCGATTCATTGAGCTGTTTTTTTGACAGTCAGCTTCAGAAAAATGACAGGTTCAAATCGATGGCCGATTCCAAAGACAAACAGAAAGCCGAACAGCTCGACCGCCTGGTCGCCGGGATGCGCAGGGAACAGCAGGATCGCCAGGCCGGATACCGGGAAAAGGCCTTGAAGCTTTTCTCTCCGGTCTGCGGCCGGTGCGGGCGGGAATTCGAGGGCAAGAAACTGCGGGAACTGACCGTTCACCATATCGATCACAACCACGACAACAATCCCCCGGACGGCAGCAATTGGGAACTGCTCTGCATCTACTGCCACGATCATGAGCATACGCGGGGCGTGCAGGAAGATCGTCGGGAGGAGTCTCCCGCAGCTGCCTCGACCCGGCCCTCCCTGGTTCATTCGCCTTTCGCGGCTCTTGAAGGTCGCCTCAAAGGCCCCAAGTAAGTCCGATTGGCCGGAGAATCGTTCTGCGAATCCTGATTTTGACACCGGAGCAACCCTTCGCAACAGGGAACTGGATTTCAGCCCGCCGTCAGGCAAAGGGCCTGGAAAACCTCGGGCACAGCGTCCTGATTGTCCCTGTCCTGCATGAGGAAAAAGGGCTGGCGGACAGGATCGGGGACTTCTCTCCGGATGTCGTCAATGTGCTGCACGCCTACCGCTGCGGCTACCCCTGGCTGGCCTGCCCCTATTCCCGCGCAAGACCCTGGACGGTGACCCTGACCGGCACCGACGTCAACCAGGGGCTCCACGATCCCGGGCAGAGTCCGGTCATTTTGCGAATCCTGGCCGAGGCTGGTGCCATTATCACCATCAACCCCCTGACCCGGGAGCAGTTGGCCCTTGATTTTCCCGAATGGCGGCCGAAGCTGCATCATGTACCGCCGGCAGTGGATTTCGGCCAGGGGCGTTGCGATCTGCGGAGGCGGCTGGACATCCCCTCGAGTACGGTTCTGTTTCTGCATCCCGCGGGTCTCCGTCCCGTGAAGGGGAACAGGGACCTTCTGGACATGTTCGACCGGGTCGCCCCCGGTCAGGATTGTCGCCTGGTTTTCTGTGGACCCGTTCTCGACAGGGACTACGCAGAAAGTTTTCTGCAGGCCGTGCGGGAGCGTCCCTGGGCGGTCTATGCCGGAGAGATTGAACCCGATAAGATGACCGATGTACTGCGGGCAGCCGATGTGGTTCTCGGCAATTCCAGCAGCGAAGGTTTTTCCAACAGCCTGCAGGAAGCCGCCTGTCTCGGAGTGCCGATCCTCGCCAGAAACATCCCCGGAAACCGCGTGGCTTTCCAAACGGGTCGGCAGGGTCTGTTGTACGATTCCGCCGAAGAGTTCACAAGGAAGGCGTTGGATCTTTTGCAGCAACCGGAACTGCGCCGGCGCTTGTCCCGGCCGATGGACCCGCCGCAGACCTTGATCCGGGAAGCCGTTATGCTGGATCGTATTTTTCGGCAGGTGAGCGGCGGAAAACGGCCCGATTTTATTGCGGGCGGCCATCATCTTTTGAGTTGAACAGCAGGTGAGGATGCAATGATTTCAAAAGACAGTCCGTACCATCCCCGTCAGATTCTGCGTAAAATCCGAGCGATTGTAACCCGCAGGTTCGGCTATCTTGCGAAAACTGAAATTCTGGCCGTGACCGGAAGCTGCGGCAAAACCAGCGCCACCCATTTTTTGGGAAAGATTCTCAGCGACTGCGGCTCCTGCTATGTGGGCGTCCATCGGAACGGGGCCAAGGCGATCCGCAAGAACATGCGCAAGATGCGGACTCCCTATCGATATTTGGTCCAGGAGGCCGGAATTGCCTCCCCCGGCGACATGAAGAAGATCGTATCGGTTCTCATGCCCCATGTCGGCATCGTGACCACCATCGGGCTGGATCATTACACCAGTTTCAGGACCCTGGAGGGGACGGCCGCTGAAAAAGGGTTGCTGATCGAGTCTTTGCCGAAAACCGGGGTTGCGGTCCTTAACGTCGACGATCCCCACGTCCTGGCCATGGGGCAGCGCACCCGGGCCAAAGTGATGACCTACGGGTTTTCCGAGCAGGCCGAGGTGCGGGGCAGCGACGTCCGGGCGATCTGGCCGGAGGGTCTTGCGATGACGGTAACTTATCAGGGCGAAAGTATTCGACTGGAAACCGCCCTGTTCGGCGATCTGTTGGCCACGTCCCTGCTGGCTGCCGTTGCGGGTGCCCTCGCCGTCGGCATACCCCTGGCCCAATGCGGGGTTTCCCTGAAGGGGGTTAAATCTTTCCCCAGCCGCCTGTCGATTCACCAGGGGCCCGGCGGGTCCTGGTTTCTCAAGGATACCGTCAAGGCGCCCTACTGGAGCGTTCCAAAGGTGGTTGCGCTGATGAAGGATGTCGCCGCTCCCCGCAAAACCATCGTCTTCGGCTCCTTTTCCGATACCGGGGGCGCGGACTCCAGAAGATATCGGGCCATGGCCCGGCAGGCGCTGGAGGTGGCGGACCGGGTTGTTTTCGTAGGAGACAAATCGGCATACGTCAGGAAGATGCTTACCCCCGAGCTGGAAAACCGGCTTTTCACCATCGACAGCATGGAATCCGCCTGCCGTTTTCTTGCGGAGAGTTGCGTTGAAAACGAGGTGGTGCTGCTCAAATCCAACTCGGATATTCATCTGGAGCGAACCTTTTGCGGTTTGAAGGACGGTTTTCGCTGCTGGAAGGAGACCTGTAAGCGAAAGATCGATTGTGAGACCTGTTCGGAGAGTGGACTGCTTGTCGCCGGGAATCTGTCCGATTCGCAAAGTGAAAAGCGGTAATCCAGCACATCATTCGACAGGAGCTTCCCTGAAGCTTTCTCCGGATTCCTTTTCAGCAAAGAGCGCACGGCACTTCAATCCTGAATTCGGCTCCTTTTTCGATCATCCGGACCTCCAGCTTTCCACCCATATTCTTTTCGATGATGTTCCTTGACATGTAGAGACCGACCCCTGTACCCCCGCTTTCTCCCTTGGTGGAAAAATAGGGGTCGAATATCCTCTCCATAATCCCTTCGGGGATTCCCCCGGCATTGTCGGCAATCAGCACGACTACCCGGTTATCCTCTGCAAACCCGCTGATTTTGATCCGGGGTTTTTCCGGATTTGTCTGTTTCAGCGCATCCCTGGCGTTGGAGAGGAGATTCAGGAGCACCTGGGTATATTCCTTGGGATATCCGGCGGCCATCAACCGGGGCTCCGCCTCCATTTCGACCTCGATCGAATCCAGCCTGAGGGCCGAAGCGATGAAGGAAAGTGCCAGGTCGATCGATTCCTTGATATTGAAGACGATTTTTCGCTTGTCCGGACTGTAAAAGTCCCTGAAGACCTCGATCGTCTGCGACATATGCTGCACCAGGTCCTCCATTTTCCCGGTGGCTTCCTCGACCAGTTCGTCCGTCAGTTCATGGTTGCGGTAACTGTCCTCCAGGAGCTGGGCTGTGATCGACAGTGAGGTCAGGGGCTGCTTCCATTGATGGGCGATGTGGTCCACCATCTCTCCCATGGCCGCCTGACGGTTCTGCTGGATCAGTACGTGGTCTTTTTCCCGGTTCTTGGCAACTTCATCCTGCACCCTCTGTTCGAGCGTGCTGTTCAAGGCCTCGAGCTGCTCCCCTTTTTCCCTGAGTATTTCCTCCACTCTCTTCCGCTCGGTGATATCGCGCAGGACCATGCACAAAACCTCTTTTTCCCCGGGAATGATGTTGGCTGATTGTTCGACCAGGACAAGCCCCCCATCCTTGCGACGAAAGGTCCTTTCGCCGAGAAACCGCTGTTTGCTGATTTTCACCCCCGCCACATCCTTATCCACGCCTGAAGAAGGCCCCGCAAAAATTTCATAGAGGGTCATGCCGCGAAGTTCGATTTTCGAATATCCAAGGATCTCGGCAAAGGCGGTATTGGCTTCAAGGATTCTTTTGTCTGCCGGATCGACCAGGACGATCCCTTCGGAGGCTTGCTGAACCACCGAACTGTACAGAGCCTGGGTTTCCAGCTCCTTTTGCCGGTATTTGATCATCCGGAAGTACAGGAGGGAGGCTGTGACCGCTGCCGCCAGGCCTATTCCCCCAACCCATGCGGTAAAGTAGCGAATGGCGATCACTCCCTGACGATAGGCGCTTCGTGGGATCTCGACTTCCAGAACCAGGGCCGGCTCTCCGAAAACATTCTCGATCATGGAATAACCGGCAATCCGATCCGGGCTTTTCCGGTAAACCTTGAGACTTTTGCCCGATGCTGGAGATTGCAGAAAGGCGCGGACATCGGCCGGCATTAAGCGATCTCCAACCGGGAAAATCCTGATGGGCAGAAGGGATATTTCGCGCAGATGGGCCAGTTCCGCGGCATCGAGAAACCGGGCCATGATCAGGGCACCCCGGACCGGCCCGGTGAACCGGCTGGTGAGGATCGGCCGGGAAGCGATGAGAAGTGGACCTTCGGGAAGCCGCAGAATCCCGGAAACCTCGCTTTTCGGCGTGTCGTGCTGAACCAGGGGGCTGTCTCGCGTGATGTAGGGGTGAAGACTCTCCAGAGAAATCGGCCTTGTGCTCAAGTGGTCGATCCCCTGCTCATAGACGATCCTGCCGCTGAGGTCGACATAAAGCAGCATGTCGATCCGCAGCATGGGAAAGATCTTGTCGTCCAGATTGGTCTTGATGAATTCCCTGTTGGCGTCCTGGATGAACCGATAGCTTTCATCCCAGCCCGAGTAGTCGCCGACCGATATGCTCAACTGGTCGACGGTATAGTCCAGTGTGGACAATGCCTGTTTTATATCCTGCTCAATTTCCCTGTCTTCCAGAGAAAGAAAACTTCCTATAAAAACCGGCCAGGACGTGATCAGAAGCACAACCAGGAAAATCGCGTAACAGGTTCCGATTATGATCAACGGCTTTTTCAGTTTCGACTCCCCTCATGAGCAGAAGTCAGGTCAGCCAAGCTTCTTTTTCTTACAAATATAACCTGGATGGAAGAAAAATAGCAGCCCCTTCGCTGACAAAAAACATCGCTAAATCGAGCCTTTCAGTCGCTATTCGAGGCCCTGTAACGATATGTAATCAATTAGATTTCGGCCGTTGAACGGCTCCCGCCTCTCTCAAGTTTTTATTTTTTCCCGCCGGTCTGCCCGTGCTATAAAGTAGCTGATGAAGTCGCGAGGCCAAGATGCCCGATGACATTTAATTTTTATTTATCTCGTTCGGAAGGCTGTCCCGATGAAATTCACTGCCCGTCACATTCTGTTGGCTTGCTGCTTCCTGCTTCCCGCCATGGGGATCACGGATCGGGCTCTTGCCCGGGATATAGCCGACCTGGAGTCCCGCATCGAGAGTTATGTACCCGACCCCCGGTATCATGACGATGCGGTCGGGCTGCTGGTGGTCAGGGAAGCACTTGTCAGTTTGAAGGAAGGTTCGGGGGGGATCGGTGCCTGTCTGGTGAACGGAGCCACGGGAGAAGTGGTGGAGCGGGGCCGCAACCGCCAGTATACCCCCTATTTCCGCAGCGACATGCACGCCGAAATGGATCTGCTGAACCGTTACGAGGACCGGGTGAAAAAAAAGGGTTTCGATAAAAGCGGCGTGAATCCTCGCGAATGCGGAAATCTGCTCCTGGTATCCTCCGTCGAGCCCTGCCCGATGTGCCTCACCCGGATCATTAATTCCGGCATTCGCCAGATGATCTACATTGCCCCGGATGACAGGGGCGGCATGGTGCAACATATGGACATGCTGCCCGAGTTCTGGAAAAAGTTCGCCGCCGGCCGGGATTTCCGGCAGGCTGACTGCTCTCCGGCCCTGCGCAAACTTGCCGAGGAACTGTTCAGTCATTCGATGCGGGATGTTCCGGGCAGAAGAACGGTGCAGAAGGAGCAGGAACACAACCACTGACAGTTTGTCGAAAAATGTCTCGTTGTCAGTGAAGCGGCAGCGGAGCGGTTTTCGTTATCGTAGTCGTTCTGTTGTGTTCGATTACGACAACGACAACGAAGACGGCAATCAGGAAAAGAAAAGCGGCTGCTCCATAAGGGGGCAGCCGCTTTTTTTCGAGCTTTTGTATGACAAGGGTCAGTTGCCTGCCGGCAGGGAGAGGGCATCCTGCCATTTGTCGGTGAAGTTGTTCTTGATCCAGTTCGGGTCCCACCATTCGATGGGGTCGACGGGCAGGCCGGAGAGAATGATGCCGAAGTGGAGGTGATCTCCTCCCGCCAGGCCGCTGGTGCCGGTGCGGCCGATGATCTGCCCCTTTTCGACCATGGTTCCGGCATCGACATCGATGCTGCTCAGATGGGCGTACAGGGATTGGAGGCCCAGACCGTGATCGATGATCACGACCTGACCGTAAATTCCGAGATAATCCGCAAAGACAACTTCGCCCGCATTGCCCGCAGGCACCGGTGATTGGGCCAGGGACGCCAGGTCATGGCCGAGGTGGGTCTGCTGGTCTATTTCGTTGCCGTTGTAAACATAGGTGCGTACCTCGTTGAACTGAGCCCGATTGGCGGCGTTGGGCAGACGCAGGAAGGTCCCCTGCCAGGTGGGGCTGCTTGCCGTCCGCGCTCCGATTTCCTTCAGCTTTGCCCGGTTCTGCGTGCGCAGTTCGCGGTTGACCCGCAGGAAGATATCGAGCATGTTTTCAGCATCGGGGAAAAGATCCTGAAATTCGGGCATCTTGCTGTCGAGAAAGCCGTCGGTGATGTTGATCCTGTCCTTGCGGGCAGGGCGGGCATTGGTGTGATAGTAGAAACCGGCCTTGCGCTCGTTGCCGGCACGGTCCACGGCGATGATCCGGGGCAAAAAAGTCTCCTTCCCCAGATCGAAGGGGTAGGCGAACAGGCAGGCGTAGTAGCCGCCCTCCTGCAGATAACCCGGAAAAAACCAGTTCCCGACCTGAACACCGTTACGCTCCACCTCTTCGGAGATTTTGTAAAGCACCAGAGCGGTCCCCCCCTCGTAGATATTGTGAGCGGTGGACAGAACCGATACGACAGGTGCGCGGGAATCGAAGTCGAACGTCACGTTCTGTTCCGCCGTGTTGGCGAAAAAGGCGTGGTCGGTCGCCTTGATCTGCAGGGACAGGGGGCCGTTGACCAGCTTGGCTTCGGCAAGGCTCAGGTTCACGGTTTCCGATGCCGTACCGCGATCGTAGGCGGTATTGAGCAGTTCGGTGGTCTGCCCGTTCTGGGTCACGCTGACTTGAACGCTTTTCAGACCCGCCCCCTCATCCTTCAGAGCGAGGGACAAGGGACGGGATGCGGAGACGGGACCGGCCGCGGGGGTCAACTCCAGGGTTGGGGCATCGGCGTCGCGGAACAGGAAAAAACCTCCGGCGGATGCCAGCAGTGCAAGAATCAGAATGATCAAAGCGTAATGTTTCACGAACCTTCTCCCTTGAGGTTTGATTTGACAGTATGTTGATTTGTTGAAGTGATGGCAGGAAACTGGTCAGCGGGATTGACGATACCAGCCGGCGGCGCAAATGCCCCACAGGGCGAATATGGAGCCGATCAGCACCGGGGTCAAGGCGCCATAGCCCAGCCCGGCACGGGAAAACAGCACCATCAGGGTGTAGGCGGCGGGCACCGCCGCCGCAACCAGCCCGCGCAGGATCACCCGGTTTTCCAGAATCGGCAGGGCCAGGGGGAGGCCGAAAATACCGCCCCAGAAGAGCCGGACCACCAGCCAGTCCCTGGACATGCGCGGATGCCAGGAAATACCCATCCAGGCCGTGACGCCTTCGCGCACGAGCAGCCAGAGAACCCCTGCGGCCACCAGAGCGCCGACCGTTCCGGCGGCGTATCCGCAACTGATTTTGCGCAGCATGAAACCCCTTCCTTTTTCACTGGATGAAAAATTAATTCAACCTGGATATGCACCAGGCCTCATCCAAAATAGTCCTGTTGAGGTAAAACTCGTTGTCGTTGTCGTTGTCGTTGTCGAAATCGCCGCCACAGGAATCGACTGCGATTACGACAACGACAACCGTTCCGCTACCGCTACACTGACAACGAAAAGAGTTCCCAACTCATTCCCAGCGACCGTTCCGCTTCCGCAGACTGATCACCTCCATGTGGCCCTTGTCATTGATCAGCGAGGTCAACAGCCAGCTGACCGCGCTGATGATCAGGGAACCGAGGACCGCCCACCAGAAACCGTGCACTTCCAAACCCTTGATGACGCCGGACGCCATCATCAGAATCAGGGCGTTGATGACGAAGGTGAACAATCCCAGGGTCAGAATGTTCAGCGGCAGGGTGATGAACAGCAGGATCGGCCGGAGCAGTGCGTTCAGGATGCCGAGTATGGCGGCCGCGAAAAAGGCCGAAAAGAAACCGGGCACCTCGATCCCCTTCAGGACATAGGCGGCGGCCATGATGGCCACCGTCAAGATCAACCAGCGAATGAGCAAACCTTTCATCGGCGATCCTCCCTCTCATTGGTCAATTCAGGCTGCGACAGGATAACGGATTTCGTGTTCCGAGGGAAGGGGAAGGAAAAAAAAAGCCGCGGCCTCAGCCGCGGCAAAAGGAGGAGGGTGGAGGCTTCCGGGAGTAATCAGCAGCAGGCGCAGTACCAGCCGGAAAACTGGGGAAGGAAAACATTGTCGATCACGTGAATGACGCCGTTGCTGCATTCGATGTCCGTGGTGATGAACTTGGCGTTGTCGATATGCAGCTCGCCCAATTCTGTCGCGACCGTGAGATGTTTGCCGAAAAAGGTGTAGACGTCTTCGGTCTTTTTCAAGTCGTCGCGGTGATAAATTCCCCGTGCGATATGGTAGGTGAGGACCGAATTCAACTTGTCCGGATCTCCCTGGATCGAATTCATATTGACCCGGGTACAGGCCTGGTCGTTCGGAGCAAAAAGGGTCATCGGCCCGGGCTCTTCGAGCTTTTTCTCAAGGCCGGCCTTTTTCAAGGCTCCCAGGAATGTCTGAAAGGAGCCATCCTTCTTCAAAGTGGTCAGAATGTCTTGCATGTCCTGTCCTCCTGCCGGTAAAACTCTGTCAAATAAGACCTCTTTTGTAATAATTCTAGCCGAAAAGTTTTTCGGGCACAAGGGCTATCCGTCATTTTTTCAGTTGCCTCACTCCCCCAGTATTTCACGAATGCCGGCAAAGAAATCAGCCGCCCGTTGTTCCTGCTCGGCTTCGCTTCTTTCGACCGGGGTGTCACTGGTGATTCTGTTCACCAGTTCAGCCGGAATTTCCTCGAGAAAACGGCTTGGGATGCGGGGCTGCATCTTGCCGAACTTTTTGCGCCGGGAGGCGCCGAGCAGAGTCAGGGTTCTGCGGGCCCGGGTGATGCCCACATAGCACAGGCGCCGTTCCTCCTCGATATCGAAGCCTTCTCCGACCGACTTTTTGTGCGGCAGCAGATCCTCCTCCATGCCCACCAGGAAAACGTGAGGAAACTCCAGACCCTTGCTGGAATGGAGACTCATCAGGACCACGGCATCCCGCTTCAGCTTGCTCTCCTTGTCGTTGCGATTCGGTTCATCCCGATCCAGCAGGGAGACCTTTTCCAGAAAGCCGGCCAGGGTCGGGTTCTGCTCCCGTTCCTGGTAGGAGGCCATGGCATTGAGCACCTCGGCCATGTTGTCCATCCGACGCCGCGCCTTGGCCGGATCTTCGGCCGTGCGGAAGAGCTCGTCCTCAAGCCCCAATTCGTCGATCAGTTCCCGGGCGGTATCGACCAGACGGTGCCCCTGACGAAACCTGCGCCGGTACTTTTCAAGGAGATGTACGAAACTCAGCACCGCCTCTCCGACCTTTTCCCCCAGTTCCTCGAGGTCGGCAATTCCGTGCAGCACGGCCCAGAGGGAACACTCCTGTTCGACGGACCGGCGGATCAGGCGGTCGGCACTGGTCGACCCGATGCCCCGCCGGGGAAAATTGAGAATGCGCAGCAAATTGACCTCGTCCAGAGGATTCTGCAGGACTTTGAAATAGGCGAGCAGGTCCTTGACCTCCTTGCGGTCGAAGAACTGCTGCCCCCCGATCAGCACGTAGGGGATGTTTTCGTAGCGCAGCTGTTCCTCGAAGGCCCGGGACTGGGCGTTGGTGCGGAACAGCACGGCGAAATCGCCGTACCGGCAGTCTCCGCGAAAACATTCCCCATGGATCCGCTCGACCACCATGCGCGCCTCATCCTCTCCGTCCTGACACTGGATGTAGTCGAGTATGGCGCCGGGGCCGTCAGCCGTCCAAAGCTGCTTGGCCTTGCGGTTCCGGTTCCTGTGGATGACGGCATTGGCCGCTCCCAGAATATTGCCTGTGGACCGGTAGTTCTGCTCCAGCTTGATGACCTGCGTTGCCGGGAAATCCTTTTCAAAGCCGAGGATATTGCCCAGGTCGGCGCCGCGCCAGCCGTAAATCGACTGGTCGTCGTCCCCGACTACGCAGAGGTTGCCGTGCACGGCCGCCAGCTGACGCAGGAGCAGGTATTGAGCCGCGTTGGTATCCTGATACTCGTCCACCATGATGTAGCGGAAGCGTTGCTGATATTTGGCAAGAATGTCGGGATGATCCCGGAACAGCCGTACGGTCAACATGATGAGGTCGTCGAAGTCGACAGCGTTGAACGCTTTGAGGGCTTTCTGGTAGCGGGGATAGATGTCGGCAGCGGCCCGGCCGTGGTCGTCCGGGAAACGGGGGGAAAAATCCTCCGGCGGGACCAGGCGGTTCTTGGCGTCTGAAATCAGCCACAGGATGCGGTCGGCATCGAGCTTCTGTCCCGAAGAGGAGTTGCTCTGCACCAAATCGCGAATCAGGCGGATCTGATCGGCGGCGCCGTAGATGGAAAAGTTGCCTTTGTAACCGAGCCTTTCGATGTCTTCCTTGAGAATGCGTACGCAGAGCGCGTGAAAGGTGCAGACCGTCATGCCCTGACTGTTTTTTCGTCCCGCCATCGCCTCGGCCCGCTGTTTCATTTCCCGGGCGGCTTTGTTGGTGAAGGTCACGGCCAGGATCTGACCGGGAGCCGCGCCCATCTCCCTGACCAGGTAGGCGATGCGGGAGGTGATGACCCGGGTCTTGCCGGAACCGGCACCGGCCAGGAGAAGCAGAGGGCCGTCGGTCTGGCGGACAGCGGCCTGCTGTTGGGGATTGAGACCGTCGAAAAGCATGCCGTTCAAGGAAGAGGCCTGGGCATATTCCACCCTTGTGTCCGAATGAATCTCACGGGCAGCTAAAAGGATTTAAACGAAACTTTCGCGTAATAGACGTTGTCGTAATTCTGTTGCGTGAGTCGGCGCGGGCAGGGAAGATAACATGTCGCGAGGACGAGGGCAAGAGGCCAAAGAAGTGTGCTTTTGCACAGTTTTATTCCGTGTGTCGACGAATTAATCCTGGCGTGATATTACGCTTGCTTTTAATCGTCGGTTTATGTATGTTTCGCGCCATGTTCAAGACCTCTGTCATCATTCTAAGCATAGTCTGGGCTTCCCTGCTCCTTATTTCATGGAGCGGAGCCGAAAGCCATCCCTTGCAGGGCAACGAGGCCGTTCAGGTAGAACCCTGACCGGAGCACTCCACTGAAACCGCTGCAACGCGCCCCGGGGCGGCTTGCGCCATCCGGTTCAACGCTTTTTTCCCTTCTCTGCACGGTTGTCTTAAACTCCCTAACATATTGATCGGATTCGAATTTTTATTTTTGTTGGTGGCAGACCTGGTTTCTGCCTTGGCGAACACGCGGCTCCGCCCCTATAGATGTTAGGAACAGCGGATTCCCTGCCGCGTTCCGCGACGTGCCAGTTCGGCGTCGATGGCGTTCAGGACCTCCCACTTGTTGATCGACCAGAGAGGAGCCAGCAGCCGATCCCTGGGACCGTCTCCCGTCAGCCTGTGAATCAGGGTCTGTTCCGGCAGGCGTTCGATGAAGTCGGCGACGAGCGTGACATAGTCCTCCTGGGACAGCACCTCGATCCCTCCCTGACGGTAGAGATCCCCCAGCGGTGTCTGCTCGAGAACGTGCAGCAGGTGCAGCTTGATGCCATCCACCCGGAGACGGGCCATCTCGTCGGCGGTGGCCAGGATCTGCGCCCGGCTTTCCCCGGGGAGCCCGAGGATGACGTGCACGCAGACCCTCAGCCCTCGTTGCCGGGCGCCCTGCCAGGCGTCGAGAAAGGTCCGGTAGTCATGTCCCCGGCGCAGCAGATCGAGAGTTCTGTCGTGAATGCTCTGCAGGCCGATTTCCAGCCAGAAATAGGTTCTGCGGTGATACTCGCCGAGCAGGTCGAGAACCGGGTCGGGAAGACAGTCCGGCCGTGTACCGACCGCCAATCCCACCACCCCTGCCACTCCCAGGGCTTCATCGTACAGGGTCCGGAGCCTGTCCGGCGAAGCATAGGTGTTGGAAAAGGGTTGAAAATAGGCCAGGAATTGCCGCGCCTTGTATTTGCGCACCATGACATCCTTGCCGCGCTCAAGCTGTTCGGCGATCGGCAGCTGCCCTTCGATGCCGACGGCACCGGAGCCGGCAGGGTCGCAGAACAGGCATCCCGTACGGGTGCGGGTATCCTGACGGTTGGGACAGGAGAAGCCGGCATCGACCGATATTTTATGAACCCGGCCTCCGAAGAGCTCCTTCAGATGACGGGAAAAGAGGTTGTAGCGTTTCGATTCCATGGGCTGAAAATACAGGCTCAGGTCGTCAAAAAGCAAGTCCGGAAATCCCCCTTACTCCTTTCTCATGACCCTGCACTTGTCCACATTGCATTGGCCCTCATGATTGGTATACTTTGGCCGGATTTTTGTGGAAACAGTCGTCGTGGGTCGATCGGGAGGCTCGCGAGTCGAAGGTAAGGAGGAGAGATCAATGACGCGTTTGCTGGTGGTGGATGACGAAAACAACATTCGCTATCTCTATGCCTGCGACCTCAGGGATGCGGGATACGACGTGGAGACTGCCGGATCCGGCGCAGAGGCGATCGAACTGATTAAACAGCACGATTTCGATCTGGTTGTCCTCGACATTCAGATGGAAAACGAAAGCGGTCTGGAAGTGCTGCAGGATATCATCCGGCAGAAAAAAGGTCTGCCGGTCATCCTCTGCACGGCTTTCAGCTGCTACAAAGAGGATTTTTCCTCCTGGCTGGCCGATGGTTATGTGGTCAAAAGTTCCGATACCACCGAGCTCAAGGAGGAAATCGAACGGGTGATGCGCAAAAAGGGAAAAATCAATTGACGAGGAGACGTGACCTGATGAAAGCAGTTATCATGGCGGGGGGGTTTGGCACCCGCATTCAGCCGTTGACCATCAATCTTCCCAAACCGATGATCCCCCTGGTCAACAGGCCGATCATGCTGCACATTGTCGAACTTCTGAAAAAGCACCATATCAGTGATCTGGTCATGCTTCTCTATCATCAGCCGGAAATCATCAAGAATTTTTTCGGCGACGGCAGCGAGTACGGAGTCCGCATCACCTATGTCACTCCGCAGATGGATCTGGGGACGGCGGGCGCGGTCAAGGCAGCGGCCCCTTATCTGGATGAACGGTTTCTTGTCATCAGCGGTGATCTGCTCACCGATTTCGATCTCTCGGAGATCATCAATTTTCACGAGAAGCGCCGGGCAGCGGCAACCATCACCCTGACCCCGGTCAAGGACCCCCTGCAGTTCGGAGTGGTGATTACCGACAAGGAGAAGCGGATCACGAAGTTCCTCGAAAAGCCGGGCTGGGGAGAGGTTTTTTCCGACACCATCAATACCGGTATCTACGTCCTGGAGCCGGAAGTGCTTGACCTGATCCCCGACGGGGAGAACCGGGACTGGTCCAAGGATATCTTCCCCCGGATGCTCGAGGAGAAGGCCCCTCTCTATGGCTACAGCCAGAAAGGCTACTGGGCCGACATCGGCAACACCGATGCCTATCTCGAAGCCTGCCGGGACATTCTCAAAGGCAAGGTGTCCGTTGAGATCGAAGAGCTGGCGTCTCCCCACAACAGTCGGGTCTTTCTCGGGACCGACACCCAGTTGGCGGCCGCCGATCTGCCGCTGCTGGAAGGGATGGTGGTGGTGGGCGACAACTCCCAGGTGCAGGGGAAGCCTCAGCTGAAAAACTGCATCATCGGGCGCAACTGCGTCATCGAGGACGATGTGGAACTGGAGAACGCCATCATCTGGGACAATGTCTTCATCAAGCGGGGCTGCCGGGTCAAGGGGGCGACCCTTTGCCACAAGGTGCGGCTGGGTGCCGGGGTCGTCGTGGAGGAAGGCGCGATCATCGGCGATGAGACCACCGTCGGCGAAGAGGTCTTCATCAAAAAGGATGTCAAAATCTGGCCGAGCAAGGCCATCGAGGACGGGTCTATCGTCACCGCCAACCTGATCTGGGGGGACAAGTGGCGCAAGAGCCTCTTCGAGGGGGCTCTGGTCAGAGGGCTCTCCAACGTGGAACTGACCCCGGAATTCTGCGCCAAACTGGGAGCCGCCTACGGCTCGGTCTTGCCGCGGGACTCCTATGTCATCGCCGGCCGGGATGTGTTTCGAGCGTCCCGCATGCTCAAACGATCCTTCGTCGGCGGGCTCCTTTCAGCCGGCATCAACGTCCGCGACACCAAGCGGATTCCCCTGCCGGTGCTGCGCTATAAACTGACCACCTTCGGCGAGGTCGGGGGGGTGCATTTCCGGCAGTCGGGCGAAGAGCCGGCCGCCACCGAGATCGTCTTTCATGATGCAGAAGGGATGGAAATCTCCTCCTCGATGGCAAAAAATATCGAAAGGGTTTTCTTCAAGGAAAATTTTCGCCGGGTGCATTATAATCAGCCGGGTGCCATCAAAGAGCATCCCCATGTCTTCGACTTCTATCAGGAAGGATTTCAGCGGGCGCTGAACGGCGATCTGCTGCGAAGTTTCGCACCCATGGTGGTGCTCGACCTGAATCATTCACCGGCCGGGGAACTGCTCCCCCGCATGCTCAACCTGCTCGGCTGCGAAGTGATCGAGCTGAACTCCAATATCGATGAAGGCCGGTCCTGCAGTACTCCGGAGCAGGTGGAGCGGGCCATGACGCAGCTGTCGCGGATCGTCCCCACCCTGGGGGCCACGGCCGGTTTCTGGCTCGGCCCATCGGGGGAAAGGTTGCGCATCGTGGACGAGTCGGGAGATATTCTGCCCGATGTCGAGGCTCTGAGCGTCCTGGCAGCGCTGGTCTGCCGTGCCGAGCGGAGCGGTACGCTGGTGGTGCCGGTTTCGGCACCTGAAACCACGGAACAGATGGCTCTGGAATACGGTTTGACCGTGAAGAGGACAAAAAACAGCGCCCGGTCCCTGGTGGAGTCGGGGAGCGACCGCCAGGTCAGACTGGCCGCAGCCATGGATGGACGGTTCGCCTTCACCTCCTTCCAGCCGCATTTCGATGCCCTGTTCACCACCGCCAAGCTGCTGGAACTGCTGGCCCGTACCGGGCAGACCATCGGCGGCATTCGCCGGACCCTGCCCCGGCGCGCCTATCGGCAGCTGCAGGTGCCCTGTTCATGGGAGCTCAAGGGAGGGCTGATGCGGCGCATGAGCGAGCACTCGGTCGATCTTCAGGCCACCTTCACCGACGGCGTCAAGGTGCAGATCGACGGAGACTGGGTGCTGGTGCTGCCGGACCAGCATCGCCCGGTCGTGCATATCGTAGCCGATTCGCTGGTCGAAAGGAGGGCTGACGATCTGCTGAACTCCTATCGCCGACTGGTCGACAAATGGAAGAAGGAACTGCTTGAAACGGCTTAAAGGTTTATGAAGACAATTGCAGCAGAAGCGGCTCACCCGGGTCCCGGTAAATGTATGAGGGAGAACCGGATTGCCGGACAGGATGTCCCATGCAACCGTTGAATGTCGTCCTGGTCTGGCACATGCATCAGCCCGACTATCGGGATCCCCTGTCGGGCAGAAGCCTTATGCCCTGGACCTATCTGCATGCGCTCAAGGATTACGGCGAGATGCTGCAGACCGCCAGGGAAGTCCCCGGGACGCGGCTGACCTTCAATCTGACCCCCACCCTGATTGAACGGCTCGAGGATTTTTCAGCGGGCAGGTTCGAAGATGACTGGCTGGATCTGGCGCGCAGAGACCCCCTCCATCTGTCGCGGGAGGAACGGAAATCTCTGCTGTCCCTGTTCTTTTCCGTCTATCCCGAGCGGCACATTCGACCCTATCCCCGCTTTCATCAGCTGTCGATGATGCGCAACGAGCAGAACGGCCCGCCCGATCCCGACCGGTTTTCGATTCAGGAACTGCGGGACCTGCAGGTCTGGTTTCTGCTGGCCTGGAGCGGGCATTGCCTGCGTCGGGATTCCGCCGAAATCGACGGTTTGCTGACCAAGGGCGGGCTTTTCAGCGAGTCCGACCGGGAGCGGCTGCTCGCCATCTACGATCGAACGGTGGCGGGAATCCTGGAGCGGTACCGGGAAGCGGAACGGGACGGGGCCACAGAGATTTCCCTGACCCCCTACGCTCACCCGATTCTGCCCCTGCTGTGCGATTCTTCCATTGCCCGTCAGGCCCGAAGCGTTGTGGTCCTGCCGCAGGTCGCCTTCAGAAATCCCGAGGATGCGCGGCTGCAAGTCCGGTTTGGTCAAAAAGTGGCTTGGCGCAGTCTCGGCGAGCGGCCGCGGGGGATGTGGCCCGCGGAAGGCGCGGTCAGCGAAGAGGCGCTCGGTATTTTCAACCG
Organism: Syntrophotaleaceae bacterium; assembly: GCA_041390365.1. Classification (NCBI taxonomy): domain Bacteria; kingdom Pseudomonadati; phylum Thermodesulfobacteriota; class Desulfuromonadia; order Desulfuromonadales; family Syntrophotaleaceae; species Syntrophotaleaceae bacterium. The sequence continues at coordinate 35,729 of JAWKQB010000003.1, read as the reverse complement.
GGAAGGCGTCAGCTGGGTCGCTTCCGACGAAGAGATTCTCGCCAGAAGCCTGTCAGGAGGTTTGGCTGATCGCCGACACCTTTACCGGCTCTACAGCTTTTCCGGTCTGCCGATACTGTTCCGCGATCGGGACCTTTCGGACCGGATCGGTTTTCTCTATGCCGACTGGGAGCCGCGGGCGGCGGCGGCGGATCTGCTGCAGCGTTTGAGGCAGATCGCCCAGGCCTGCCCGGGGGGCGTTGTCGCCCTGATCCTGGATGGGGAAAACTGCTGGGAGCGCTATGCCGACAATGGATACCCCTTTCTGGCCGCCCTCTATCGCGGCCTGGTTGAGGAGCCGTTTCTGTGCACGGCCACCGTCGGGGATGTTGTGGCCAAGCTCTCCCCGGTGGCGCTGCCCCGTCTGGCCCCCGGGTCCTGGATCAACGGCGACTTCGATGTCTGGATCGGCAACCGCGAGGAGAATACGGCCTGGGAGCGGCTCGCCCGCACCCGCCGGGACATCGGGCCGCCCCCCTCCGCCGCCGAGGAGCCGTCTGCGGCCTGGATCTCACTGCTCAAGGCGCAAGGGAGCGACTGGTTCTGGTGGTTCGGGGACCATCATCGCACCGAGCAGGGCGAGATTTTCGACCGTCTTTTCCGTCACCATCTGCAGGCCGTGTATCGGCATTCCAACAGCCCTGTGCCGGAAGATCTGTTTCAGACGATCAAGCAAACGCGGCCGCACAACCTGGTGCTGGAGCCCGGCGCCCTGTTCACCCCGCAGATCGATGGCCGGGTGACCGATTACTTCGAATGGCTGGCCGCGGGAAGCATCGAGCTCTCGGCGGGTGGTGCCATGCATCACGGGCACAATCAGGTCACCGGCTTTTACTACGGCTACGATACGTTATGGTTTTATCTGCGGATCGATTTCGATCAACCGCTGATTGAACTGACCGGCCCCAACGGCTTTCTTGAATTGCGTTTTCTCGGAAGCAAGCAGCGGCAGGTCCGGTTCGATCCCGGGCAGGGCCTGTTGACCATGCAGGGGCCCGAGGGACCGGTCGTCGATGCCGGCCGGGCGAGCAGCGGCAGGATTTTCGAAGCGGCCCTGTCGCTGCAAGGTCTCGGACTGATGGAAGAGGGCTGTTTCGAGCTGTCCTGTCATCTGCGAAACGGTGACCGGGACATTGTGCGCTGGCCCGTGGATGGGGTTCTGCAACTCTGTTACCGCGGGCAGGCTCTCGAGGCGAGCCAATGGCCCATCCCCTGATCTGTTCAGCCATATTATTGCTGTAACCAGCCGGCATTTCCGTGTGGTTACGATTCTTTGGAATTTTTTCGCCCGGTAGGGGGCTGCTCCGGCCCCGGAGAAAGGAGGAGCATCGTGTCTCAACTGCGCTGGGATCCTTTGAAAAACATCTGGGTCCTGATCTCCGACCGGCAGAGCCGGCGGCCCCGGGATTTCATTTTCGAAAGACAGGAGCTTTTGACCAGCGCCTGCCCCTTCTGCTATGGCCAGGAAGAAAAGACTCCCCCGGAAATTTTTGCCATCCGCCCCGACGGCAGCCGTCCGAACCGGTCCGGTTGGCGGGTTCGCGTGATCCCCAACAAGTATCCTCTGCTGCGCATCGAGGGGGAGCTGCAGAAGCGGGCAGAGGGGATCTACGACGTCATGAACGGGATTGGCGCCCACGAGGTCATTATCGAGACGCCGGACCATCTGCGCAGCCAGTCCGCCTTCAGCATTCCGGAAATGACCGATGTGCTCAAGGCCTACCGCGCCCGGCTGCTCGATCTGCGCCGGGACCAGCGCTTTCGCCATCTGATCATTTTCAAGAATGAGGGGCTGGCGGCCGGAGCCACCATCCCTCACGCCCATTCCCAGCTGCTGGCTCTGCCGGTGCTGCCTCCCCAACTGAGACTGGTGCTGGCCTCCTGCAGGGACTATTACCAGCGCAAGGAACTCTGTTTGATGTGTGAAATGATTGCCCAGGAGGTGGCAGACGGTCGCAGGATCGTGCGTGATGACGGCGAATATGTCGTTTTCGCACCCTACGCCAGTCGTTTCCCCTTCGAGGTCCTGATCGTGCCCCGGCGCCACAGGCACGACTTCGCTCTGCTCGAAGACAAGGAACTGGTTCATCTGGCCGAGGCCATGAGCGATGTGCTCCGCCGGCAGCGGGGGGTGCTGCGGGATCCGCCCTACAACTATATTCTGCACACGGCGCCGCCGGTGCATCACCGGCCCGGAAAACCCGATCAGTGGTCGTCCCTGCCCTACGATTTCCACTGGCATATCGAACTGGTCCCGCGGCTGGCCAAACCGAGCGGGTTCGAATGGGGCACGGGATTTCACATCAATCCCACAGCCCCGGAGGAAGCGGCTCATTTTCTGCGGGATATCGAACTGACCTCCGGGGTTTGATCATGACAGAATCCGGTTATGCACCTGCCTGGTAAGGGACAATCGTTGTCGTTGTCGTAATCATAATCGTAATCGCCGCCATGGGGTATCGACTACGATTACGACAACGACAACCGTTCCGCTAATGCTACACTGACAACGAAAATACTCAGTAAAATGCATAACCAAATGACAGGATATTCCAATGGCTTCTTACGATCAGGACCGCGACCGCTATTTTCCCCTCTCGGTGCAGCTTTCCGCGCGGGCCCGGGCGGAACGGGCCCTGCCCCTGGAGCCTCAGGATATTGCCGGGGCGGGGGCTCTCTATCATCTGCGGCAGATGAGCGCCCGCCTGCCGGAAGGGGCGCGCAGTGCCGGCAAGCTCAACCTGCTCGCGCGATTGAATGCCGCCATGCGCATCCTGGCCGGACGCTACCTGGAGGCCCGCCGCTGCGACTTTTCGACAGAAGGGGTCATCGTCGACGGCCGAACTCTGCGGCTGGCCGCTCAGGCGCCGACCCTCGAGGCTCTTGTCAGCCTTTTCCCTCCCGCCGCCGTTCTCAGGGGGCAGACCTTCGAGGAGTATTTGAAAGGGTCCAAAGGAGGCGACGGCCGGCGCCGGGCCGTAGTCGAACTGTTCCTGCTCGGGTTGCAGAATGCCAATCCCGCGGCTGCCCCCTTCCGCTGCCTGTTTGCCGACGATGATTTGACCCGGCGGATCCCCTACCGCAAGCTGCTGGGGGAGCTCGATCAGATATTCTCCGGCGTTTCCGCCCTCCGCGGTCTCGGCGGCTCCCTGCGCGACCTGCTCGAGGCTCCGGTCAAGGCTGCCCCGGATTCCCTGTCCGGTCAGCTGGCCTATATCCGGGAAAATTGGGCGGAATTTCTGCCGGAGGAGCTGCTCAACGAAATTGCTGCCGCCTTCGATGTGCTCTCTTCGGAGGAGATGCAGCGGGGCTGGGGCCCGGTGCAGACCATGGTGCCGAGCTTCGGTTACGATACCGATTACGAGCGGTTTTCCCCGGATACCGACTGGATGCCCCAGGTGGTGCTGATCGCCAAGTCGGTCTATGTCTGGCTGGATCAGCTGTCTCGGCAGTACGGCAGGCCGATCGGCCGTCTTGACGAGATTCCCGATGCCGAACTCGATCGGCTGGCCCGGCGCGGCTTCAACGCCCTGTGGCTGATCGGCCTGTGGGAACGTTCGCCCGCCTCGCGTCAGATCAAGCGGATGATGGGCAATCCCGAGGCCGAAGCTTCGGCCTACTCCCTGTACGATTACGTGGTTGCCGACGATCTGGGGGGCGAGGAGGCCGTGGCGGGGCTCAATCATCGTTGCCGGCAGCGCGGCATCCGCCTGGCCTGCGACGTGGTGCCCAACCATACCGGAATCTATTCCCGCTGGACCCGCGAGCATCCCGACTGGTTCGTCCAGCTCGACTATGCGCCCTATCCCAACTACCGGTTTACCGGGCCCGACCTCTCCCTGAGCGACGACTGCGGCATTCAGATCGAGGACGGCTACTGGGATCACAGCGATGCCGGGGTGGTGTTCCGCTACTGGGAAAAATCGACCGGCCGGGTGCGCTATATCTACCACGGCAACGACGGCACCCATATGCCCTGGAACGATACCGCCCAGCTCAATTTCCTGCTGGCCGAAGTCCGCGAGGCGGTCATCCGCACCATTCTCCATGTGGCCCGAACCTTCAAGGTGATCCGCTTCGATGCCGCCATGACCCTGGCCAAGAAGCATTACCAGCGCCTCTGGTTCCCTTTGCCGGGCGGCGGGGCCGGGGTACCCTCCCGGGCCGAGCACTGGATGGACCGGGAGGAATTCGAGCGGGTCTTCCCCGTCGAGTTCTGGCGGGAGGTGGTTGACCGGGTGGCGGCCGAAGTGCCGGACACCCTGCTGCTGGCCGAAGCCTTCTGGCTGATGGAGGAATTCTTCGTCCGCACTCTGGGCATGCACCGGGTCTACAACAGCGCCTTTATGAACATGCTGAAAATGGAGGAGAACGCCAAGTACCAGCAGGTGCTGCGGGGCACCCTCGAGTTCAATCCGGAGATCCTCAAACGTTTCGTCAACTTCATGAACAACCCCGACGAAGCCACCGCCGTCGAACAGTTCGGAAAGCACGACAAGTATTTCGGAGTCGCGGTCCTGCTCGCCACCCTTCCGGGATTGCCGATGTTCGGCCACGGCCAGATCGAAGGATTCGCCGAGAAGTACGGCATGGAATACCGGCGCGCCTACTGGGAAGAAACCATCGACGAGGGGTTCGTCCAGTATCACGAATCCCAGATTTTCCCGCTGCTGCGCAAACGCTATCTGTTCAGCGAGGCTGCCGATTTCGAACTCTTCTTCTTCGAACAGGACGGCCAGGTTAACGAGAATGTCTTCGCCTATTCCAATCGCCGGGGCGGCGAGCGGGCCCTGGTGGTCTATCACAACCGCTTTGGCGAGGCCGCGGGCTGGGTCAGACGCACGGCCACCAAGGCCCACCGCAACGCCGAGGGGATCATGGTCCCGCACCAGACGGTGCTCGGCGAAGCCCTGCAGTTGTCATCGGAAGAGGGTGTCCTCTATCGCTTCCGCGATCAGAGAACCGGGCAGGAGTACCTGCGCAGCGGCCGCGGATTGTGCGAACAGGGCCTGTTTTTCCAGTTGGGGGCCTATGAGTATCACGTCTTTCTCGATTTCCAGGAACTGCGGGACCAGGACGGGAGCTGGAGTGAATTGTGCGGGAGGCTTGAAGGTCGACCGGTGGCTGATCTGGATCGTGAAAGGAAGCTCCTGCAGCTGGCCCCGCTGCTGGACCTCTGGCGCCGGGTCCTGGATCCGGAACTCCTCGGCCCGCTGACCGGGGAATTGACGGGACGGGTCGAGCCGGAGACAACGGTCTGTCAGCTGGCTATCAAGGAGATGGCCGAGCGGCTGGGCGCTTTTCTGCTGAAATTGGGTGAGGCGGCCGAAGCCCCCGAACCGACGGCTACCCTGGTCGAGCGGGTTGTGCTTGAGCTGGAGACCCTGGGGGATCTGTTCCAGGGGGTCAAAGAGACCCCAAAGGACGAGTCGGACGCGGACCCGGCTGCGGAGGAGGACCTCGAGTTTTGGGTCCGCCGTTTCAGGGCACCGGTCGGGGGGAAGGACACGCCACCCTTCGCCCTGGCTCTGCTGGTCTACCTGCTGCTGCACCGAATCGGTGAACTGGCTGCCGATCTCGGCAGTGCCGCCCGCTCGGCCGACTGGCTCGACGATTATCTGCTGTCGGAACCTCTCGCCAAGCTGCTGCCAAAGGAAACAATGGACCTGATCACGGTCATGATCCGCCACCAGGATTTTCTCGCCCCGGCCGCCGCGTTCCGGCCACTGCCGGAACTGCTGGAGAGCGGGGCGGTTTGCAGCTACCTGGGGGTCCACCACCATGCCGGTGCGGAATGGTTCAGCCGGGAACGCCTGGAAAGTCTGCTGTTCGGACTGTCCGCCGCGGCCCTGCCCGATGCTGCCGTCCGGCTGCATGACAAAAAAGAAAGGCTCGACGCTCATCTGGAGCAGGTTCGGAAGGAAATTTCCGCCTGGTTGAGTGCTGCCGAGGAGGCCGGTTATCGGGTGGATAAATGGAGGGAGTTGCTTTAGAATCCCGACATTGTTCGCTTAGAATCGGAATCGGAATCGGAATCGGGTCTTTGCCTTTTTTCAGGTTAAAGGTTTTGCCTTTCCAACAGCAGCCTCTGAACGCCCGGTTGGAAAGAGGATCACGGATAGCGCAGAAGAAATACCCCGCAGGAGCGAAAAAGCCGGCAGAAATCTCCGCAGAGGGCGTTTTCCAGCACCGCGAATTGCTCGCAGCCCGCTGCTGCCCACTGCAAGTGCAAGGCCGTTTCTTTGGTTACTTTCTTTTCGGCCTTAAAAAGAAAGTAACCCGGCTGCCGGCCGGGACCGGCGAAGTTGTTTTCGCTTTTAACTTTTTTTAGTCAAAACCAATACCGCCGGGACTCGCCCAAACTTATCCAGTCCCTCTCGTAAAAGGTTCAAGCCCATGAAAATTCTCCTTGTTTCTTCCGAAGTCGCCCCCTTTGCCAAGACCGGCGGCCTGGCCGATGTGGCCGGGGCCTTGCCGCTGGCGTTGCGGCGGTTGGGGCATGATGTGCGGATCTTCATGCCCTGGTACCGGGATGTGGAACAGAAAGGCTTGAAGACGGAAGTGTTGCCGGCACAAGTCGAGGTGTCCATCGACGGGAGCGTTCAGGTTGGCCGGTTGCGTCAGGGTCAGCTGGAGGAGATTCCCGTCTATTTTCTCGATCATCCCGGATACTTTCAGCGGGACGGGCTCTACGGCTCTGCCGAGGGGGATCATCCTGACAACGATCTGCGCTTCGGCTTCTTCTGCCGGGCTCTGCTGGAAGCCCTGCCGGCCGTCGACTTTCGCCCCGACGTCCTGCATCTGAACGATTGGCAGGCCGGACTGATCCCCGTCCTGCTGCAGAGCGAAAAAAAGGCCGATCCGTTTTTTGCTTCCATGGCCACCGTCTTCACCATTCACAACCTCGGCTACCAAGGGCTTTTTCCGGCGACTGCCCTCGGCCGGCTCGGTCTCGATCCCGCCCTCTTTCACATGGAAGGACTGGAGTATTACGGGAGCATGTCGTTTCTCAAGGGCGGAATCTTTTTCTCCGACCTGATCACCACCGTTTCGCCCACCTACTGCCGGGAGATCCAGACCAGCGAATACGGCCACGGCTTCGAGGGGATTCTGACCAAGCGGCGGAAAGACCTGCACGGCATTCTCAACGGGATCGATACGGGAATTTGGAATCCCGCCGCCGATGAGGCCCTGGCGGCGCCCTTCAGTGCCGAAACTCTGGCCGGAAAGGCCGCAAACAAAAAGGCTCTGCAGAAGGAACTCGGGCTGTCCGTCGATCCCCGTGTGCCGGTGATGGCCATGATCGGCCGCCTGGCCACGCAGAAGGGTCTGGATATTCTTGAAGCGGCCTGGCCCAAACTCGTATCGAGGCCGCTGCAGTTCGTGCTGCTCGGTTCCGGGGAAGAGCGCCACGTAGAGTTTTTCCGCACGGTCAAGGACCTGCATCCGGCAAAAATTTCGATTCATATCGGGTTCGACGATGCCCTCGCCCGGCGCATCTACGCCGGCAGTGATCTGTTCCTGATGCCGAGTCATTACGAGCCCTGCGGCCTCGGGCAGTTGATTGCTTTGCGATACGGTTCCCTGCCACTGGTCCGCAGCACCGGCGGGCTGGCCGATACGGTGCATGATGTGGACAGGGAGCGCGATCGCGGCAACGGATTCGTTTTCCGGAAAGCCTCGGCCGGGGCCCTGATGCGGGCCCTCGATCGCGCCCTCGATCTTTATGGTGACCAACGGCTTTGGAAACAGGTGGTGCGGCGGGGCATGTCCCTCGATCTCTCCTGGGACGAATCCGCCCGGCGGTATCTTGAGATCTACCGACAGGCCGCGGACAGGAAAGGGAACTGATGATGGAAGAGGACTTCGAAAAGGAAAAAGCAGTGGAGGGGTCCGAAGCGGGACGCTTTGCCGAACTCGAGGAACTCCATCGGGAGATCGGACGCCGGATTCGGGACAATCAGCGATTTCTGGAACGGTTTATGGAGGAGGAATTCATCGACGAGGATGAAAACTGGGAGGACCCCTCCCCGGAAGAGGAACAGTAATGGCTTTCGGCATTCGGGCTGTAAACTTCAAACTTGTCCCATGCCTGTTAGCCTTGTGCCTGGCAATGGCGCCATCCGCAGGCCTGGCAAAACCGGTCGAGGGGCAGGTCTTTCCGGCGGAGCAGAGGGTGACTTATGTCGACCCTGCCGGAAAAAGCCGGATCTATCTTGTCCAGGAGTCGGAAAAACGGCTTATTTCCCCAACCATTCTCGTCTACATGCACGGCTCGGCGGGGGGAGAGGAGCAGGGGATGGATCCCCGCTGGGCGAACGGGGCTTTCAGCCGCCTGCGACAGCTAATGAACAGATGGGGATGGGTCTATGTCTGCCCCAGGGACGGGGAATTCGAGGGGTTGCTGAGGCACCTCGGGGAAAAGTACAAATCCCGTAGAGTATTTCTCTGCGGAGCCTCCTACGGAGGAACTCTGGTGCTGCGGGAAGCGGCAAAAAACCCCGACCGCTATGCGGGACTGCTGCTGCTGGGGCCAGCCGTCGGCAACGGCAGCCAGAGTGATCCGAGCCGGCTGAGCATGCCGACCTGGATCCTGAGCGGTGAAAGGGACTATGAAGTCTCCCGGCAGGCACGGATTTTGGCCGGCCACCTGAAGGAACTGAAGCGATCCTGTTTCTATCGGGAGATTGCCGGGGGCAGGCATTCAAGCCCGGTGGAAAAGGTGGATTGGCTGGAGGCTCTGGGATATCTGCAATTTCCCCGCGTCCGGGAAGGGCGGTTGACCTGCCTCTGACCGGGAATCATTCAGGTTTTTCCCGGCTGAGATGTTCGAGATAGGACTGCCACTCAACGGGCAGGAGGTGCTTTTTCCGGTTGTTGCATTCCTTGCAGGCCGGCACGCAGTTGCCACGGGTACTGCGCCCGCCGCGAACCAGTGGCACGACATGGTCCAGGGTCAGTTCCTTCGGGTCCACCTTTTCCCCGCAATAGTGGCATATCCCGGTGGCGATGCGGTTTTTCCACCACTGGCTGCGGCGCAGTTCGCGGGCTTTTTCACGCTCTTGGCGGATCTGCTGTTCGGAGATGTCGCTGAAAAAATCCAATGGAAATTTACCTTTACAGGCAGGGTTATCATAAGACCTATAGGACCCATGGGACCTATAGGTCCGATTGATCCTGCCGATCACTTCAACAGCATGAAACCCATCTGCCGCCCGGTCACCCCCTTGTCCCGGCGATAGGAAAAAAACATCTCCCGATGACAGCAGGTGCACTCCTCGGCGACGTCGATGCGGGATTCCGTCAAGCCCGCGTCCTGCAACTGCAGCAGGCAACTGCGCCGGAGATCCAGGCGCCACTTGCCCAGCTCCAGCTCCTCGGTGATCTGCTGCCAGTGCCCCGAGCCCTGACGGAAGGCATCGCGAACCGGCCGGTCGACGATGTAGCTGTGGGCACCGATGCCCGGCCCGACGGCCGCGCAGATCCGCTCCGGGTGGCAATCGAAGACCGATTTCATCGAGTCCACCGCTTTTTTCAGGATGCCGGATGCAGCGCCCCGCCAACCGACATGGACCGCTGCCGCCGCCCGTCGGTCTGTATCGAAGAGCAGCACCGGGAAGCAATCGGCCACCAGCACGCCGATCATGATCCCGGTCTGGTTGGTCACGATGGCGTCGCATTCGACGGTCAGGAAATGGGACAGGTCGTAGTTGGGCTGGTCGACGACCAGAATGTCGTTGCCGTGGACCTGATTGACAGTCAGCAGCAGGTGGGGCTGCAGATCGAAAGACCGGGTCAGGGTGGACCGGTTCCCCTCGACATTGTAGCGGGCATCCTCGGTGTGGTAGGCCAGGTTCAGGGAATTGTACGGGGGCCTGCTGATGCCGCCGTTGCGGGTGGTGAACCCGGCTTCGATGTTTTCCGTCGCCCAGGTCGGTTGCAGGTAGCTGATCTTGCCTTTTCTGACCAGTTTCATTGCCGGTATTGCTCCCGGTGCCGGACATTGTCCGCCACGAAAAGACCCGCCGCCCTTCACAGGTTTTCAGCGGCTTGTTTGGATTCCAGATAGTCGATAATGGTCTGCATGTCCGCGGGCAGCGGCGACTCGAACTCGAGATAGGCGCCACTTTCGGGATGGATGAAGCCGAGCAGACGGGCATGCAGGGCCTGACGGCCGAGATCGGCGACCATGCGGCGGAGTTCGGGATCCTGCAGGGAACGGCTGCGGGCGGAGCCGCCGTAGACCGGATCGCCGACCAGCGGTCGCTGCAGTTCCGAAAGATGGACCCTGATCTGGTGGGTCCTTCCGGTCTCCAGGGTCAGCTCGACCAGGGTCAGGCGGTCCGCAGGATAGCGCTGCAGAACCCGCCAATGGGTCACCGCCCGGCGACCGGTGCGGCTGCCCCCGCTCATTTTCTTTCGCTGAGTGGGGTGGCGGCCGATCGGTTGATCCACCGTTCCCCGGTTTTCCGGCCAGAGGCCGTGCACCAGCGCCAGGTAACAGCGCCTGATGCTGTGATCCTTGAACTGTCGGGCCAGGTGCTGGTGCGAGGCATCGTTCTTGGTGGCGACCATCACTCCCGACGTATCCTTGTCGAGGCGGTGAACGATCCCGGGTCTCAATTCACCCCCGATCCCCGAAAGATCGCCACAGTGATGCAGCAGGGCGTTGACCAGGGTGCCCTGCTGATGGCCGGCTGCCGGATGCACCACCATGCCGGCCGGTTTGTCGATCACGACCAGCTCGTGATCTTCGTAGAGAATGTTCAGCGGGATCTCTTCGGAGACGGCTGTGGCGGGGGTGGGTTCGGGGAGGCTGACGACCAGCTCTTCTCCGCCTCTGAGCCTGCTTCCAGCCTTGGCCGGTCGGCCGTCGAGCAGGGCCCGCCCTTCGTCAATGAGCTTTTTCAGCTGGGAACGGGTCAGTTCCGGCAGGTTTTCGGCAAGAAACCGGTCCAGACGCTCGGCGGGGCGTCCCCGGTCGAAACGGAAATGGAAAACGTCCCCCATTTACCAGATGGTGCTTTTGATTTTGCCGGCCTGCTTGATCATGACGTCGACGATAGCGCGGTTGAAGAATTGCTCGCGATCCATCATCTCGGGCGATACCCGGCTCAGGAAATGCTCGCGTCCTTCCTGCAGCTCTTCCTCGAGAAGCTCGAACAGGCTGTCGTTTTCGATCCCCTCTTTAACCTTCCCCTGATGGTACAGGGCGATATCCGAGACGATGGCGCGTGCCAGACGAAAAGCGATCTGTGGATTATCGATAACCCTGGCCATTGTTCCTCCAGTGCGATGGGCCGGGCCCCCGGCAGTGACCCCGGCAAGTGTTCCCTTGCCCCGGTCCTTCGCCATCTGCTGCAAGCTTCCAGGGATCAAGCGGTTCAAAGGGAAAATAGACGGTCAGATTAGCGAAAAAAAAGGCCTCTGTCAACGGTTGCGGCGTTTCCGGACAATATCCTCGACCAGCATGAGCAGGTCCGCGTGGCCGCCCTGAAAATCGGGTCGATGCGGTCTGCCGGTAAGGCCGAGGTTGCAACGGTCCTCGAGCAGAAAGGTGGGAATGCCCGCCTGGCAGGCGGGCAGGTCGAATTCGGAATCGTTTCCCACCATCAGACTTTCTTCCGGCTCCAAACCCTGCGAGAGGAGAATGTCCTGAAAATACCGGGGATGAGGTTTGCAGAACCGGCAATTTTCATAGCTGGTGATTAGATGGAAGGGAAAATCGTTCAGCCGTCCCCAGTGCATCCTTGCGTCGACGACAGGACGGGGAAACACCGGGTTGGTGGCGATGATCACCTTGAGGTTGTTTTCAAAACACAGGCGAAGGATGCGACGGGCCAGTGGAAAGGGCCGGACCAGGGGAGCCAGTGCCTGCAAGCCGCTGCGAAAATAGACCTCGAGCCGGTCGCGAAACAGCAGGGGAGGGATGCCGAGGCGCCGGAACATCCGGTCGAGGAAAAATTCCTCGTTGGTCATGGCCTCATCGTCGGATCGAAGCATTTCAAAAGCGGAATCGAGGACCGCCCGGGAAAAATCGCGGTGACTGGCCAGATCATCAAAGCAATGGGACAGGCCCTCCACGTAGTTGAAAACAAAGGCATTCATTTCGACATTCAGAAGAGTTCCGTCCAGATCGAACAGAATCCCCCGGATGCCGGACAGGGCATCGATGGTCATGAAATTTCCGGTCGCCAAAAGAGGGTCGGGTAGGGCATGCGCTCTTATTCCTCCATAAATACCTTGACTTGCCCCGACATGCAAGGTAAGAAATTCAATGAATACAATGAGGTAAAAGAGGCACATGGAAAACATACGAGATGAGGTAAAGGGTCTGCTGATCGGCCTGAAAATTCGCCGTCTGCGGCAGGAAAGACGCATGACCCTGCAGGATCTGGCTGATTCCACCGGTCTGTCGAAACCGCTTCTGTCCCAGATCGAAAACGAGCAGGTGATACCCCCTCTGGCCACCCTGCTGCGCATATCCAAGGCACTCAAAGTCGAACTTCACACCTTTTTCCAGGAAGCGGACAGCGCCGAAAAGTGCGTGCTGGTACGGGCGGGCGACAGCCGCAAGTCGGACTGGAGGGCCAGCCGGAACAAAAGCCGCTCGCCCTACACCTTTTACTCCCTGGCCTACGGCAAAAAAAACCGCAATCTCGAACCCTTTGTCGTTGAATTCGAGGCCCAGCCCTGGACTGAAGATCTGCTGGTGAGCCATCAGGGGGAAGAGTTCATCTTCATGCTCGAGGGCCAGGTGGAGTTCCATTACGGCGGCAGGATCATGTTTCTCGAAACCGGTGATTCGGTCTACTACGATTCCCGGGAGCCTCACGGATTCGCAGCTATTGGCGATCTGCCGGCACGGGCCGTGGCGGTGGTCTATTCCAGGGAATGAAATGCAGGGCGGGATGACTTGACATTTTCATCCCCTTGCTTACCCTGAATCAGGTGACGTCGGGAACAGGTTTGCCTTCAAAGGAGGAAAAATCATGCTCAAGATAGGGGTCGTGTTGTCCGGCTGTGGTGTCTATGACGGCAGCGAAATCCATGAGTCGGTTCTTGTTCTGCTCGCCATCGACAGGGCCGGAGCTGAAGCTGTCTGTATGGCGCCGGATCAGGAACAGATGCATGTCGTCAACCATTTCAGCGGCCAGACAATGGAAGGGGACGTGCGCAACGTGCTGGTGGAATCCGCCCGCATTGCCCGGGGGAAGATCCTCGATGTGGCCAAGGTGACGGTTGAAGATATCGATGCACTGGTTTTCCCCGGCGGATACGGCGCCGCCAAAAATCTTTGCGATTTCGCCGTGCAGGGTCCCAAGTGCACGGTCAACCCGGCTGTCGAGCGACTGGTGCGGTCGATGCATCTTGCCAACAAGCCTATCGCCGGCATCTGCATCGCCCCGGCACTGCTGGCCAAGGTTCTAGGCACGGAAAACCCTTCTCCCAGGCTGACCATTGGCTCCGACGGGGAGACCTCCCAGGCCTTGAGGGACTTGGGAGCCGACCACGTGGATTGTTCGGCCGAGAACATCGTGGTCGATGAAAAGCGGAAACTGGTCACGACTCCGGCCTATATGCTCGCCGACGGCATCGCCGAGGCGGCTGTCGGCATCGAAAAGGCGATCAGGAAGATGCTGGAGATGGTTTGATGGCGCAGTGAGGAGTGAGGTGTGAGGAGTAAGGTGTAAGGGCGGAGAACGAAATGTTCTCCGCCCTTTGCCGTTGGTGGCCGGTAAGGGAGTGATCGGTTATAATGAAACATACCGCGGACTTAGCCGCATCAAGGGGTTCAATCGGAGCTGGAAAGGATTTTTCATGAAGCAGGATCTCCATCCATCGATGGTCGTCCAGGACCCGGCCGAACGGGATGCCTGTGCGATCATAAGCTATATCAAGAAACAGGGCCGTCCCACCCATGGCAACCTCGAGCGAACCATCGACGCACTGATAAAGATGGGCCACCGGGCGGGGGAAATCCGCGGAGAGGGGGACGGCTGCGGAGTTCTGACCGACATACCCCGGCTGTTGTGGCGGGAACTGCTGGAAGCTTCCGGGCTCAATCCGTCAATGGCAGAAGCTGATGCTTTTGCGGTGGCCCATCTCCTTCTGCCGGGCGACCAGGGTGCGGAAGGATCGGACCTGCGCCGCCGGCTGCTGAAATTTTTTTCCAGCGCCGGGTTTCAGGTGGTGCTGGAGCGGGCCTGTCCGGTGCGAAGCGAAGTTCTGTCCAGCGGGGCCCGCAGGGTGGAGCCCTTCTTCTGGCAGCTGGCCCTGTGGAGGGATGACGGCGACCCTCTGGCGGCCCGGCTGTATGAAGCCTCCGTCGCTTTGGAAACCGATTTTCCCGTTCATGTTGCCTCCCTGAGCCACCGGGTGGCTTCCTACAAGGTTCTCGGGTCCCCCGAGCTGCTGCCCCGCTACTATCCCGATCTGAAGCGACGGGATTTCCTGTCCGCCGTCACCATAGGCCACAGCCGCTTTTCCACCAATACCCTGCCCAACGTTCTGCGGGCCCAGCCCTTCAGCCTGCTGGGACATAACGGAGAGATCAACACCATTGACCGGCTCCGGGAAGAGGCGCGGATGCTCGGCATCTTTCTGCCCGTGGGAGGCAGCGATTCCCAGGATGTCAACCGGATCCTCGAGGGGCTGATCCATCGCCGCGGCCTGAATCTTTTCGAGGCCATGGAAACGGTGTTCCCGCCGGTGTTCAACACGATCGACAGCATGCCTGCCGAACAGCGCCAGCTCTATACCTTTCTTCGCCGGTTTTTTCCGGCCAGCGCCCAGGGCCCGGCGGCGGTGATCGCCAGGCATGAAGATCAGTGCGTCTTCAGCGTGGACGCCATGGGGCTGCGGCCCCTCTGGTTCGGCGAGACGGAAGGGGATTACTTCATCTCCTCGGAGGTCGGGGTGGTGCCCCAGGAGGAGATCGTAGCCGATCCCAAACCGTTGGCTCCGGGAGAGAAGATCGGTCTTTACGGCCCTGCGGGAAAACCGGTACGGGTCTTCGGTCACGAGGAGCTGCGGGAAGAGATCCTGCGGCGGCTTCGCCGCAAGATTCATCCCGAAGATCAGGGACGATGGCTGGAAAAGGGGCGGGAGCTGCCGGAAAAAGAACTGCAGGCAGCTTTTCCTGTCGACAGCAGCCGGCAACTGCTGCGGGACAATCTGCTCTCGGCGCTGGGCTGGAAGAGCAGCGACCTGCGCAACCTTAAGGAAATTGCCGGCAAAGGCCAGGATCCTATCGCCTCTCTCGGGTATGACGGGCCGCTGGCGGCCCTGGCCGTCACCAGGCAGAACCTGGCGGATTATTTCAAGGAGCAGGTGGCTGTGGTCACCAACCCCGCCATCGACCGGGAGCGGGAGGCGGAACATTTTTCCACCCGGGTATTCCTCGGTCCGCGGCCCCGTTTCGGCGGGCGCGGTCGGCGGGCGCTGGAGCTCGAGCTGCCGCTGCTGGCCGGCGGCCGGAGGCTGGGGCCGAAGCAGGAAGATGGGGCTGTGGCCGCCGAATTCGGCACCGTGACCCTGGAGCGGCTGCTGGCCCACTTTTCGGCCGGGCGGTTTCGCTACCGGATTCTGACCTGTGCCGTTCGCCGCAACGAAACTCAGGAGGCGGCCCTGAAGCGACTGGAGGAGGAGGCCCTGACCGCCGCCCGTCTGGGAGCCTCCCTGCTGTTGCTCGACGACAGCCGGGCTTTCGGTCCGGGCTGCGGCTGGATCGACCCGATGCTGGCCACCGTCCGGGTGAATCGGGCCCTGCGGGAATGTCGGGACGATGAGGGGGAGAGCCTGCGCCGCGGCTGTTCCCTCGTGCTCCGCTCCGGCGCCCTGCGCAATCTGCACGACCTTGTTTTCGCTCTGGCCATGGGCGCCGACGCCCTCTGCCCCTACCTGATGTGGGAGCTGGCCGACGAACACCCCGACGGCTTGCGCCATCTGGTGACCGTCCAGGCCAAGGGGCTGGAGAAGGTCATGTCGACCATGGGCACCCACGAACTGGACGGTTACGGCCGCTTTTTTGCTTCCATCGGCCTGGCGCCGGAACTGGCGGAGATTTTCGAGGTGGTCAATTTCTGCGGTTCGGAAAAGGGCGGGCTGACCCTGGCTGCCTTGGAGCGGGACGGCCGGGAGCGGAACCGGGTCGGCCGCAGCCGGCGCAAGGAACCGGTGGTCAATCAGTTCCGTCTCTACCCCCGGATCTGGAAGATGGTCGGCGAAGTGGCCAAGATGGAGGCCAACTACAACGATCTGTCCCGGCTGATCAGTCAGCTGAAAAGAGAGAACCCGCTGGCCCTGCGCCACCTGCTCGACTTCGTTTTCACCGAAGAACTGACCATCGATCCGAAGGAGGTGGACGCCTCCGTCGGCACCCACGATCTGCCGATTCTGTTCTCCGCCATGAGTTTCGGCAGCCAGGGGGAGACGCCTTTCCGCATCTACGCCGAGGCGGCCAAGCGGCTCAACATCGTCTGCATGAACGGGGAGGGGGGAGAAATCCCCGATATGCTCGGCCAATACCGGCACAATCGCGGCCAGCAGGTCGCTTCGGGCCGCTTCGGCGTCCATATGAACCTGCTGAATTCGGCGGATATCCTGGAGATCAAGGTCGGCCAGGGCGCCAAACCGGGCGAGGGAGGCCATCTGCCCGGCTTCAAGGTCACGGAAAAGATCGCCGAGGCGCGTCATTCCGCCGTCGGTGTGACCCTCATTTCTCCTTCCAACAACCACGACATCTACTCCATCGAGGATCTGGCCCAGATTGTCGAGGAGCTGAAAACCGCCAATCCCCGGGCCCGCATCTCGGTCAAGGTGCCGGCGGTGGCGGGCATCGGCACCATCGCCCTGGGGATCGCCAAGGCCGGCGCCGACATCATCACCATCAGCGGCTACGACGGGGGCACCGGAGCGGCCCGCCGCCACGCCATCAAGTTCGTCGGCCTTCCGGCGGAGATCGGAGTCCGCCTCGCCCACCGGTCCCTGGCCGAGGCGGGTCTGCGGCACCAGGTGGAAATCTGGGCCGACGGCGGCATGCACACCGGCCGCGACGTGGTCAAGATGATGCTGCTGGGCGCCGACCGGGTCGGCTTCGGCACTCTGCCGATGGTGGTGGTCGGCTGCACCGCCTGCCGCGGATGCCATCTGGGCACCTGCCATGTCGGCATCGCCACCCAGGTGGAGACCCTTGAGGAGGCGGAAAAAACCGGCCTGAAGCGTTTCGTGCCCCGCGTGCTGGAAAACGGCATCATTTACGAAACGACCTTCTTCCGCGCCCTGGGCGAAGAGATCCGCACCCTGACCGCCCGCCTCGGCTTCCGTCGCACCCGCGATCTGGTCGGCAAGGCCGAACTGCTGCGGCAGGGCCGCGGGCTCGACCGGCTCGACCTTGAGGAACTGCTGGCCCCGGTTTCGGCCGGCCTGCCGCGCCGTTCGGTCACCGACGTGAGGATCATCCGCAAGCCCCTCAACTATCTGACCTCACTGATATCGAGTCTGGTGACCGAGGCCTTCGACGGACCCGAAGACCGGATCCGCTACGAGGATGACAACGCCTCCAGCAGCGACCGCGCCATCGGCACCTACCTGGCCGGCGCCATGACCCGGGGATTGCAGGAAGGTTACCTCGACGATCGCAAGAGGGTGCTGCTTCATTTCCGTCGCAGCGCCATTCCGGGCAACGGCCTGGCGGCCTTCAACATCCCACGGATCAATTACCGGGTTGAGGGGGCGGCTCAGGACGGAGTCGGCAAGGGGGCGACGGGAGGTAAGATCGTCATTCTCAAGGGGATCAGCCGGGAAGGCCGCCGTATCGGCGGCTCGGTGGGCAAGGGCTTGGCCTATGGCGCCACCGGCGGACTGTTCCTGGTCCAGGGGGATGCTGACAGCCGCGCCTGCATCCGCCTCTCGGGAGCCGAAGTGGTCCTCGGCGGACGCATCCGCCGGCCCCTGGACGATGGCGCCGGGAATCTGGCCGGCCGGGCCAACCTCAAGGGCTTCGCCTGTGAATACATGACCGCCGGCCGGGTGGTGGTGCTGGGCGATCCCGGCCCCTGGCTCTGCTCCGGAATGACCGGCGGAACGGTCTACTGCCATCTTGACGAAGCCATGGGCATGAATTGCCAGGCACTGCAGCGACGCCTGGCCGAGGGAGCCCAGGTGGCCGTTCGCGAGCTCGAAGACGCTGACCTGCCCGAGCTGGACCGGCTGCTGCGGGAGTACGAAAGGGCTTTGCTCTACTCCCATCAGGCCGAGGAGGCCCGATGGGTCGAACAGGTCCGCACGGACGTCAAAAATCGCTTTGTCAAGATCGTCGCCCTCGGTACTCCGGAGCCGCCGACAGCAACCGAGTAGTTAAGCTTGAACGGCATGGGTCCCATAAGTCTCATCAGACTTATAGGTCCCATCTCACTACAAAGGAGCCCTTGCATGCCGGAAAGCGACAAAATATACGACCAGATCATCCTCGGCTCTGGCCCTGCCGGCTATACCGCCGCCATCTATACGGCCCGCAGCAACTGCTGCCCCCTGCTCATTTCCGGCAGCCAGCCGGGCGGGCAGCTGACCGGCACTACCCTGGTGGAAAATTTCCCAGGATTTCCCGAGGGGATCGACGGGCCCGAGCTGAT
Source organism: Syntrophotaleaceae bacterium (assembly GCA_041390365.1). Taxonomy (NCBI): domain Bacteria; kingdom Pseudomonadati; phylum Thermodesulfobacteriota; class Desulfuromonadia; order Desulfuromonadales; family Syntrophotaleaceae; species Syntrophotaleaceae bacterium. The sequence goes on along the minus strand of JAWKQB010000003.1, from coordinate 17,055 downwards.
GGACCGGATGCGCAAGCAGGCGGAGCATTTCGGCACGATCATGATCGAGGCCACCGTCACCCGGGTCGATCTGGATTCGACTCCCTTCCGCCTCTGGACCGACGAGAGGCTCTATCAATGCCGATCCCTGATCATCTGCACCGGCGCCTCTCCCCGCATGCTGGGGTTGCCGATGGAAAAGGAACTCTACGGCCGCGGGGTCTCGGTCTGCGCCACCTGCGACGCCTACTTCTACCGGGGCAAGGAGGTTCTGGTCGTCGGCGGCGGGGATACGGCCTTGGAGGATGCCCAGTTCCTCAGCCGATTCGCCAGGCGGGTGACGGTCGTGCATCGCCGCGACCAGCTGCGCGCCGGTCCCCTTCTCCAGGAGCGGGCCATGGCCAACAGCCGCATCGGCTTTCGCTGGGATACGGTCGTGACCGCACTGCATGGGGACACCTCGAAGGGCCTGACCGGAGTGAGGGTTAAACACCTGAAAACCGGCGTCGAGGAGGATCTGACCTGCGACGGCATTTTCATCGCCATCGGTCATATTCCCAATACTCAGCTGTTCAGGGGGCAGCTGGAGATGGACGACTGGGGCTATCTGGTGACCCGCAACGGCACCGAAACCAGCGTCTGCGGTGTCTTCGCCGCAGGGGATGTGCAGGATCCGTTTTTCCGCCAGGCGGTCACGGCGGCAGGGACGGGTTGCATGGCGGCCATCCAGTCCCAGCGCTATCTGGAATGCCTGGAGGATGCCGATTGCCGTCAGTGTGGAGGCGATCGGGCCTTGATCCGCTAAGAAAAGGCTGGCAAAAGCCCGTTCCTGCCGGTATTCTGTGCCTTCTGAATTTTAACCATAGGGAGGTAATTATGGATATCAACAAGGCGATCGCCGAACTGAAGAGCGATCCGGAGTTCAGCAGGAACGTCGGCATGATGCTGATTCATAACGGGGTGGTGCGGGGCTGGTCGCGGGGGGACGGCAAAGAGGTGACGGCGGTCGAGGTCAAGGCCGACCATGATAAAATTGCCGCCCTGTGCCGGGAATACGAACAGCGGCCGGGGATTTACCGGGTGATGGCCGAGGCCTGCGAAGGCAAACTCACCCCCGGCGACGACCTGCTGTTCATTATTGTGGCCGGCGCAGTGCGGGAAGATGTCAAACCGGTCCTTTCCGAAATGCTGGAGCGGATCAAGGCTGAGGCGGTGACTAAGAGCGAGGTAAAAGCATAGTAGGGGCGGACCTGCGTGTCCGCCCTTGTATCGACCCCTAACACCGCGGGGTTTCATCCCCTAACACCGCGGGGTTTCGTCCCCTAACACCGCGGGGTTTCGCCCCCGCACGACGACTTACTCTCTTTGCTTGCCCAAAGAGAGTAAGCAGAGAAAGGGCCCCCCGGCTCCTTGCCCGCCTGCGGCGGGTTCCCTGCGCGGAGCAGACGTCGGGCGGGCGGAAAAAAACTCGGTCGCTTTCGCGCCCTCAGACAGTTTTTCCGCCTTTTTCGCCCGCCGCCCGCTCCTCTCCGGCTGCGTCACAGGGGAGTTGACGGCAAAGGCAAGGCAAAGTCAAAATCAGCCACGAGCCACCCCTCACCCCTCACCCCTCACTCCTCTCCTCACTCCTCACTCCTCACGCTTCACGCTTCACGCTTCAAGCAACATCTCCTCCGGCTCCTCCACCAGTTCCTTGATCCGCTTCAGGAACTGTACCGCCTGGCGGCCGTCAATGAGGCGGTGGTCGTAGCTCAGGGCCAGGTTCATCATCGGTCGGATCACCACCTGACCGTTGCGGGCCACCGGGCGGTCCTGGATGGCGTGCATGCCGAGTACCGCGCACTGGGGCGGGTTCAGCAGGGGGGTGCTGAGGAGGGAACCGAAGACGCCGCCGTTGCTGATGGTGAAGGTGCCCCCTTTGAGGTCGGCCAGGTCGAGGCGGTTGCTGTCGATTTTGTCGACGAAGTCGAGAATCCCCCGTTCGATTTCGGCAAAGTGCAGTTTGTCGGCGTCCCGCAGCACCGGGACCACCAGCCCTTTCTCCGAATTGACGGCGATGCCGATGTCGTAGAAATGCTGGTAGACGACGGCATCTTCCTCCAGCCGGGCGTTGACTTCCGGAAATTCCTTCAGAGCCTCCACCGACGCCTTGACGAAAAAGGACATCAGCCCCAGCTTGACCTGGTGCCGCTCCTGGAAGGAGCGCTGATATTTCCTGCGCAGTTCCTGCACCCGGCTCATGTCCGCCTCATTGAAGGTGGTGAGCATGGCGGTCTGCTGCCGGGCCGCAAGCAGCCTTTCGGCGATCCTTTTGCGGATCGGGGTCAGGGGACGGCGGGTGATCCGGCCCTCCTCGGATGGTTCCGGCGTGGGTGCTTCGGCGGCGTCCGGTTCTTCCCTGGCCGGCTGCGCCGGTTCCGCTTCCGGTCTGGCCTGCGTCTTTTCCGGTGCCGGCTCCGGCTCCTTTTTCTTCCCGGTTTTCTCCGCGGGTTCCTTTTGCCCCTCGGGCTCTTTCGTTACCGCCGGCTTCTTCTGCGGTTCGGGTTTTTTCTCCGGCTCCGGCTTTTTCCCGTCCCCTTTCTCCTCCAGTACGGCGATCACCTGGCCGACTTCCACCGTTTCCCCCTCTGCGGCCTTGTGGAAGACCAGGCCGTCTTCCTCGGCGTGGAGTTCCAGGGTAATCTTGTCCGTTTCGAGTTCGCACAGCAGGTCGTCCCGGGCCACTTCGACACCGTCCTGCTTGTGCCATTTGGCCAGGACCGCCTCGAAGACAGATTCACCGATTTCGGGGACTTTTATTTCCATGACAGGTTCCTTTGTCGGCTCAGTTGCCGGATGAATTCAGGTTCAGGGCCCTTCGGAGGATCTCCTCCTGTTCCTGTTTGAACCAGCGGTGGCTGCCTCCGGCGGGTGCGGCGGCCTCGTCCCGGCCGATATAGGTGGGACAGGTGCCGAGAATCTCCGCCAGCCGGGGGGCGAGAAAACGCCAGGGCCCCATGTTCTTCGGTTCTTCCTGGACCCAGGCAAGCCGGGCCTTTTTGCCAAAGGGAGCCACGGCCTGCTTGAGCAGATCGGCCCTCAGGGGATAGAGCTGTTCGATGCGGATCAGCGCTGCATGATTGCAGCCCTCCTGCTCCTTTTTGTCGAGCAGATCGAAATAGATTTTTCCGGAGCAGAGGAGAATGTCGGTGACCTGCTCCGGCGCCTGATCGGCGGGCAGGATCTCCCGGAACCGCCCGTCGGTCAAATCCTTTCGCCGGGAACGGCACAGCGGGTTGCGCAGCAGGCTCTTGGGGGTGAAGACCACCAGGGGGCGCCGGAAAGGAAGCTTCACCTGCCGCCGCAGCAGATGGAAAAACTGGGCGGGGGTGGACGGGTTGACGACCAGCAGGTTGTTTTCGGCGCAGCTCTGCAGAAAGCGTTCGATGCGGGCGCTGGAATGTTCGGGGCCCTGGCCTTCGTAGCCGTGGGGCAGCAGCAGGACCAGGCCGCTGGCACGGCTCCATTTGCGCAGGCTGCTGGTTACAAACTGGTCGATGATCACTTGGGCCCCGTTGGCGAAGTCGCCGAACTGGGCCTCCCACAGGACGAGGGCGTCGGGGGTTTCCAGGGAGTAGCCGTATTCGAAACCGAGCACCGAGGCTTCCGACAGTGGGCTGTCGAAGGCGGAAAACGGTGCCTGTTGGGGAAAATTGGTCAGCGGGGTGTATTCGGAGCCGGTTTCGGTATCGAACAGGACCGCGTGACGCTGGCTGAATGTGCCCCGTCGGCTGTCCTGCCCGGAGAGCCGGACGGTATGGCCTTCGGTCACCAACGAGGCGAAAGCCAGGCTTTCGGCCGTGGCCCAGTCGATGCCGCTGTCCTCTCGAACCGCCTCGAGCCGGTTCCGCAACAGTTTCTCGACCCGCGGGTGAATGTTGAACCCCTTGGGAACTCGAGCCAGACCATCCGCGAGCTCCAGGAGGTTTTCTTCGGCAACGGCAGTGCTTTCGTCCCAGGGTGCGAAGTCCCGTTCGATGCGGCCCCACTTCCCCTCGAAACCGGCTTGCGGCCTGCGGCGCTCGCCGCCCAAAGCCTGGTCGAGCCGCTTGCGGATCGCCGCGGCCTGCTTTTCGACGAGATCCTCCCCGACCCCTTCCTCCATCAACTGCCGGGCGTAAATCTCGCTCATCGACGGCCGCTGCCTGATTTTTTCGTACATCAGGGGTTGGGTGAAGTAGGGCTCGTCCCCCTCGTTGTGCCCCTGTCGACGATAGCAGATGATTTCCATCACCACGTCCCGGCCGAACCGCTGCCGGTAGTCGAGGGCCATCTCCACGGCGCGGATGGCCGCCTCCGGATTTTCACCATGGATATGGAAAATCGGCACCATCAGCATCTTGGCCACATCGGTGGCGTAATGGGTCGAACGGGCATCTTCCGGGACGGTGGTGAAGCCGATCTGGTTGTTGATGACGATATGCAGGGTCCCCCCCGTCCGGTAGCCTTCGAGCTGGCTCAGATTGAGCACCTCCGCCACAATCCCCTGGCCGGCGAAAGCGGCGTCGCCGTGCAGCAGCAGCGGCAGCACCTTTTTATCCCCCTCCTCGCTGAAAGCGTCCTGGCGTGCCCGCACCTTGCCTTCGACCACCGGATCGACGGCTTCCAGATGACTGGGATTGGAGGTCATGGTCAGGTGCAGGGGCCCTTCCTCCAGGTCCAGATCGGTGGAAAAGCCGAGGTGGTACTTGACGTCACCTTCGCCGACGAACTCCAACTCCAGGTTGTCCTCGAACTCGGCGAAAATGGCTTCCAGCGGTTTGCTGAAGATGTTGGCGAGGGTGTTGAGCCGTCCCCGATGGGGCATGCCGAGAACGACGTCGCGGATGCCGAGCCCGGCCGCCCGGTGCAGAATCCGGTCGAGGACCGGAATCATCACCTCGCTCCCCTCCAGGGAAAAACGTTTCTGGCCGAGAAAGTGCCGGTGCAGGAAAGACTCGAACAGGGTCGCCTCCTGCAGTTTACGCAGGATCGTCAGCTTGTCTTCGCGATCCAGACAGATCCCCTGTTCCGTCGTCTCCATTCGCTCGCGGAGCCATTCCTTCTCGGCCGGATCCTGGATGTGCATGTATTCAATGCCTATGGAACCGCAGTAGATCTGCCGAAGAAGGGCGATGATATTCCGCAGGGGGGCCGCGGGGACCGGGAAACTCCGCAGGTGAAAGGTGGTATCCAGGTCCTTTCGCTCCAAACCGAAAAGGTCCAGGGCCAGAAGCGGGTGTTCCGTCGGGCAGGGGGAGAGGGGATCGGTGCAGGCGAGCAGATGACCCATCTCCCGGTAACGGTAGATTAGTGCGTCCACCGACGACTGTTTGGCGGCCATCTCGGGCGTCAGGCAGACGGCGGGAGCTGTTTCCGCCGGGGTTTCCCGGCCCATTTCATAGCCGCTGAAAAAGGCCTGCCAGTCCGGCGGCAGTTTGTCCGGTGATTTGCGCCAGAGCAGGTACTGGGCTTCTATCCATTGGGGACTTATATTGTTTTTCAGGGCCATGGCGCTGTCGTGGGGAAGCGGAAAAAGATAGCGGCAAATATCCTGCCGCAAGATTTCAGTAATTATAGCAATTTACCAAAGACGCGCAAAGAAAAAGGCTTTCCGGGGATGAGGGGCAGGGATGGTATAAGAGTTTGTTTATGATAGATTTTTCAAGAAGACGACAACCATTTTTTTCAAGGACAGAACGCATGGCTCTCGGCTTTGTTCGCCGTCATCCGGTCCTGATCGGTTCGCTGGCAGGTTTGCTGCTCCTCGTCGCCCTGGGACTGATCTTTCTTCCCAGGGGCATCCATTTCGCTCTCGAGCGCTGGCTGGAGCGTCAGGGGCGCATTTCGGCGGAGATCGAGAATGTCGATTTCAATCCTTTGACCGGCAAGCTCGTGGTGCACACCCTGATCGCCCAGAGGGAGGAAGCCCCCGGGCGCATCCGGTGGGAGCGGGCGAGTTTCGAGATCGGCTGGTGGCCCCTGCTGGAGCAGAATCTGAAACTCACCAGCATCAATCTTCGCGACGCCGTGGTCACCGTACGACGGACCCCTGAGGCACTCTATATCGGCGGACTCAGAATCCGCACCGACGATGCGGCAGGAAAACAGAAGAAGGATGGGAAAGGCTGGGCCTTCGGTTTCGAGGATGTAGACCTGTATAACGTCAGGGTGCGTTACCTGGATGAAAGCTTCACCAAAGAGATTCTGGTGGAGGAGGCGCACATTGGTGCCATGGCCCAATGGAAACCCGAAGAAGCCGGGGCGTTTAGGGCCCGGCTGAAGGTCGCCGAAGGCACTCTCTTCCTCCAGGGGCAGGCCAGCCCTTTCGCCGACCAGCCGTCCTTCGACCTTCAGGTGAAGGTCGACGCTGTTCATCCTTCCTGGATGCAGCCGTGGTTCCGGGAAGCCGGCCTGATTGTGGAAAAAGGGGTGTTGTTCGCCGATATCAAGGCCGATGGAAGCTATCTGCCGGAGAAGGCCGGGATAAAGATGGAGGTCGCCGGCAGCGTCCGGCTGGAACAGGCCAGGGGCCGGACGCCGAAAGTGGCCGTCAAGAACACCCAATTGTCCTGGAGCGGCCGCATGGAGGTCTCTCTGCAAAATCAGGAGGCGCCCCTCTTTGCTGCGGAAGGGACCCTTGAGAGTTCCGGATTCGACCTGCTGCTTGTCGAGCGGGACCTTGCGGTCTATGCGGAAAAAGCGAACGCGGATCTGTCTTTTCAAAAGGGAACCCCCGAGGTTCCCACCGATGCCGGTTTTCTGCTCGATCTCACCGGCACCACCGGCCGCATCTCCCTGTCCGACAGGGCCAGGAACCTGATCATGGCCTCCTGGGATCGCCTGGAGCTGGATCGACTGCAGACGCGGGGGCTCAAGTCCTTCTCCCTGGAACAGGGGCTCGCATCCAACCTTCGGCTGCTCGAGCGGCCGGAAATGAAACCCCTTCCGTTCTATCTGCAGGCCGCCCATGTCGAGTCGGGAGGTCTGAAATACGGCGGCGCCGGGCCCCTGATCCTGGAGAGTCTGCAGGCGCAAAATCTTGGCGCGCTGCTGATACGGAACGAACAGGGGGTCGTGCTGTCCCCCTGGAGGATGCCCGCTGAAAAAAAGCCGAAAGAGAAATTCGAATGGCCGGCCATTCGTCTCGGATTCGTCAATATCGGCACGGGCAGCCGCCTTTTGATCCGGGACCGAAGTCTGGAACCGGCTCTGCGCCTGGATATCGATCCGCTCCAGATCCATGTCAGGAACTTTGATACCCTCGCCAAAACCGAGCAGCCGGCGCTGCTGGATATCGCCCTGGAGGCCAACGGCCACCCCCTGTCCCTCAAGGGCGAGGCGCAGGTTTCCAACCAGAAGATCGCCTTCGAGGGCCGGGCCACCCTTTTTCAATGGCCCGTTTCCCTGGTCCAGCCCTATCTTCTTGAAAAGGCCTACGTTGAAAACGGCCTCCTCAGCCTCAATGCAACAATCGAAGGTGCCTACCAGCGGCCCGAGGGGAGCCTGGATCTGAGGATGAAGGGATCGATCCTGGCCACCCAGGTTTATGGCGAAGTCGGAGGGATGCGTTTTCGGGATGTTGCTCTGAACTGGACCGGAAACACTTTCTTCACAACAACTATCGGGGGTGGACCAACGGCCGGAAAGCCGACCTTCACTGCGGATGGGGAGGTGGAGGTTCCTCAGTTCTCCATGGTGCTGCCCGAGGCCCGAATGGGGCTGCGGGGAGAAAAGGCACGAATCCGCGCGGATTTTGCCCTGGGAACAGACGCCGTGCCCCAGGGAGCCCCCTTCCTTTTGCAGGGGGGCGGGAGGCTGGCTTCTCTGCAGTTGCGGGAGCGGGACAAGGAGCTTGACGTTGCAGTTCTCCGGAACATGGAGATAGACGGGATGCGCCTGACCGGCGCGGACAACCTATCCGCCGAGCGGCTGCGAATCGCCGGGATGCAGCTGCTGGAGCGTCCCGGAGAAACCGAGGTGGGAAATCTCTTCTTTTTAAACGGCGAGCGGGCCGAGCTGGAAAATCTGCAGATAGCAGGACCCCGCGATCTGGCTGTGGCCGAATGCAGTGTTCAGAAACTTCAGGGAATTCTGGTCCGGGATGCCAATGGGGATTTCCCCTTCGGCAAATGGCTGCCGAAAGAAAAAGAGGAGGACAAAAAGCCGCTGAGCCTGCGCATGGGGCGCTTCGACATCAACGGCGGGGACAGCCGCCTCCGCTATCTCGACCGCAGCGTGGATCCTTTCGTCAAACTGGAGCTGCAGCCGTTCAACATCGGCATACAGGATCTGAACCTGGCGGAGGGCCGGCCGAGTCCCCTGCAGATGGACGGAAAATTCGGCCGCTACAGCAATCTGCGCCTTAACGGCCGGCTTCTCTCGCTGCAGGACAAGCCGTCCATGGATCTGCTGCTGGAGATCGAGGGGCTCGACATGACCAAGCTCACGGGCTATACGGAAAAGCTTTTCGGCTATGCGGCCAAGAGCGGCAATCTGGACGTAATGGCGGACATCCAGGTGCGGGAAGGCAGCCTCGAGGCCCAGACGGACTGGAAAATGACCAAGCTGAATCTGGATGCCGTCGATCCGGCAACCCGTCAGGAGATCAATGTCTTGCTCGGCTTCAGCCTGCACACCGGGGTTGCCCTGCTGCGCGATGGCGACGGGGTCATCAAGCTGAATATCCCGGTCAGCGGGACCATTACCGATCCCGATTTCGATTATTCAGACGTGATTCAAAGGGCGATTCTCAAGGGGATCCGGACGGCGGCGCTCGGTTATCTGTCCCCCCTGGGACTGGCAGCCAAGCTGGGCAAGGAGCTGCTTCTGGAACCGGTCTTCGAGCTGCGCTTCCAGCCGGTGTCCTTTGACCCGGGCCAAACGCAACTCTCCGAACAAAACCGTCAACACCTCCGGGATGTGGCAGGCAGGCTACAGAAACGGCCGCAGGTGACCATAATCGTCTGTGGCGTTGCCGTGCCCGCGGACAAAGAGGGTGATCCCTCCGAAGAAGAGTTGTTGCAGGTGGCACGAAGGCGGGGTGAAAACGTAAGGGACTATCTCACAGCACAGGGGATAGGACCCGAGCGGCTGGTCCAGTGCGCTCCCGACGTGGACCGCTCCGAGGGTGCCGAACCGCGGGCGGAGATTGGGATCTGAGTCATCTGAGAGGCCGGGGCAGGGGCGGGGGAAAGGGTTGGTTGCCGCTGAAAAAACCCTTGACATACTAAGCAGCGTCAGTATAATCCAGCCCATCGCTTGAGCTGGAGCGATATAAATTCCCCGGTAGCTCAGTCGGTAGAGCAGGCGGCTGTTAACCGCCTTGTCGCAGGTTCGAGTCCTGCCCGGGGAGCCAAAAATCCATCCGCTGATTTCAGCGGTTCTTATTTAACGCAAGGCCCCGTGGGGTGATCCCCTCGGGGTCTCGTCGTTTCCGGCGTGCCCACGCCGACTTACGCCCGCCCGCACATTTATCCTGATTCTCCATTTCGAAGCCCGCAGTCCGGGGACTGGGTGCAACCCTGGGGGTTGCGGGCGCTCACCGCAAATGTCCTCTCCGAATTCTCCCGTTCTCCGTTTTTCGACCCGCCTTGTTTAACAGCCCGGCTGCATCCGGACACCCGTTTCGACATTTCGAACTCCCCTCCGGTAGGTATCTGCCGAAAGCCGGACCAGTGGGTCCGGCGCAAGCGGATTACCAGACAGCGGAAACAGCCGTGAGATCGGAGACCGTTGTGGGTGCCGGCGACATCGCCCTCGGGCGGTGTCGAACGGGCTCCAACGGCCTTCTCAATGACCGGCCTATCCAGTCCCGCGGCATCCATGACGGAACCCTTCCTCGGCCTCCCGCAAAAGGAGGACCGGATGCCGGACAACGAACACGTCCCCACCTCACTTGAAGAGGTGATATCGGAGATCGCCACGATCCTGGCCAGAGGCTACATGCGCCATCGAAACGGACGCCGAATCGCCCCAGATTCCGGCAGTGGGGCAGAGCATGTAGCGCAAGTTGAAGAATCTGAGGCGTTTACGGAGAAACGCCTTGATATTCCGGGCCACCGAAGCCTTCATTCATTCACGAGTTAACGCCCTGAGATTGCGGTGCGGACGGGCCGCCCGCAGGGCGAAGCCCATGAAGCAAAGGAGGTTTCGGATGGAAGCAACAACGTATCAAGAGGTCCAGGGGCTCTCCCGGATGACCGTCGGAGAACTCCGGGACAAGTACCTCGAGGTCTTTGGGGAGGAGACCCGCTCCTACCATAAGGAGTTTCTTCGCAAGCGAATCGCCTGGCGCATTCAGGCTCTGGCGGAGGGTGACCTTTCGGAGCGGGCCCGGCGCAGGGCTGAGGAACTGGCCAATGACGCCGACCTGAGAACGCGGTCTCCGCGTGATCCGGTCGCCTCGGGTTCCGCCGAGGTCAAAGCGAGAACGGCGACCAGCCGCATATCCCCGTCGCACGACCCGAGGCTGCCGCTGCCCGGAACTCTGCTCGCCCGCGAGTTCCAAGGCCGCGACATTGTGGTCAAGGTACTCGACAACGGCTTCGAGTTCGACGGCCGACGGTACAAGTCCCTCTCAGCCATCGCCAAGGAGGTCACCGGGAGCAAGTGGAACGGGTTCCTCTTCTTCGGTATCGCCGATGCCGCGACCAAGGGCGGGAGCCGCAAACCCGAGAGGAGGAACGAATGAGCAGAAACAATAACCACGGCCGGGGAGAAGCCCTGGAGTCGGCATCAAGAACCAACGGGACGATCCGCTGCGCCATCTACACCCGCAAGTCCACAGACGAGGGGCTGGAGCAGGAGTTTAACAGCCTCGACGCCCAGCGGGAATCCGCGGAAGCCTATATCGCGAGCCAAAGACACGAGGGATGGGTGTGCATCCCGGATCGGTTCGACGACGGCGGCTTCACCGGCGGCAACATGGAGCGGCCCGCCCTCAAGCGGCTCTTCGCCGGCATCGAGTCGGGCGGCATCGACTGCGTGGTGGTCTACAAGGTGGACCGTCTGAGCCGGTCCCTTCTGGACTTCGCCCGCATGATGGAGCTCTTCGACAAGCACTCCGTGAGCTTCGTCTCGGTCACCCAGCAGTTCAACACGACCAGTTCCATGGGGCGGCTCACGTTGAACATCCTTTTATCTTTTGCCCAGTTCGAGCGGGAGATCATCTCGGAGCGCACCCGCGACAAGATGTCCGCCGCACGGCGCAAGGGCAAGTGGGTCGGCGGGATGCCGGTTCTCGGGTATGACGTCGACCCGAAAGGCGGCAGGTTGATCGTCAACGAGGACGAAGCCGTACAGGTCCGGGGGATGTACCAGCTCTACCTGGAGCACAAAGCCTTGATCCCTGTCGTTCAGGAAATCGAACGACGCGGCTGGAAAAACAAGCAGTGGATCACCAAGAGGGGTCAGGAGCGCGGCGGAAAGCCTTTCACCAAGAACAGCCTCTTCCGGCTTCTGACCAACGTGATTTACACCGGCAAGGTCGATTACAAGGGAACCATATACAACGGCGAACACGACGGAATTGTCGACGTCGATCTTTGGCAGCGGGTGCAGGATGCTCTCCGGCGGAACGGCAGCACCGGCGGCAAGGAGGTGCGCAACAAGTACGGAGCCCTCCTGAAGGGGATTCTCTACTGCGCTCCCTGCGGCACGGGGATGGTGCATACATACACGGCCAAGGACAACGGCAAACGGTATCGCTACTACGTCTGCCTGAACGCGCAACAACGAGGCTGGGCGTCCTGTCCGACCAAGTCGCTCAACGCGCACGAGATCGAGACCGCGGTGGTCGAGCACATCCGAGGCATAGGCAGGAATGAGGAAATCATCGCAGCGACGGCTGCAAAGGTTCGGGAAGAGAGCGGCAAGCGCATGGTGGAACTGGAAACCGAACAACGCGGCCACGAACGTGAACTCAAACGGCTGCACACCAGAGTGCAGAAGCTGGTGAGCGAGTCCTTCACCGCCGCCTCGAACGGAGGGGCGGCCATGGACCAACTCGCCGACCTTCAGGATCAGATTCGAACCATAGAACAGCGGATGACCACCATACGCGAAGAGGTCATCGCCATCCAGAGAGAAACCGTTGACGAAGGGGATATGGCCCGGGCGCTGGCGGTCTTCTCCCCGGTTTGGGAGGCACTGTCCCCCCGAGAACAATCACGGATCGTCCGACTCCTCGTCGAGCGCGTCGGTTATGACGGGCGGGACGGTAGAGTGACCGTGACTTTCCGCTCAGCGGGATTCAAGGCGCTGTGCAGCGAGGCCGACATCCGCAGTCGGGAGGTGTCCGCATGAAAAATACCGCATCCGACGGAACGGGACTGAGCCGGCTGGAGATCTCCTTCAGTTTCAAACCCAAGAACCGCAGGAAAAGCGACAACCATCCACACGAGGTAGACCGAACCATCGAGCCGGGGAATCTGCCCCGCATCTCGAAGCTGATGGCATTGGCAATCCGCTTCGACGGACTGGTCCGGCGCGGCGAAGTGCGGGACTATGCCGATTTGGCCAGGCTCGGCTATGTGACGCGCGCACGCATCACCCAGATCATGAACCTGCTCAACCTGGCCCCGGACATCCAAGAGGCGATTCTCTTCCTGCCCCGGACGGTCAAGGGGCGTGACCGGCTTCGGGAGAAAGAGGTCCGTCCCATTGCCGCAGTTCCCCACTGGTCGCGTCAACGAAAGATGTGGGCGAAGCTGACCGCCGAGCGGATGAGCTGACGCCCCCGCTCAAGGCAACCGGCCGCCTCTCTATCCACCCGTCCGATCACCGATCTCTCTTTTCATCCCCGCCGGCAATCCCCAAACCTCCTGATTCATGTACATTTTTTCTATTGACCTGATGCCTATCAGGTCGTATAATATCAGCCTGTAATGTGGCCGTAGTTTGCCCTGACCGGGCCCTGCGGCCATTGGCGTTCATAAATAAGCCATTTGGATGGTTGAGGATACACATGAGTCAAAGACCGCGAGGCAGACGCCCCGTTCAGGAAATAACCGAGCCGCAACGCCGTACATTGAAGGAGATCCGCCTCTTCACGAACCGGCGGGGGTTCCCCCCGACCATGAAGGAACTCGCGGACATCCTCGGCATATCGCACGCCAGCGCCCACGGCCAGGTGAGCCAGCTTGTCCGCAAGGGCTATCTGAAGCGCGAACCCCGGAAGGCTCGTGGAATTGCGATTGTCCGCGAACCCGAGGACGACATCCCCGATCTTGTGGCCGTCCCCATCGTCGGCCGGGTGGCGGCCGGCCAGCCCATCTTGGCCGAGGAGAACATCGTCGGAGAGGTGCTGGTCGAAGGCGGGATCGCCAGGGCAGGCCGGTGCTTCGCTCTGGAAGTGACCGGAGACAGCATGGTGGACGCCGGAATCCGGGAGCGCGACCTGGTGGTGGTGCGACAACAGCCCGTGGCGGAGAACGGTGACATCGTGGTCGCGTTGTTGGAGGACGAGGCCACGGTGAAGCGGCTTTATATCCGCGGCGAGAGAATTGAATTGAGACCGGAAAACCCGAAGCATCGACCGATCCCCGTGGGGCCCGACGACGGGCTGCGCATCATCGGCAAGGTCGTCGCAGTCAGGCGGCCCGGCTCGGAAACGCAAACGCCGGGAAGGGCCTGGCTATAAAGAACAAGGAGGAAAGAACGAATGGCGACGTACAATCTCAGGCGTTTTGCCCATGCCGACGGCCTCAAGGCCATCGCGCGTGAACATCTGTTGGCTCTGCTGAACCCTCACAAGCCCTACTTCGACGGCAGAGGATTGACGTTGCCGCCGCCGTCCGCCTCCGACGGCATCGACTACGACCAACTCGTCAATGTGCTCATGAACCCGGATACGGACACGCCGAAGGGCCTGCTCGACGCACTCTACTTCGTGCATGAGATGGCCACGCCCGAAGCCATGGACGTCCTCTTACAGGAGGCGGAGAACAACGGCATCTCTCTCGACGGGAACCCGGACCCCACCGCGGCCGACGTGGCCGTTCAGGTCTACCTGCAGAACAAGGACCTTCTCGAGCGCAAGCACGCCGAGCAGTACCTCTTGAAGCCCCGGTCCTTCGAGTATTTTCAGACCGATACGCATCCGATCCCCAAGTTCAAACCGCCGACAGCGAAAGCGCTCGTGGCTCTGGAAAAGGACCTCGACGATTGGTTCGAGAAGAAGAAGCGCGGACGGGGATCGAAGGTCTTCGTTTACCCCAAGAAGGATTCCGTGTGGTTTCTGGTGCGTCACGGTGATCCGTTGCGGCGTGAGGGCAGCCTCGACGGCGGTCAGGCTTCGAGCGTCTTCTACCGTCCAGAGAAATACGACGTGCTGGTTTACGAACCGACCATCGGTGAGATCCGAATGCATGCTTGCGGAAAAGGGGAAAAGGACCTCTTCCGCCGGCAGTTCGGCCGCCATGTGTTCAACAAGGAGGATTTCTTCCCTGAGACCGGCAAATACACGCTCGAGCCGCTCCGGACCGACGGAGATGCCTCCGTCGTCTGCACGGACGTGGACGGTATGGAGTGGGTGCGGCTCAAGGAGATACAGTTTTTCTGGGGCGGCGCGGAGAAGGAGACCGAGATACGCAAGGCCAACGACGTGTTCGCCGCCTACGCCGGGCGCGGCCGCACCATGCCCCAGAAGGCACGGATCATCCGGGCGAGCTTTCAGGTGAAATTCACCGACTCCAAGACGGCCCGGACCGTGACCATCCGCCCATCGAACATCGCCCAGTACACCAGGGACAGCGACGCCGCCGTGGTCGAAGACTGGCTCACCAAGCGCGGATTCATCCTCGCCGAGCAGGAAGACGGTGAGGAATAGACCGACCGGATTCTGGCAGGCACTTGAAACCGTCCCCGGCGTGGCCGCGGTGGATGCCGAGTGGAAAGCCCGGTTCGGGAACGACTATGGGGCGGCGAAGGCCTTCCTTCGTCCGAACGGCAAACTGGCGTCTTCACATCCCTGCATGGTTCAACGCGGCTGTGGCTGTGAGCACGAAGTGGTCGTGCACGGTCCGGAGGACATTGTCGCCGTCTGCAGGTGCGAACGTGGATGCGAGACTTTTGTCCTGCAGCGATCCGACATCGTGGTCTATGAGCTGGATCGTCCGACTCTCGACACGGCGCTCGCCAAGGTCTTCGACCTGATCGCAGAAACCGACGCGGGAACCGATCTTCCCGGAACGACGCGCATCGGCGTTTACTCTCCATATGCCGGATACCGTTTCCCAGTCTACCTGACCATCCAGATCGAACCCGACGATTTCAGCGAGGCAGTGGATGGTCTCCTGGGGAGGAATAGCACGCCGTTCATTCTCTTGTCTCCCACACGGGAACTCTGCTCCGCGAAGGCGGAGAAGCGGCTGACCGACAAGCGGTCTGGCTTCGTGTCCCTGTCGGAAAGCGTTGCCATCGGTGACAAGCGACAACTTCGGCTTCTTCGTCCACTCGATGAAGTCCTGGCCCAATTCCGCAGTTCCAATCTTCCATCGCCGAAGGAAGGAGACTCCATGGTCTTCTTCCCCACACCACCGGATGCAACCTGGAGAGACGTATCGATCCGCTTCAAGGACGGGCATACCGTCTCGGTCAAAGCGAAAACGGCCGGAGGCGTGTTCAATTACACGCAGATGGGCATGGCCAACAAGAAGAACGGCGATCCCACCGTTCAATGGGATCTGCTCAAGACCTTCGCCGAGGAGCGAGGGGTTCTTGACTGGACCAGCAATAAGGCAGACCGGAAAAACCAGAAACGCCGCGAACTCCTCGCCGCCAACCTGCAGGACTTCTTCCGCATCGAAGGCGATCCCTTCCGCCTGACGGATGACGGAAAGGGCTGGCAGGCACTCTTCCTCATCTCCCCCGACGAATAGTCTGTTCTCCGAGTCAGCGAAATTTCGCTGGGCCTCCGGAAAAAAAATCAAAAAAAGTTTCCTCTCTGTAGCTCAGGCATCCGCCTGAAATCTCAGCATTTTCCTGCCCATCGCCATCGACGTGCCGGGCCGTTCCGCCCCTCTGATCGAAATTTCGCCAAAGAGGGGTGACGGTCCGGCGAGACCCTCACCCTGGAAGAAACGCCCGGATGATCCGGGTGAACGCCCCCTGGGAGGTCCATTCGCCGGACCCGCCTCCCAGGGGGCTTTTCGTTGATGCGCCCAAGTGCGCGAAAGGAGGTCCGGTATGACGGATGTCGTGACAAAGGCGGCCCTGACTCCTGCCAGGAAACGCCTGGTCGAGCTGATGCAGGAGATCAACTACGGGCGGATCGAGGGACTGCGCGTCCAAAACGGCGAGCCGGTCTTCGATCCCCCGCCCACCGTGCTGCGGCTGTTTCTGTTCGGCAAGGACAACGGACCGAACGAATCCCGCGGCAACGACGGCTTCGCTCTGAAAAAGAAGGTGGCGGAGCTGTTCGAGGTCTTCGACCGGGAGCGTTCGCTCTCGATCCAGGAACTCATGATCGACAACGGATTGCCCGTCCGCATGACCGTGGCGGACGCGGTCCGGGTCTGATTCAGACCCGGCCATAGAGCACGGTCCATCACCAGACAACAGACTGGCCGCAGAGCGGAGGTCGTTGTGGGTGTCGCCGATACCGGCGTACTCGCAACACCTCCGCTCGCTTCATTTAGAGCGGTCGTCCCGGCATAGGTCGACACCCACACGAGCTCCTCCTCGGCCCCGAGGAGGCTCAGATGGGTTTCGACAAACGCTACGAAGGAATCGACGAGTATGCCGTTCAGATCATCAAGTACAAGGCGAGACAACTGGTCGGACGGGTGGGCTTCACCGAGTCTGACCGCGAGGACCTGGAGCAGGAGATGCTGATGGACCTGCTCCAACGCCTGCCCAAGTACAACGCCGACCGCGCCCAACGCAACACCTTTATCGCCCGCGTGGTGGAACACAAGATCGCCACCATCATCGAGGCGCGGAAGGCCGGCCTGCGGGATTACCGGCTCTGCAATTGTTCGCTCAACGACCGCTTGGAAGACGAGGAAGGCGGCTCCGTCGAGCGCATGGAGACCATCGATCAGGAGGATTACCTGC